>JAKFEJ010000521.1:0-16193 GCA_036675745.1 Chitinophagaceae bacterium | reverse complement strand
CGATTAAAATTAACGCATAAGGGTATTGAAACATTAGGCCCGGGCAATCCTGATTTCGCAAAAGAAAATTTTGAAGAGGGCTGGAGAAGTATTTTAGATGAGTCATTAAAAGGTTTCCTGGAAAAATAACCTGTAAAATAATAGCAGCGGAAAGTAAGTATTTGCCGGCTTGAAAATGCCCGTTCTCATATGAGTCATTGTAATGTATTATCTTGAGTGAATCAGTCGGATATTCAGTATAAACCAATGATTCATGTTTGTTCAATCTATTGAAAAAGCGGCACAGTTCACCAGACCCATCCATTCTATCATAAGAACCTATGCGGGCAAAAAGATCATCCCCGGTGCAGCTACGTTGTTTTTTGTGAACGAAGAAGGCTATGCTATCACTTGTAAACATATTGCCGGGTTATTGTCCTCTTCCGATAATCTGAATAAACAGTTCAGCGATTTTAAAATAGACCGAGACAAACTGTCAAAGAATAGCCAATTCAAACGAAACCTGAAGGGGCTTGAAATAAAGTATAAGTATACAGATGAGACTATCATCCAGGTAAAAAATACTTTTATTGATTGTGTTGATTCGATGTCCGGTTTCACCATGCATTTTCACCCTACACATGATCTGGCCATCATAAAATTCAATGATTATAAAAATTTACGCTATACCGGCCATGCTGTGTTTGTAAAAGATTCTTCAACAATAAAACAGGGCGAGTTTGTTTGCAGGCTTGGTTTCCCTTTTCCCGAATTCACCAATTTCAGGTTTAATGAAGTAACGGATGATATTGAATGGACAAAGGAAGGCATAACCGCTTCACCGCGGTTTCCTATAGAGGGAATGATCACCCGTTTCCTGGCGGATGAAAAAAAAATATTTGGAATAGAATTAAGTACTCCGGGACTAAAAGGGCAAAGCGGTGGGCCACTGTTCAATAAAGAGGGGATCGTTTATGGCATGCAGTTCTCAACAAAACATCTTCACCTGGGATTTGATCTTATTGACAAAGAAATAATAAGTAATAACAAAGCAAAGAAAGTCAGCGACTATTCGTTCCTTCATTTAGGACAGTGCATTCATGCGGATACTATAAAAGAGTTTTTGAAAGAAAAGAATGTAAAATATTATGAACAGGAATAAAATCCGTTGTTTATACTATTGCATCTATTTAGGCCGTATATTACCCGTCAATATATATTCTCATCTCCACCCAGTCTTACCTGCGTAAGTGATCGACACTACAATTAGCGAAGCTTATTTTTTAATATAAGAACTGAAGGACTGTATGCATCCCATTTCTTTTTTACTGAATCTGGTACGCCACCAATAGAAAAAATAGCATTTCCTAATATAATATCCATATCTCCATCCTTATCAATATCGCCGGCATCCATTGTTAACCATCTTCCTGCAGTAACATCACTAAAAGAGAAAGCCTCAAATGAAAATTTCCCCTTATTTTCCCAATAGATAAATCCTTCTTCAGGCCTGTTTTGATAATCAGGAAAAAAAGAAACAGATACCATGTCTATATCACCATCTTCATCAAAATCTTTTGCTATAGCTTTTCCAATGCCGTTCACAGGCAGGAAAATTTCTTCTGTAAATTTATTATCACCATCGTTCAGATAGATTCTTATTCCATGATAGGCTTTTAAAACAGGTGGATAATCTCCATTATCTCCATTAGTGGCAACAATATCAGGGTAACCATCCTTATTAAAATCCACCAGCTCAAAATAATTGGAGCCATATGACGGTGGTAATCGTAAAATTCTTACTTCTTTAAAAATGTTATTGCCCTGGTTATAATAAATAAAAATGCCCTCGTCGCCCTGCGCCATCATAGCCGCCAGGTCCGGCAATCCATCTTTATTGAAATCATGCGCTTCTGTTTTTATCGCACCGGGTAGCGGCCGCAGTATATGCCTTGTATATTTGTTCGCCCCTTTGTTTTCATACCAGGCTAGTTGACCCACACGATCACCAAATTCACATACAACAATGTCTTCAAGGTCATCGCCATTCAGATCAGCATAGGTGGCATGAACAGGACGTTGCAGGCTATCCAGCAAAACAATTGTCTTTTTTGAAACCCTATTTATAGAAAGAAGCTTTCCCTCTTTACTGTCCGATGGTTGCAGCACACCCATAGTTAGTGCCAGAATAGTTGTATCAGTACTATGCAGGTTTGAAACGCCTTTCTGAACCGCAAAAGAATCAATTACTGCTCCCTGGTTGGAAACATGATACACCTGTTGCGATAACCCATCGCCAAAAAAAAACCCTTCCGGCGATGAACCTGCATTTACCATTGTAGTAGCAGGATGTTTGATTCCAAAAGAAGGAACCTGCAGAGCGAATTGCTTTAAAGCTCTCTCAATAGTTTGCGCCGTGCCTTTTTCTGTTTTTGCAGGAGATTGCGTGATATAGTATTGAACAATTTTACTCCACTCTTCCAGTTTCAATGCGGTAGAGTTTCCATTCTCAACATATTTATTTAGTCCGAGATGCCGGAACCCAACAAGCTCGGCCATTTTAGGCAATACATAGTTACTCCAGGTAATTTTATTGAGTAATGCAGGATCCGGAAACTGATGACAGCTTTTGCAATATGTTTGCGACAGGATATAACCTTCTTTTATACTTTTATCCTCGCTTTTCTTTTCCTCACCGCTATTACAATTATACAGCCCTGCTAAGCATACTGCCATAAAAAAAGGAAGCCAGACTATTTTTTTCATTTACTACGATTACTTTCCTTCGCACAATTTATTCTTTCAACTTTATTTTTTCAACAATAAAGCCACCCACTTTTCTTCCCTGTTCTGCACCGGCATCAACACCTGACCGGTAGTGTATGCCACCATATACACGGCTAATAGAGACTTCATTGGCTGCCTCATAAAAAGAATTAAAATCTTTTTCCATACCTATATATTCTTTATCGCTATCATCATGAAATGAGAAGTTATCACCAAACAGTTTGGTCAACACGGTTGCGGCAGCAGAAGAAATGGCACTATGCCCACTCGTGTACTCAGGAAAAGGTGGCGTTTGCAAAAATGGCTTCCATTTCTCATCAATAAATTCGTTAATCACCGTTACAGGTCTTACTACCTGGCTTCGGAATTTTTCATCCCAGCAGGCAATGAAACCTTCCATTAAAGCAACAGCCGTTAAGGCGAATGTTTGCGCTGTTCTTACTTCATCAGCGTTCGTTTTTTTGCAGGCGATGGCTGCAATTCCCATCCAATGGCCGCCGGGAGTTATTTTTTTGTTAGCAACCATCATGTGACCCGAATGTTCAACCACAAAAGGATTATCATCCCAAAAACTGGCAATATCCTTTTGTTCAGGAGTAAGGTTTTTGCCAATATCATATACTTCTATTGCATTTTTGTAAAACAGGCTTTTCTTATCCATACTGTAAGGAGGTGGCAGGGGTGCCATAAACTGCGTGCAGGTGTCAAGCACAAAGCATTTCATTGTGCCCCAGCAAGATTCAACGGCATCGCTGTAATCGGGTGGTGTTGGACGCCATTTACCTGGTTCGTGACTTCCTACATATCTTGGTTTGCCCCTTGTTTGCGGGTAATTATCAACGGCAGAACGTGCAAGAATTATTTTCCCGATACTATCACCAAACGAAATTGAATTCTGAAATGTTTCTGCATCCAATTGGCTTTTGAAGCGTTCAAATAATCTCGCTTCATATTTTTTTAAAGTATCGATAGAAAATGTAACCTTATATGCTACCGAAAAAAAAGCTTTGGAAGCAGCAAGCATATAGTTATATTCTTTTCCGCTTTCAGGTTGAGGCATAGGCGCAAAGCCTTTTAATTGCGCAGTAAGTGAGGGATAGTTGGGTTTAGAAAACCGCATCGCCTCGTAAGCCGCTAATGCCGTATATGCATAAATACGAACAGCAACAGGTGGACTAAATACATCGTAAATAATCAGGTCAGTTAACCGTTTTTGATTATTCCGTAATATAGCAGCGTCATTAATATCGAACAATTTATCGGTTTCAACCATGTCATTGTTTGATTTAGACTGGGCACAGCCAGCTAACAAAACACCGGTTATAAATAAGTACAGCACTCTGTTGGTTATTTTTTTCATTCAGTTATTCATTATTGAAGTAATAAGTTTCTTGAAATCCCTTTTGAATTGGCGACTTCAATATTGGCAATAGTTTCATCAACATTCAGAAATCTGCCTGATTGGGACAGAAAGGAAGCGCCATAATAAATTTCCTCTTTTCTTGTTTTACCATTTTTATATTTAATCAGCGCATTTACATCCCCGGCAAGCAATGGTATGCATTTAACTGATTTTTTAAATGTAAATATTTTTAGGGGACCGCGGTTCTGGCTTGCTATCATCAAATATTTTCCTTGCGCATTTTTAATTTTCACCAAAGCCTTGCCATTTCCTGGTATATAGATACCGCTTTCTTTAATGGCTTGTGGTAGAAAATTCCCTTTCCCATCTCCAAGCATCAGCAGACCATTCAACGCATCATACCTGCCTACTGAAACTTCTGTTCCAAAATCGTTTCCATTCATTACAATATCCATGTTACCATCCCCATTAAAATCATCAGCAACCATACCATTTATTCCCGAAACCTGTGCCTGCATAGGTAATGCAGTTATTTCAAATTTTCCATTGCCTTTGTTTTTAATATAACTGGTTTTGAAATTGTTTGCCTGCACTATCAATGCGCCATTTAACTGTTCTTTGGTAAGTACCTTGTCCATCGTAGCATCAGCAAATAGTTTATAGTTCTGAAACTTTGCCCGCATACTGATGATTTGTTTGATCATATCATCTCGTGTTTGCGCAGGAAATTCTTTTTTATTTCCTTCATTGTCCACCAGGTATTGTGAAGGTATTGCATCATAGCTATTATTATTATCAAAATCCTTAGCATAAATCCTAACAGGATGTTGTGTGCTGGCACGATAAAAAGAGTTATTGCCCATATTACCTACGATATAATCTATATCACCATCATTGTCATAATCTGCGGGTGCTATACTATTCCATATTCCAAGCTGTTCATTAATGCCCGTTGCTGCAGATACGTTCTTAAAAAAGCCTTTATCATTCTTAATAAATGTGACTGGCATCCATTCACCCGCCAGTACAATATCCTGCCAGCCATCATTATCAAAATCAGTCCAGATAGCATCACATACCAATCCAATATTAACCAGGTCTTTGGCGATACTATTGGTTATATCCGTAAACCTTATCTTTCCTTTTTTTGAATCATTGCGATAAATAAAGCTTGAAACCGGCTTGGGGTAATGCCAGGGTTCAACACGACCTGCTATAAAAAGATCCAAATCACCATCACGATCAAAATCAGCAGCTCGTACACAGGACTTACTCGTTAAATTATCAGGTAGTGCAAGACTGTCATTCAAAAAATTACCTTTTCCATCATTAATAAAAAACTTATCCTGGTAGAACAATGAGTTGGGTTGGTTTTCATAACTGCCGCTGGCTGTATATAAATCCAGGTCGCCATCACTATCCGCATCAAATAACAAAAGTCCCATATCCTCCCAAGGCTTATTTAGCTTATCAGCCCCGGGTATTAAATCTTTCACAGTAAATTTTCCATTTGCCTGCTGCATTATAATTTTAGCACTGAATGAATAGGAGCCTCCGATTGCAATATCGTCTAAACCATTACCATCAACATCACCGACAGCCATACCAGGACCATATTCAGAAAGTTTATGTGGCAATAATTTCTGTATATTAAAATCGCTGAAATCAAGTTCCTCCTGCTTAAAAGGAATATTGAGTGAATCTGTTATATCCATAAACAAGGTGTTGTCCACAATTATTACCTGCTCAAAAGAATAAGGCAACACTGCATTTTTATAATCCGCTTTCAATAACTGGTCAGCTTTAACATCAGTCAATAATTGCATTGTACCGTTGGGCCATTTAATAACTACTGAATCTATTGATTCATTTTCGCCCAGGCCAAAATGAGCTATATTTTGTATGGATGATAAATATCCCCGGTAAGGTGTATTCTCATATACCTGTTTCTTATTATGATCATAATATATTTCGGCCCATGCTCCTATCCCGTCCCTGTTTAAATCATCTCCATTAAACTTTACCTGCAGCCAGTGGCTATTATTCTTTCCTTTCTGGCTTGCATTATTTTTATACACCATTGCTTCTCCGTTGGTATTATTAACGATAAAATCAATATCGCCATCATTATCCAAATCGCCGTAAGCAGCACCACTTGAAAAAGAAGGCTCCATCATGCCCCATGTTTCGGATACATCTGAAAATGTACAATCGCCATTATTGCGAAAAGCAAAATTGTGCAGTTTAACTTCCGGTATTTGTTCCAGTATGTTTGATTTTGATGCGATCTTGCTGGCATCAACACGATAGGTCATAAAATCTCTGTCGGTAATGTCTTTCGGATAACCATTAGTAACAAGTATATCACGGAAACCATCATTATCAAAATCTGTTACCATGGGCGTCCAGCTCCAATCGGTTTCAGCTACTCCTGCAAGGAAAGCAATGTCGCTGAATACCGGGTGCGAAGCAGAATCTTTATTTTTAATTGCCGGCCCCTGGTTTAGCTGTAAAGTGTTTCGCCCATATTGGTACTCATAATTAAACTCATCATTGTTTATATAGGTTTGATAATTATTGGCAGCCATCATCATCTTCTTTCTGTAATTTGATTCCGGCAACATATCTAATGCAACCACATCAACCAGTCCATCGTTGTTAATATCAGCCACATCATTGCCCATAGCAGAATAAGAAGTATGCTTGAAATATTGTCCCGACCTATTGGTAAAAGTGCCGTTGCGGTTATTTATCCATAACAGATCATTGGTGAGAAAATCATTGGTTACATAAATGTCTTTCCAGCCATCTTTATTAATGTCGGTAATGTTAAGGCCCAGACCATAACCTTCAATTAAAATGCCTGCTTCTTTTGATACATTGGTAAATACAGGATGTCCTGACGCAGAGTCCCAATCGTTCCTGTAAAGCCTGTCTGTATTTTCGGAACTGCCATCTATACTTTTTTTCCGGTATTGGTTTGGATAACGGTCATCATCCATTTTATTGGTAAGTATATACAAATCGAGATCACCATCATTATCGTAATCAAAAAAAGCTGCGTTGGTAGTATGAGCCGTATCTGCCACATTATAAGCAGCGGCTTCATCTGCAAAAACGGGTATCCCTTCTTTTCCCAAGCCTTTATTAATGTATAACATGTTTGCCCGTTCCGATGCATTTTTTTTGATAGATGCACCTACATAAATATCCATCCACCCATCATTATTTATATCTACAGTAGCTACACCAGTACACCATTTGCCATCACCCTCTATTTTAGCAATGGCAGATACATCCCGGAAACGCATTTTGCTTTCATTCAGGTATAACTTGTTCCCAACCATATTGCCGGTAAAAAAAACATCAGGCAAGCCATCATTATTAAAATCTGCAATAGCAACACCGCCGCCGTTATAAACATATTCAATGTCTAATATATTTATTGAGTCGCTCTCCGTAATTAAATTATTAAAATGAATTCCCGTTTGTTCCGAATCCAGTTGTTGAAATACTTTCTTTTTACCTGTTAAACAGGAAGCAATCATGAGAACAAATACCAGTATAGAGAAATTATACTTCATTATCATTAGAAATTTCATTGCTAATTTACCAATTGCATGCATCATAAAAAAAGGGCAGACATTTCATCTACCCTTTTTTTACTGTTTAAATACTTTCAAAATGAACGTCGCTTAATCAATATCCAGGATTTTGCTCAAGCGTTGATGCTCCTCCGGTAGTTTGCAGATCAATTTGAGATTGAGGGATTGGGAAATACTCATTTTTACCTTTTACAAAAGTAGCGTTACCATAACCGGCGCTTAACTTTGGTTTTTCATAAGCTAAAAATGCATTGATTGCTACATCTGCAATTCCCCAACGAACCAGGTCAAAAAAGCGATGACCCTCCATACCCAATTCTAATTTTCTTTCGAAACGAACCGCGGTTCTCGCAACATCAGCTACTGTCCATGGTATAGCATAAATATCAATAACGTAGGTAGCATCAGCGCCTGGAACTTCTGTGCCTGGTTTAGCAGCCCTTGCTCGTATCAGGTTTACATATTCCCGGGCTTTTTCTAATGTACCTCCTCCATCAATTTCACATTCAGCAGCCATTAACAAAACATCTGCGAAGCGAATTATTTTATAATTAGTAGCAGTTAAACCGCTTGTCCAACTTGTACCATCTGTTAATTTACCGGTCTGTGATTTATAATATGCATTTTTTTTAGGAGCATAAGGTCCGCCATTACCCTGGTCACGAATCCATGCTTTACCGGGATGGTTACCCCAATCCAAAAAAGGAATACCACGACGGCCAACTGTCCAGTCTAATCTTGGATCAAGGTTACCTGCATCAGGCGTAAAGGGAGCAGTAGCTTCAAGCCCCTGATCGTTTTTTACCTGGTTGGCTCCCACGTTGTAAGAACCATCTAATAAAGGCAAACCTAGTGCACTGGTTCTGAATGAATTTACAAATTCAAAAGAAGGCTGAAAAAATCCACAGCAGCCACCGGGAGCATTTCCACTTTCATCATAAGGAAAGTTCAGGATTGCATCAAAATTGGCATTAGCGCCTCCGGAGCCATCATTTACAGATGCTTCATAAGCGAAAACAGATTCAGCTCTTACTAAAGGATCGTTTTCCTTGTCAGCATTGAAGAGATCACTATAGGCTGTAGCTAACCCATATTTTATATCACCGGAAGTTCTGCCATTGGTAATTATATCTGTAAAAATGGGTCTTGCTTCTGTATATTTACCCTGGTACAGTAAGGTTTTGGCATACATTGTTTCAGCGGCCCATTTATTAGCCCTTCCAACAGCGCCTGGTTTTACCGCCAGGTTTTTCCTTGCAAAATCAAAGTCTTCCATAATTTTTGGCCACGCATCTTCTGTATTTGAAACCTTAAAATTACCAGCGTTATAAGTTATTGTTTCATCAACAAAAGGTATTTTGTTCCACATTTTTTTGGCCTCAAAATGATAATAACCTCTCAGGAATTTTGCTTCCGCTAAGATTTGTGTTTTATCAGCCTCTGTAATATCCGCCTCTGTAAGCTTGGTAGCGATGCGTATTGTAGCATTACTCCTGGCTATGCCTTCATACAAGGCTCCCCATTTAATATTAAAATATCTATTGGTTGGCAAGGGAACATACTGTTGAATAGGGTTTGCATCAGCCTGGTCACCGGCATCAGAACCTTTATTGGCATCGCCCCCTACAATACTTCCATATACCCAGTTTGAACCACCGCCTTCCCAGCCATTTCCTTTTAAGGCAGCATAAGATCCGATCAAAAATTGCTGGGCGCCTTTTTTACTTTGTGCCTGCTCTTCAGTTAAAAGACCTGTTGTATCCTGGTCAAGGAATTTTTTTCCACACGCAACCACCAGTATAACTATGGCGAGTGCAGAAAGTATTATTAATTTGAATTTCTTATTTATCATAATTCTATTTTTAATTTTTTTATAATACGTTTTAGGAACATATTACAAACCTAAACTGAGGCCAAATAATACCTGCCTGTTTACAGGATAGTTGCCAACATCTACACCAAAGTTGGTATCAACACCACTTACAGCAGGATCGTTTCCTGTGTAGTCGGTAATGGTAAACAAGTTGGTACCCTGAAGGAAGAACCTTAATTTATCAATACCCCATTTGCTTAAAATACCGGTTGGCAATGTATATCCTACTTTCACGCTTCTCATTCTGAAATAACTTCCTTTTTCTACATAATAGGAGTTCAATACACCGTTAGTGCTAAAGTTGGACACGTTTTCAAAGCGTGGTATATCAGTATTGGTATTGGTTGAAGTCCACGCATTTAAAACTCTTGATGATTTACCAATACCGGCAAATGAACCATAAAAATCAGTAAACCACCTGGTAAAATTCAATACTTCACCACCCGCTACCCCATAGAATAAAGCTTCAAAATCAAAATTGCCATAAAACAACCTGGCATTAAAACCATACGTAAAATCAGGATTTGGGTTGCCTATATATGTTCTATCCTTGTCATCAATTTTTCCATCAGGATTAATGTCAGCAAATTTAAACCGGCCCGGCGCTGCACCATCCTGTACAGCGGATTTTGCAACATCATCGTCATCTTTGAAAAGACCGACTACCTGGTAACCATAGAAAGCTGAAACCGGTTGGCCCTTGGCATTGCGAATATCTCCACCACCAATCCTATTGGTAAAGTTTACGATAAAGAAGTCTGTACCCTCAGATACTTTAGTGATTTCGTTCTTATATTTAGTAAGAATGAGGTCCATTTCATAGCGCAATTTGTTTCCTTTACTTTTATACGTAAGCATCATATCTACACCAGTGTTTTTCATTGAACCGATGTTTACGAAAGGACGTGTAGCACTGCCAATTGTAGCTGGTAAATCATCGCGGAAAAGTAAGTCAACTGTTTTACGGTGGTACCAGTCAAAAATGATATCCAATTTATTTTTTATCAATGTCGCATCAAACCCTATATTGACAGTCGTATTTGCTTCCCATTTTGCAAAGGGATTACCAATACTGGTAAAAGCAAGGCCAGGCGAAGTACTGGTGTTACTTCCGCCTATATCATAGCCAAATGTAGCTGCGGCACCAGCAGCATTTTGTTGATTACTAGGGCTGATCTGGGAATTCCCCATTTTGCCCCAGCCACCGCGGATTTTTAATTCGTTTAACCATGTAATGTTTTTCATGAAATCTTCTTCGGTTATACGCCATCCCGCAGATACTGCTGGGAAGATACCATATTGATCATTTTCGCCAAATACAGAAGCACCATCTCGTCTTACAGTACCACTGAATAGATACCTGTCATTATAAGTATAATCTACTTTGCCAAATTGTGAAAAAAGTTTTGTCAAAGGACCACCATCACTATTGACCGAACGGCCACTGGGATCGGTATTTGTAATAGTTAAATAATCCGGATTTATATTAAATGGATTTAAACCACTTCCGTTAAGTGCTCGGAAATAATTATCGGCTATTGCTTCAATACCACCGATGAAGTTTATGTCATGCAAGCCAAATTTCTGGCCATATTTCACTGTATTAGTCCATGTCCATCCTCCGAAATTTCCGGCAGCTTCACCAAAAGTATAACTACCTACGTTTTCAGAATTTTCATACGTCCTGTAGTTCAGGAACCGGCTTTGAAAGTTTCCCGCATAACCACCGAAACTAGATCTGAAAGTGAAATGCTCTAAGAAATCCACTTCTCCAAATAAGTTTCCAAAAATAAATGAACTAAACCCTCTGTTACCTTTCGAACGGATTCGACCAGCAACAGGGTTGGTAGAGTTATTAAAACCTTTTGCTGTTGTACCTGCAAAACCACCACCTTCATCATACACCGGTATAAGAGGATTAATAGTAAGGGCAAACATGATTTCGTTTTCGCCGGCAGGCCCTCCGATATTTGGATTTTCCCTGTTGGTGTACTGGAAGTTTTGGCCAAAGCGGATAGTATTCTTCACTTTAAATTCTGTATTCAAACGCAATGAATATCTTTTAACATTGGTGTTGATTATAGTACCTTGTTCATCATAGTAACTGAGCCCGGCATAATATTTAGCGCTTTCGCTGCCACCTCTGAAACCAAGTGTATGGTTTTGAATTGGATTTGTTTCTGTTAATGCAGCGTACCAGTCTGTACCGGCTTTATTCGCTTTTATAACCTGGTAGATAGGACCTTTATCAAAATTGAGATTATATTTTGCAGGATCTAAACGTGGATCATTAGGTGATAAACCCGACAAACCAGCCTCATCGCCAACTTTTAAATAGTCTGGTAAAACAGGTGTTGCACCTGTGCCGTATTGAGGGTGTGTTAAATCCTGCCCGGCAGCTTTTAAAGCTACCCAGGTTAAATCAGCCTGTTGTTGGGGGGTAAGTAAATCAATTCCCTTACCCGGAAATGTAAAACCATAACTAAGATCATAAGTCACTTGTAAACCATTGGAAGCTTTACCTTTTTTGGTAGTAACCAGTATTACCCCTGCAGAAGCACGGGCTCCATAAATAGATGCAGAAGACGCATCTTTTAAAACAGTAGTAGACTCAATATCATTACCGTTTATGAAATCAATATTATATATTGGAATACCATCCACTACGTATAAAGGATTGTTTCCTGAAAAAGAACCAAAACCGCGGATCCTTACCTGGCTTACTGTACCAGGCTGACCAGAAGTGATTACGGTTACTCCGGGAACCCTTCCCTGGAATTGCTGTTCAACGTTGCCGGTTTGTATAGTAGCCAATTGCTCGCCTTTTACAGTAGTGACGGCGCCAACAATATTTTTTCGCTGCTGGCCGCTATAACCTGTTACAATAACTTCAGTTAATCCGGATACATCATCTTCCAATGTAGTCGGAATGTTAGTTTGGCTACCAATAGCAATTTCTTTGCTTTTATAACCAACAACAGATATTACCAAAACATCACTTCCGGCCGGCACTGTAATAGCAAACGAACCATCGGCAATAGTTACCTCACCTACTGAAGTACCTTTTACCTGGACCGATGCCCCGGCAATCGGCTGGTTGTTTGAATCAAGAACTTTTCCGGTAATTCTTTTTTGAGCAAATAAATTGCTTGAGAGAAGGAAGCATAGCAACAGGAAAACTGTTGCCTTTGCAGGATTAGTTTTGTTTAGCATGGCAGTAGCAGTCTTTTAGTATGATAGGAAAATGAAAGCCTTATGAAATTACGACTTATTTTAAAAAAAATAATCATTTTTTAACAAAGTATTGGCGACTTTCGATAAATCGTTGATTATTGGGCGACCAACTCTTGTAACTGCTGGGTCAATTAGTCTCTATGTTACTTTGCTAAAAGTTGAAAATATTCCACGGACAGAAACTTCGTTCTTAAAAAATCATCAAACTATTGGTTGCCGGAAATACCGGCTTTTCTTTTCAGATGATTCTGTTACAGTGTACAGTATATTGAACCTGGTCGTCGTTAAATAAAGTCTAAGTCCTTACGGCCCTCTACTTTATGTGACAGTCATTTAAACAAAAGTATCCTGTTGTTCAATCAATTGAAAAAGCGGACAGTACATCCGTTTTCATCCAGGCTATCACTTCATACAACACGAAATGGTCAGCCACCTGCCAAATCAATAAACCACCGTCACCGTTCCTTTTTTAATAATGGGATTTCCATTGTCGCATTGCATTTCTGCAAAATAAACATAAGCGCCTGCAGGAACTAAAATGCCCTTTTGCTTTCCATTCCAACCATTGGCCCGGTCATCAATATTAAAATTCCTTCTTTCAAAAACAGTTTCGCCCCAGCGATTGAAAATGATCAGTGATTTTATAATACCTATGCCTTTGCCCATAATATAAAACACATCATTTTTACCATCGTTATTAGGCGTAAAACTGTTGGGGATGAATACAAAATTTTCGGCACATTCCAGTTTCACACTGACCGTATCGGATGCAGCACATCCATATTGGTTCTTTACTGTTACTATATAATCAACAGGTATCCTGGGCCGGGCAACCGGGGAAGGACAATTTGTACAATCCAGAAAATCGGCAGGCGACCATAACCATTCTACAACATCAGCACTTGGAGTTGCCATTAGTTGATGTGTTTCCGCCGCCAGCATCTGGAAATCAGGTTCTGCAGTTACTGACGGCAATTCTCTCACTACTACATTGATCATAGCGGTGTCCTTAAAACAATTATGTGCGTCCGATCCAACAACAGTATATAATGTGGTAGTGGAAGGGCTGGCAACAGGAGTTGCGATCTGTGTATTGTTTAATCCATCGACAGCATTGATCCATTGATACGAGTTGGCGCCATTCACTAACAGTTGAACACCGCTTCCTTTACAAACAAAAGTTTCCGTTGGCATCGTAATATTGAAAGGCTGCGCAACAGTTAATAAAATAGAATCCTGTTTTGAACAACCAAAACTGTTAGTTACTTCTACAACATATTTAGTGGTTTGTACCGGGCTGGCTAACGGTGAGGCGCTACTGGCATTGTTTAAACCTATTGCCGGTTTCCACAAATAATCATCTCCACCTGTTGCATTTATTTGAATAGTTTCGCCACGGCAAAGTAAATCTTTTGATGATGATACACTAGTGACCGGATTGGGATGAACGACCAGTTTATTGATCGCCGTATCATAACAGCCATTGTATTTTACCACTAATTGTATATCGTAAGTAGCTGGCTGGTTGAAAATTTGGGAACCGGGATTTTGAGTATTGCTGGTAGTACCGTTGTTAAAATTCCATGACCAATCAACAGGATTCATACTTGCACTGCCATTAAATATCGCACTGCCACCAGCGCATAATTCAAGAGGCCCGGTGATACCGGCTTTCGCTTTTTTATAAACCGTCACTTTCTCACTCACTTCTTTTATACAGCCAAAAGGCGATATTACCTTAAACTTTACTGTGTAAGTTCCCGGAATATTAAAATTGAATATCGCATTCTTAATATTGGAAGTATCTGCCGGATTTCCTGTACCAAAGTTCCAATGATAGATCAATGGTATACCTGCCTGGTCAGCGGCTACGCTTTTAACATCAGGACTAAAATATATCTTGGTGGAATCGCATATCTGTGCAGGAATTCCTTTTATAGCGATAAACAAACTGTCTATAACAATTTTATCAGGCAAAGAAGAAGTGGCTTCACAACCGTTGGCATCTTTTACAATCAATTTAGGTTGATACACTCCCGGTGTCAGGTATTGATGAAGGGAAGCTGTAGTACTGTTGCTTTTTATAGTGCCGTCACCAAAATCCCATGTGTAGTTGCTGGCATTAATAGCATCGGCAGAAAGATTGACCTGCTGCGATGTACATCCTTTCAGGATATCCGCTTTTATTTTCGCAGATGGTTCACTGATGGTAACAGAATCTCTATAAGTTCCGGTAAGACCATTATATCCATAAGTGTATAGCGTAATCTTATACACACCGGGTTTGTCATAAGTATGAGAAGGATAAGGCTGATCGTTTGAGGTGGTGCCATCACCAAAATCCCATCGCAGGCTTGTATAACCTACTGAAAGATTATTGATGCGCACAACAGCCGGCGGGCAGTTGTTATTTGTAATATAATTTGTAGAGAAACTAAAAGCTGTATTAAAATCCTTTACCGTTATTACCTGTATAGCTGTATCAGCACAGGATATGGAAGGGTCATTGGCAATTAATGTAACGGTATTAACACCGGGCTGAGTATAGGTATGCGAGCCGTAATAATCTGTAGAAGTGGCGCCATCTCCATATCTCCAGGTATAGTCAACCGAATTGCTGTACCACGAGACGGTATTATTATAAAATGTAACTGTAGTATTTAAAGGTACGTTGGGTACATATAACCCCGATGCAGAAAACGAAGCTTCGGGCCCTTTGGCACTCACCATATAACTGAAACTGGATTGACAGCCGCTTGCATCAGTAACTGTAAGACGCACAGTATAATTTCCCGGAGACTTATAAAGGTGCTTCACATTAGCCGAAGAAGTGTGAGTTGCATACTGCCCATCACCAAAATCCCATTGCCAGGTTTTTAATGGAGTATTGGTGGATGTTTTTGAAGTGTCTTCAAAAACAAAAGAAGATTTATAACAAATGTCATTTACTGGTACTTTAAATCCGGCGATGGGTCCATTTACTTTTAAAGAGATGTAATTTGAGGTATCAGCGCATCCATTGTAACCTGAACTAATGATGGCCCGCATACTTGTAGTACCGGCCTTAAAATCCTGGAGTGTGCCGGAGAAGCTGGTGTACTGATTAAAATAATTATTCAGGTAACCATTATAAACAGCGCCGTTATTGTGCTCAAATTTTGTTACATAATATTGGCCATATTCCCAATTGCCGGTATAAGGATTAATTTCAAGACCTGCGATCTTTACAGTCAAATTATCATTGCTGCAGATCTCTGTCTTGTTGCCGGTAAGAACAGGTTTTTGTTTTAATAAAATATAAACAGTCTGTGTGCTTGTCAACGTGCAGTTGCCCGATTTTCCTGTTAGCGTT
>JAKFEJ010000322.1:0-2395 GCA_036675745.1 Chitinophagaceae bacterium | reverse complement strand
TGTTATTAATAACTCCGGTAATATACTTTTCAACCCGCTCACGATTCTTTTCAGGAATGAAAGGAATGCGATTCTGAGTTATCAAAATAAAATGAGTGTAAAGATTGTTGTATTCGATTTTCAGGATGGCTTATTTAGAAGGTAATAAGGGTTTTCCCGTTGGTGATTTCGGATTACTAAGGTAATAAGGTTCAGAAGTTTCAAAGAAAATATTACGGTTGTAAACAATTCCAGCACCTCAAAATATTAATTATCCATAATTCACTCCTTTCCGGAATGGAACTTTTTCAAAAGTCTCTATTCCTTTCAATATCCCATAAATAAGGAAATATTTTTTGAGTTCTTTCTGGTGTAGTGCCACAAAAGAAAATGGTTTTATCCGTGTATTTTGCTGTGAACTCATAAATGGTTGCTGCTACAGTCGCTAAAATTTTATTGCGGTCTTTATTGTCGTTCGTCGTTTCATCATCAATCGAGCCATCATTATCCAGGTTTCCAAAAGCAAGGTTAAAAATGTCTTCATTCTGAGTTTGTACATACTGGACAATTTTTTTGATCTTGCTTAGGCCCTTCACTTTCAAACTGAAATTCCAGTTTGTCAGAAGAGGTGGTTACATTGTCGTACTTTTCATACCGCATAAGTCAAACCTAATAATTTTTCTGGTTATAATAGTTCAGTCTGTAGTTCGTTCTCCTAAAAGGCGTTGAAGTCTGAACTATATCGTTGTATTTAAACGGACAGAACTGCTCCTGTTGTTTTCTTTCGGGCTAACCTTTAGCAAGCCATACATCATCAAATGAAAAGTATGCTTCCAGTTGCTTATGCCGCAATCAACCCTTTAAATTGTCGGGTTTGCACCCTGCAAAATTCATTGGCAGAAAGTAGATTTGTTTTATCAAATCCGATAGCTATCGGATCTATTAACCAGATAAAAAAATATTTATGCAAAAGATCACCCCATTCTTATGGTTTGATGGCAGAGCAGAAGAAGCAATAAAATTTTATGCTTCCATTTTTAAAAATTCAAAAGTAACCAGTATTAAACATTGGGGAGAAGGTACTCCATTTCCAAAAGACCAGGTAATGACTGCCATTGTTGAATTGGACGGAATACAATTTTATGCTTTCGATGCGGGCCCGCAATTTAAATTCACGGAAGCTATTTCATTTTTTGTGGATTGTGAGGATCAGAAAGAAGTAGATCACTTCTGGGAGAAGCTTACCAGTGGCGGAGGACAGGAAAGTATGTGCGGCTGGTTGAAAGATAAGTTTGGTGTATCATGGCAGATTGTCCCAAAAGCTTTACCCAAACTAATGACTGATAAAGATCCAAAGAAGGCAAAAAGAGTAATGGAGGCAATGATGAAAATGAAAAAAATAATCGTTGCCGACCTGGAAAAAGCCTATGAGGGCTAAGAGTTCAAAGAGAAAAGGAGATAAAAAAGGGATTTCTTTCTTCTATGTGCATTTCTATGTTTTCTATATTTCTATTGTGGTAAAAAGACTGTACTGAATCTTTAAAACTTCAAATGATTTGATTATGAATATATACAAACTGGAAAAGGATATTCATGTTTTTTGCAAAACTGCTGTATCATTTCCTGGTGGAGTTTTGGAAGCTCACCAGTCGCTTCACAGGCTGGTGAGCTTTTCTCCGGAAAGAAAATACTATGGTATATCATGGATGGATAAGAACGGAGACATTATTTATAAAGCTGCTGCCGCAGAATTAATTCCCGGCGAACTCAGCAAACATAATCTTGAGACATTTACCATCCGCAAGGGCGATTATATTTATATTGATATAAAAGATTTCATGGAAAATATACCAGCAATTGGCCAGGCTTTTACTCAATTAAAATTGGACGAACGGATAGACCCGCAGGGTGCTGCGGTGGAATGGTATCTTAATGAAACAGAT
This sequence comes from Chitinophagaceae bacterium, assembly GCA_036675745.1. Lineage (GTDB taxonomy): Bacteria > Bacteroidota > Bacteroidia > Chitinophagales > Chitinophagaceae > Terrimonas_B. Next base: position 473 of record JAKFEJ010000322.1, on the reverse strand, counting down.
GTCAGGTGCATGATAAGAATCATATAAAACAAAAAAAGATGAACCAGGAAGTAACAACCTATATTGAAAAATTACCCAAATGGCAGATCGATGTTTGTGAATCGCTTCGCAAAATGATCCATAAAACTATTCCGGGGGTAGAAGAAAGATTGCAATATGGTAAGCCTCATTATTTAAAAGATGGTCATTATACCGCTGTAGTGCATGCCGCAAAGGATAAAGTATCTTTTATGATCTTTAATGCGGGCAAGCTGGAAGAGATCAAAGGTTTTTTTAAATCCATGTCGGATGCCAACAGGAAAACAGCGACGATTGCCGAGGGCCAGAAAGTAAATTATACACTGCTTTCAGGACTTTTGAAAAAGGCTTCCGCTTCATTGTAATAATAAGTATTCTTAATTTTAGAATAACTAAAACCTGGTTTTATGATAACAAAAACAAAACCAACCAGCATTGACGGGTATATCGCCAGT
>JAKFEJ010000639.1:0-2395 GCA_036675745.1 Chitinophagaceae bacterium | reverse complement strand
TTATTTTAAACTGTCAATAAATTGCTTGCTATAGCCACAGATGATAACCTGCCGGCTGACGGCGAGCCACAGCCTAAATTGACTGCTAAATACCCTTACTACTTTCAATATTCCGGTTGGATTCCGGTGGGACGCTTCGGGAAAAATAGACCATTTGGAAATTTTTTTGCCCAATTACTTTGAAATACAAAGTACTTTTAATTAACTTTGTATTTCAAAGCACTTTCCGTGAATAGGAGAAAGATAAAGATAACAGACACTTATATATCTCTAAAACTAAATTATCATGACACAGCAAAACGAATTAACAACACAGCCCAATAAAAAATAAACAAATGAAAGACGAAATACTCGCCCATCTAAACGACCCCAGGCAACTCGAAAAGATGTACCGGACCAACAAGCTGCATTTTAAGCGGGAGTTCAGTACACTGTATCCGGAACTTAAAGGCAACACACTCGCTGATTTCTGGAATGAAAGGCTGAATTACGAAAGTGATGAGATTAAATGGGGCACAGGCAGGGAATTATTATTGGTAATAATTGCTTCAGCGCTGGCAGGTGTTATCGCAAAACTGCCTGCATTTTTGGGTATAAGTGAAGATTTTTTCTATCCCAGGAACATTGGTTTTATCATTTTCCCGGCGCTAATGGCCTGGTTTGCCTGGAAGAATAAATTATCAACAGGTAAAATCGCTTTTATTGCTGGCGCAACCCTCGCTGGTTTAATTTTTATCAATTCCTTTCCGGATGTAAAGGAAAGCGATACCCTGGTTTTATCGTGCATTCATTTACTCTTATTTCTATGGTCAGTATTAGGTTTTGCTTTTGTTGGTGGTAGGCAAAATAATGATGAGAAACGGCTTGGCTTTTTAAGGTATAACGGCGACCTGGTAGTCATTACAACGCTCATCCTGATAGCAGGGGCCATTCTGACCGGAATAACTATCGGGCTTTTCGAATTGATAGGTTTTAATATTGAGGAGTTTTATTTTCAAAATATTGTAGTTTTCGGTCTTCCTGCCGCACCAATCGTAGGCACTTATCTTATCCGTACCAATCCGCAGTTAGTAGGTAAAGTTTCACCGGTAATTGCTAAAATATTCAGTCCGCTGGTATTAGTGATGCTGGTCATTTATCTTGTAGCAATGGTTTATTCAGGGAAAGACCCTTATAACGACCGGGAGTTTTTACTCCTTTTTAATGCATTATTAATTGGCGTTATGGCCATCATTTTCTTTTCTGTTGCCGAAGCATCCAAGACAACTAAAAGCCAGGCGGAAATAGGGATTCTTTTCCTGCTATCTGTTGTAACTATAATTGTAAATGGCATTGCGCTTTCTGCCATTTTATTCCGGATTTCAGAATGGGGAATCACCCCCAACAGGGCTGCGGTTCTGGGTGGCAATGTTTTAATTTTAATAAACCTGCTCTTAGTAACTGCACAACTTTTCAGGGTGATTTCAAAGAAGACTGACATAACCGGCGTGGGAAAAACCATTTCCTTCTACCTGCCCATTTATTGCCTATGGACAATTATCGTGACTTTTATATTTCCGTTACTATTTGGGTTTAAATAAAGAAACAGAACAAAAGCAATGGCTATTGCCATTTTACTTTTTGTATGAATTAACTCTGCTGAAGACTGGTAGATTTTAAACCTGTTTTTTATTTATATACATTCAAATGAGCGGAACCCTACAATTTTAACATCCAGTTTATTCCAAATTTGTCTGTAATACCACCGATTTTTCCTGCATAAAAATTATGCAAGGGGTATTTTATTTTTCCACCAACAGAAAGTTTTTCAAAAAACAATTCAATCTCTTCATTGCTGCTGCAAATAAGAGATAATGAAACATTATTACCTTTTGAAAGGCCGCCAGGTTCTACCATATCAGAACCTGATAAAGACAAACTTTCATTTTCTAAACTCCCGTGCAAAATATTGTTCTGAACCTCTTTCGGCCAATGGCTTTCCATTGGAGAACCTTTCACTGTTTGCAATGTAAGTTCTCCTCCTAAGCATTCTTTGTAGAATGTCATTGCCTGACGGCAGTTGCCGTTGAATGTCAGATAAGCATTAATTGTTGTCATTTTTATTTGGTTTTTACTTTGAAATTTTTTCTTCATTTGAGCTTGTGACTAGTCCTTCACCGTTTGCACAGGTTTCGGTGCAATTCTGGCAATTAGTAATCCTGCAAGGAAGCACCCAACAACCTGGTCAATACACTGAGCCAGGAAAAAGCTGGTTGGAAATTCGTACCAGTTCCAATAAATCATACTTACGGAAATACAAGACATAGCGCCAAGCAGGGTAATTACAAAAACCCGCTTCCAGTACGGAGCAATTATAAGCGATACGATAAATGTTGCAATCATTGCAGACAAAAAA
>JAKFEJ010000018.1:0-16216 GCA_036675745.1 Chitinophagaceae bacterium | reverse complement strand
AAAAATCGGATTTATTCTTTTGTGTCTTTGCTTTACTATGATATCAGTATCGGCGCAGGATGAAGAAAGACAAGAAAAGGAAGGGGGATTTAAAAAAGAGAATTTGTTTACCGGCGGTAGTATAACTCTTTCTTTTTTTAACGGGCAGACTTTATTGGGAGCTAATCCAATGTTCGGTTACAAATTAGCTGATTGGGTTGATGCGGGTCTTGCATTTAATTTTTTATACAACGGTTCACGTGATTACTATGAATTTAATGATAAGGTCAGGCAAACGGTATTCGGTCCCGGGGTATTTGCACGGTTATATCCTGTAAAGTTTCTGTTTGTACAGGGGCAATTTGAACATAATTTCACAACGATAAAATATATTCCAAGTCCCGGCAGTGTCAATTACATAAAGGACAAAAGGAAAGCCGATGCAAGTTCTTTATTACTGGGTGCCGGGTTTGCCCAGGGCAGGGACCCAAGCTCTAATTCCTTCTATTATATCTCTTTGTTATTTGATGTATTGAAAAATATTAATTCACCGTATGTGAACGTAAATTATGATCCCGCCAATCCTTCCCAGCAGCGGATAACTATGGCTCCCATAATTCGTGCAGGGGTCAATATCGGCTTGTTTGAAGGAAGATATAGAAACGATTACAGATGATTGGTTAGCTCTGCGGGATTATCAATAATGATGATCCTTTTCTGAGCCTCTTCATATAAAAAACCTTCTTGCTGCATTTGGCTGATGTGAGCAATGAGATGATCATAATAACCACCTGAGTTTAAAATGAAGATAAGTTTGTCATGAATAGAAAGTTGGTTCCAGGTCACCATTTCAAAGAGTTCATCCAGCGTTCCAAAGCCACCGGGAAGTATAATGGCAGCATCACAGAGATCATACATTTTCTTTTTCCGGATATGCATATTATCAACAACCAATAACTCTGTAATGGAATCATGTTGCCTTTCCCAATCCACCAATACTTTTGGAATAACACCAATAACCTTTCCACCGTTGTTCATTACTTCATCAGCTATTGTTCCCATGATACCAACATTGCCGCCTCCATACACCAATGTGATGTGATGAGCAGCCAATAATTTTCCAAGTTCAATAGTATGTTGTTTGTATAGGGGATTGTTTCCGTTTTTTGAACCGCAAAAAACCGCAAGCGAATGAATGGGCATAAACCTGTTAATTTGCACAAAGGGAATGTAAATTTAGTTATCTTCAAAAAATAGTAAATTTGATAAAAGCATAATAAGGTATGTTACCAGAATCAAGAAAATTGCATATAATTGAAGCTGTGTTAAAGACGGATAATGATGCTACTTTGAAAGCTATTGAAGCAATAGTTGAAAAGAATGATCATGAATCAAACCATGCAAAAGGTAGGTTTAGTGATTTGCTGGGTACACTTACCAAGGAAGAAGCCGGGGCTATGAAACAGGTAATAGAAGAAAGTTTCGAAAAAATTAACCCGGATGACTGGAAATAATATCCTCGCGGACACAAATATTTTTATTGATTTGATGAAAGGGGATACTGCAATTGCCGAAAAACTGGAATCCTTTAGTAAAGTATATCTTTCACCCATTGTTTTATCTGAGCTTTATTTTGGAGCCTACCGCTCCGCTAACCCTACTAAGCATTTAGCTAAAATCACAATTGTTGTACAAAATAGTAAGTTGCTGACTGTTGATGCAGAAACAGCAGAAATTTATGTTGCCATTAAGTTAGCATTACTGTCTAAAGGAAATCCAATCCCCGAAAATGATATATGGATATCGGCTTCGGCTTTACAGCACAACTTGTTCCTATATACAAATGATAATCATTTTAAGCAAGTAAAAGGGATACAACTAATTTAATAATACAATATCTTATTCATAAAAAAATAAATATGTCAGCTGGTTTATTATTTTCATTTGTTATTGGATACTTTGTTCTTTTACTCATTGTAGCCTGGTACACCTCCCGAAATTCCAACAACGATTCTTTTTTTATTGGTAACCGCAACAGCAACTGGATGCTGGTTGCTTTTGGTATGATCGGCACCTCACTATCTGGAGTTACGTTTGTAAGCGTGCCCGGTACGGTTGGAGATTTTGCAGGTGATGCGTTTAAAGGATTTGGTTATTTCCAGGTAGTGATCGGTTATTTTATTGGTTACTTTGTTATTGCCTACGTTTTATTGCCTTTATATTACCGGCTCAACCTTACTTCCATTTACAATTACCTGCAGCACAGGTTTGGATTTTTTTCTTACAAAACAGGGTCCTTGTTTTTTATTCTTTCAAGAACCATTGGCGCTACTGCACGGCTTTATCTTGTCATCAATGTATTGCAGATTTTTATTCTTGACAGGATGGGCGTTCCTTTCACCGTAACCACTATCATTTTTTTATTAATGATACTTTTGTACACGTTTGAAGGTGGCGTAAGGACAATCGTTTATACAGATACCCTGCAAACATCTTTTATGCTGATAGGCCTGGTTGTTTGCGTGGTTTATATATTATTTAACCTCGATTTGAATATGGTAAGTGCATTGGAGGTTTTGAATGCGAAAGGATATACAGATGTTTTTAATACAGACCCGGGGAGTAAAGGCTTTTTTGTTAAACAGATAATCGGCGGTGCATTTATTACTATTGCAATGACCGGGCTTGACCAGGAAATGATGCAAAAAAATATCAGTGTAAAAAACCTGAAAGACTCACAGAAAAATATGATCACTTTCAGTACGGTGATTGTATTTGTCAATTTTTTGTTTCTGCTGCTGGGAGGTTTATTATACTTATTTATGCTTCAGAACGGGGCCGGGTATGAGGGCAATCAATTAATGGCGAATGGGAATAACATAATCGGCGATGATCTTTTTCCTACTGTCGCCTTGCAATACCTGCCTGAAGCTATCAGCATTATTTTTATTATCGGATTAATATCGGCCCTCTTTCCCAGCGCTGATGGAGCTTTAACCGCTCTTACTTCTTCTTTTTGCATTGATCTGCTGGGTTTAAAAAGGAGAGAAGATTGGAATGAAAAGAAAAAAAGGAGAGTACGTCTGACGGTGCATCTTAGTTTCACCATTGTATTCTTAATTTGTATCCTCATTTTTAAAATGATTGACAACAAATCAATTATTTATGTGATCCTTGATTTGGCCGGATATACCTATGGCCCGCTTTTAGGCTTATTTGCTTTTGGTATTTTAACAAAACGGGTTTTTAAAGATGGGCTCATTGTTACGGTGATCTGCCTGGTAGCGCCGTTATTATCTTATCTTTTAAGTAAATATTCAGCCAATCTTCTCGGAGGATACCAGGTAGGAATTGAATTACTCATCATCAATGGACTTCTTACTTTCATTGGGCTTTTTATGATATCAAAAAAATCAACCGGATCAGCTATACCCGTACTGAAATAAGAAATTATCTTTGACTAAAATTTTTCAGTGGATATCATTCATCCCCGGATACAGGCCTATGCGGAAACATTTTCTTCGCCGGAAGATGATCTGTTAAAGGAAGTTGCTGATTTTACAGAAAAAAATCATCCTGAACATCATATGCTCAGCGGCCACCTGCAAGGGAAACTGCTGGAAATGATCAGCCGCATGATACAGCCCAGGCGTATTTTGGAAATTGGCAGTTTTACCGGCTATAGTGCCCTGAGCCTCGCTAAAGGACTGGCAGCCGACGGGCAATTACATACCATTGAATTAAGAGAAAAAGATGCTGAAACCGCTCAAAGTTTTTTTAACCGGTCTTCTTTTGCTGAGCAGATAATTTTACACACCGGAAATGCGTTAGATATCATTCCATTTCTTAATGAGAACTGGGACCTTGTTTTTATTGATGCAGATAAAGTATCATATATAGAATATTTTAAGATTGTTTTACCACAGGTGCGGCAAAACGGATTTATCTTAGCGGATAATATTTTCTTTCACGGAGAAGTATTGGCAGAAGAAGTGAAAGGCAAGAGTGCCAAAGCTATCCAGGAATTCAATGCATTTATCCGGGAAAGAAATGATATTGATAAAATGGTGATAACGCTTCGCGATGGTTTGTTCCTGATACGAAAATTATAACATTGATCCGTTTAAATGTATTAACCCTTAAACCTCTTAAACTTCTTAAACCTTTAAACTTCATTATATCCATGCAAAACGTGCGGTTCATTTTCCTTTTTGTATTACTTACGGCAGCTTGTATAAGTAAAGCGCAAAAGGCCGATGTTATTATAAAATATATTGATGCTTACCGCGATATAGCTATTGCTGAGATGCACCGGACCGGTGTCCCCGCTTCTATTAAACTGGCACAGGGCATTCATGAAACAACAGCCGGTACTAGCGACCTTGTAAGAAGATCCAACAATCATTTTGGTATAAAATGTAAATCAAACTGGACAGGTGAGTCGGTAAAACATACTGATGATGCTCCCAATGAATGTTTTCGTAAATACGATGATCCTGCACAGTCCTACCGTGATCATTCTGATTTTTTAAAAGGAAGCAGCCGCTATGCTTCTTTATTTAATCTTGATCCGCTTGATTATTCCGCATGGGCCTATGGTTTAAAAAAAGCAGGTTATGCTACCAATCCGAAATATCCTCAGATCATTATTAAATTGATTGAGACTTATAATTTAGAGGACTATACATTGATCGCCTTGGGTAAAATGCCGCCTAAAGAAAACGCTGTTGCTGCAATTACTGTGGAAGGAACAACCCCAGAAGATCCTGCAGTTATCATGGAAAATACTACAGCAGTTGAAAGGGAAGTTGAGCCAAAAAGGGATTATCCAAAAGGAGAGTTTAAGATCAATAATACAAGAGTTATTTATGCATCTTCAGGAACTTCTTTGCTGGCTATTGCGCAGCAATACAGTATTCCGCTGGCAAGGATTTTCGAGTTTAATGAATTGGAACGGGTTGAAATTTTGGTAAATGATCAGTTGATTTATCTTCAACGGAAAAGAAAGGCTGGCATTAGTGAATTTCATATGGTAAAGCAGGGAGAAACAATGCGTGGTATTGCGCAGGAGGAGGCCATCAGGCTTGAATCGTTGCTGGAGTATAATCATTTGGAAAGCTATATGCAGCCTGCGGCCGGTGAACAGTTATATTTGCGTACCAAAGCACCAGGGATGCCCAAACTGGCAAAAACAGAAGTTGCTCCAAAACAAATGCTGGCTTCAACTTTGGTGGAAGGCAATAATTAATGATCTACAAATAATTTCAATGGCAGGCGTTAAAGTACATGATAAGTCATTTGAAACCTATCTTTCAGAAGAGACCATCCTGCAGCGTGTAAAAGAAATGGCTGCCGCTATTAATAAAGACTATGCAGGTAAACGACCATTTTGTATTGCGATACTCAACGGTTCCTTCATGTTTGCTTCAGACCTGTTTAAGCAACTGACTATTGATGCAGAACTTTGTTTTATTAAACTCGCTTCTTATAAAGGCATGAAGTCTTCGGGTAATATCGTGACATCAATTGGCTTGGATGACGACCTGTTTGGCAAGGATGTGATCATAGTAGAAGACATTGTTGATACCGGCAAAACACTACATAATTTTCTTCCCCGCCTGCTGCACCAGCAACCCCGGTCACTAAGAATAGCGACCTTACTTCATAAGTCGGAAGCAACAGAATATCCTCTTAACCTTGATTATATAGGGTTTGATATTCCAAACAAATTTGTAGTAGGCTATGGATTGGATTATGATGGATTGGGTCGTAATCTGAAAGAAATTTACCAGCTTGTTTAATGTTTCCATTTCCGGTTTACTTCATTCATTACAGGCTTCACACCTTGTACCTATGGCCAGTATCTTGTATCTTGTAACCCATAACCGGTAATCTGTAACCGGTAACCTATATCTCAATTGAAAGCCGCTTGCTACATATTGTTAAGTCTCCTGATTGCTTCACCTGCCTGGTGCCAGCAATTTTATCTTCGTGGTGAAGTAAAAGATGAATCAGGAAATCCATTGCAAAATGTAAGAATACTTCAGTTAAGTACAGGATATATTTATAAAAGTGGATCGTCCGGGTCGTTTGGTATTACGGTAAGTCAACGGATTGATACATTCAGTTTTTCGCATGATGGCTATATAGCTGAAAAAAAAGTAGTGAATGCTGAGAATTATCTTTCTGTTCAGCTAAAATTAGCGCCTGCCAACAAATCTTCTGCAAGGCTTAATAAATTATTATCATTTACCCGTGGCATGGCGAAGGATGATCATAGGAAATGGTTTGCCGGTGATGAAACATATGCCAGCACAGTCGAAAATAAATTTGTAGCTGCAAAACGCTTTCCCGCAACAGGCATATCACTCAATATTGACCGGGCTTCTTACAGTAATATCCGCCGTTTCCTTGCCGGTAATTCTCTTGTTCCACCTGATGCTGTCAGGATAGAAGAAATGCTTAATTATTTTAACCTTAATTATACAAAGCCTCCGGGAAATGATCCTTTTGTTATAAAAACGCAATTAACCTCTTGTCCCTGGAATGCGGCCAACCAGTTGTACTATATCGATCTTTCAGCCAAAAAAATAAACCTGGATACATTACCGCCGAGTAATCTTGTTTTTCTGATCGATGTTTCAGGTTCTATGGATATGACGAACAGGTTGCCTTTATTAAAATCAGCTTTCCGTTTACTTGTCAATAACATGAGGGCAAAAGATTCAGTGGCTATTGTAGTCTATGGTGGCATAACCGGCATTATGCTGAATACCACCAGTGGGGCAGAGAAAGAAAAAATTATGACTGCTATTGATGAGCTTACACCGGGTGGAGCTACTCCCGGTGAATCAGGGATCAACCTTGCCTATCGTGTTGCTAAAAGACATTTTATTGTTGGAGGGAATAATCGTGTCATCCTCGCTACAGATGGAGATTTCAATGTGGGCCTCCGGACAGAAGAAGAATTGGACGAACTGATATCACGCAACAAGGAATCCGGTATTTATCTTACCTGCCTGGGAGTTGGTATGGGCAATTACAAAGATTCAAAAATTCAAACGCTTGCCAGGAAGGGAAATGGAAATTTTTCCTACCTCGATAATTTCAATGAAGCCGAAAAAGTTTTGATGAAAGAATTCACGCAAACATTATACGCTGTAGCAGATGATGCCTATATGAATGTGGAGTTTAATCCTGAATATGTAAAGGAATATCGCTTATTGGGATTTGATAATAAAGTAGGTGCATTGAATGATACACTGGCCATAGTGGAAGGAGGGGAGATAGGCTCGGGTTATGCCATGCGGGGAATATTTGAAATAGAACCTGAAAAAATGGATTCCAACGCAGTTGCTGATGACAATTTTGCACGGATAAAATTGCATTACCAGCGACCCAATGATACTACCAATCTTGTATTTACTCATCAAAGCTCAGTTGATTTCAGAGATTTTACTGCAATTGATAAAAGCTATCGCTTTTCCGCTGCGGTAGCTATGTTCGGTTCCATGCTTCGTGTTTCTTCTTTTACCAAGGATGTGAACTGGAATGATGTATTGCTGCTGGCAACCGCTTCGGCTAATCCCAATGATTTGCTGCAAAAAGAATTTATCTCATTGGTAGAGCAGGCGAAAATTTTGTATTCAAAAGGGAAAAAAAGGAAAAGAGGCAGACATGATTCGGATTAATTATGCAAAGAGTTCCATGGTGGGATATGGCATAAAAGAAAAGTTGACAATCTTTTGCCAACTTTTCTTTTATTTTCTCTGCCGGAACGGAGTTCCGCCGTCCTTATCAATGATGATGGTGCTGATGCTCTTCAGCCATTTTTGTAAACTCGTCGGCACTTATTTCTTTATCTGTTGGGTTTACTTTTGTTTCAGCCCATTCGAAAACTTTTTGTGTTTGTATGCGATTGTAAGCATCTTCTACATATTTACGGTCTTTCATCATTTTTTCTATGTAATCATTTACCCAGGGTTGATCCTGTGCATCTGGTCCCATAGCACCGCCCATATAGCCGAATAATTGTTGTTTAGCAAAATCACGGATCTCGTCAGGCTGAACCTGTATTGAATTTTCCTGGACAATTTTATCGGTGATCAATGTCCATTTCAGTTGATTCAGGAATGTTGGAAATTCTTTTTCCACTTGTTCATCAGATTTGCCACTGTCTGGATTTTCTTCGGTCTCGCCTTGTGTTTTTATCCATTTCTTTAAAAAACCTTCAGGGAATTGTATTGCAGTATGGTCAGTCAGCTCATGAAAAACCTGGTCGTGAATCTGGTTCTTTGCCTGGTTGTTCCAGTATGCTTGTATCTCTTCCTTTATCTTATTACGAAAATCAGCTTCTGTTTTTATTTCCTGGTTAGGATAAAGCTGGTTGAAGAATTCTTCATTCAATTCTTTTTTCTCCAGTAAGCCGATCTTGGTGATCTGAATTTTAAAATGTTTTTGAGCAGCGGCAGGATCATTTTTATCAAGACCAAGATCGCTTAATATAAACTCCAGTTCTTTTTCGTCAAAGGCGTTATCAAGTTGTACAATCACAAAGTCATTTGTAACTTTTCCTATCAGCTCGTTGCGGAATCCTTCTTTAAAATATTTTACCAGCAGGGAGTTGTCTTTCTGGATGCCATTTTCAACAGCATTGCCATTTTCATCAACCTCCGTAAAAATTATATTCAATACATTGTCTTCAACAGTCACCGTATCCTGGTCCTGCATATTTCCATAGCGATTTTGCAGGCGGGTAATTTCGTTGTTGATCAGTTCATCAGTAACCGTAACTACGTAACGTGTTGTCTTTGCTGTACCCAGGTCGGCAAGTTGAAACTCAGGTTTCATGCCTATTTCAAAATGAAAAGTATAATCAGCAGGGTTATTTACATCCAACTGGCGGATATCTGTTTCTAAAGGTAGTGGCTGAGCAAAAATATCCAGTTTATCATTTTGCAGGTAGCCGATCAGCTCCCGGTCAACCGAACGAAGCACCTCGTCTGTAAACAGGGAAGGGCCATACATTTTTTTGATCAGGCCGGCTGGAACCATGCCTTTCCGAAAACCCGGGATATTAGCTTTTTTGCTGTATTCTTTCAACGCTTTTTCAAAAGAGGGCAGGTAATCTGTTTTTTCCAGTTTTACGGTTAATTTCTCATGAAGTAAACCGATATTTTCTTTGATAACTGTAGCCATATAGAAAGTTTAAAAAGTTTAAAAGTTTAAGGGTTTAAGGTTCATCCTGTTCAGGCGTTTCTGACGGGAAGTAAAAAGTGCTGTAGACAGAACTTTTAAACTTTTGAACTTTTTAAACTCTTAAACTTTCCTTTGTGCGGGTGGAGGGACTCGAACCCCCATGCCTTGCGGCGCCAGATCCTAAGTCTGGTATGTCTACCAATTTCACCACACCCGCGGAGAAGGTTTACAGGCTTAATAAGTTCCAGAAGTTCCAGAGGTTTGTTAACACGTTTAACCTCTTAAACCTTGAAACCTTTTGAACCTTGAAAACGGGCTGCAAATGTAGGGCATTTATTTTCACCAAAAACACAAATACCAGACTATTATGAAGAGGTTATGAATTTTTATCCAGGCGGCTATAACGCTACTGCTTGTAATTCAGTAAATTCGTTTCGAAAGTTTAAGTGAATGGAAACTGTTGAAAAAACACCGAAATATAATCTTAATGATGAGCAGGAACGGAAGCTTATTCTCCGTGAATACCGCTCACTGATGAGGTCGCTGAAGGTTAAAATTAAGCCCGGTGATAAGGAATTATTACGTACTGCCTTTGAAATGTCTGTGGAAGCTCATAAAACCATGCGTCGCAAAAGCGGGGAACCGTATATTTTGCATCCCCTGGCAGTAGCTAAGATATGTGTAGAAGAAATAGGCCTCGGGGTTCGTTCTACAATCTGTTCATTGCTTCATGATACCGTAGAGGATACCGATATTTCCCTGGAAGACGTTGAAAGAGAGTTTGGACAGGAAATAGCCCGTATTGTAGATGGACTGACCAAGATATCCAATGTTATTGATATCAACGGCTCACAACAGGCGGAAAATTTCAAGAAGATATTGATGACACTAACAGATGATCCGCGTGTTATCCTGATCAAACTGGCTGACCGGCTCCACAATATGCGAACCCTTGAAAGCATGAAACGGGAAAAGCAATTGAAAATATCTTCCGAAACGGTTTATGTATATGCGCCTCTTGCCCATCGGATGGGATTGTATACGATAAAAACTGAAATGGAAGACCTGGCCATGAAATACATGGAGCCGGAGATCTACCGGGATATTGCACAGAAATTAGCTGAGACAAAAAGAGAAAGAAGCAAATACATAAATGAGTTTATCAGGCCTATCAAAGAAAAATTAGAGAGGAGTAATTTCAAATTTGAAATATACGGAAGGCCAAAGAGCATTCATTCAATCTCCAATAAGATAAAAAAGAAGGGCGTGGATTTTGAAGAAGTTTATGATCTTTTTGCCATCAGGGTTATTTTAGATTCGCCAACTGAAAGGGAAAAAGAAGATTGCTGGAAAGTATATTCTATGATCACTGATGAATATACCCCATCGCCGGAAAGGCTGAGGGATTGGCTGAGCAATCCTAAATCAAACGGGTATGAGGCGCTTCATACAACTGTAATGGGCCCCCAGGGCAAATGGGTGGAGGTACAGATTCGTACCAAGCGGATGAATGAAATTGCTGAGAAAGGCCTTGCTGCACATTACAAATACAAAGAAGGTGGCGGCGATGAAAGCCGTTTTGATAAATGGTTTTCACAGATACGGGAAGTGATCTCAGGCCAGGAAACGGACAGCATAGATTTTCTGCAGGATTTTAAGACCAGCTTTCTTGCCGAAGAGATCTATGTGTATACGCCAAAAGGTGATGTGAAAATGCTGCCTGTTGGATCTACTGCACTTGACTTCGCTTTTTCGATACATAGCGCCATTGGAGTCAAAACCATTGGAGCGAAGATCAATCATAAATTGGTTCCCATCAGCCACAAACTTCGGAGTGGCGACCAGGTTGAGATCATTACAAGCAATAAACAAAAACCATCGGAGGACTGGCTGGGTTTTGTAGTAACCGCTAAAGCCAGGGGAAGAATAAAGGATGCCCTGAAGGAAGAAAAAAAGAAGATAGCAGATGAAGGGAAATATACAGTACAAAGAAAGTTAGAAGGTATTGGCGCAGCTTTGAATCAACATAATATTGATGAACTCGTACATTGGTATAAACTTCAGTCACATCTTGATCTTTTTTACCAGGTAGCCGTAAAAAACATTGACCTGAAAGAAATTAAAGAGTTCAATGTAACTGGTGATAAAATAGAAGCTCCAAGGCCTGTAAAAACGGTACAAGAGTTCAAACAAGAGATTACTCCCTATCAGCAATCAGGGGGCAGAAAGGATGCAGAGCTGATCATATTTGGTGAAAGCAGCGACAGGATCGTTTATAATTTAGCTAACTGCTGTAAGCCTATACCCGGTGATGATGTTTTTGGATTTATCACCACCGGTAAAGGATTGACCATTCATCGTACCAATTGTCCTAATGCCGCCAAACTTTTAGCTAATTATGGCCATAGGGTTGTAAAAACAAAATGGGCCAAGAACAAGGAAATATCTTTTCTTACCGGTTTAAAGATTGTGGGCCTGGACGATGTAGGCGTTATTCATAAGATCACTAACCTCATTTCAGGTGAGTTAAGAATTAATATCAGTGCCTTAAGTGTAGAAGCAAAAGAAGGCTTGTTTGAAGGTAATATAAAAGTATTTGTACATGATAAAGAAGAACTGGAAAGACTTGTACAAAGTTTGAAAAGCCTGCCGGGAATTGAATCAGTAGAGCGTTATGATACCGAAGATATTCCTTAGTTTCCAGGTGCTATTCCGGAATCTTTACTAAAAAAACTCATCAAGCTTATACCAAAATTGGTAAATGATGTGCCCCGTTAATAAATAGTTGCAATTTGGGAATAAAAACCGGGGCGGCCTGCTGTAATTTATTCGGTGGCTTCGTTGCTGAGAACGTATTTTTGCGGCCGGCTAATATGGCCGATTGAAAAATATAACAAACCCGATTATGGTAGATGTAATACTTGGCCTCCAATGGGGCGATGAAGGAAAAGGAAAAATTGTTGATTATTTTGCTAAAGATTATGATGTAATTGCACGTTTCCAGGGCGGGCCCAATGCCGGGCATACTTTGTATATAGGTGATAAGAAAGTTGTTTTGCACCAGATTCCTTCCGGCGTTTTTCATGCTGACAAACTAAACCTGATTGGTAATGGCGTAGTGCTGGATCCGGTGACATTAAAAAAGGAATGCGATACTGTTGCTTCTTTCGGGGTAGACCTGAGAAAAAATCTTTTTATATCAGAAAGGGCACACCTGATCTTACCTACACACCGTGCATTGGATAGGGCATCAGAAGTATCAAAGGGAAATCAAAAGATCGGTTCTACATTAAAAGGAATTGGACCTACCTATATGGATAAAACAGGAAGGAATGGGTTGAGAGTAGGAGATCTGCTGGACAAAAATTTCACAACGGCATATATTAAGTTAAGATTGAAACACCAACGTTTGTTGGATAATCACTCATTTGACGAAGATATATCCGCATGGGAAGAGGAATTTTTTGAAGCACTGGAATTTTTAAAGGAACTTAATATTGTCAACGGCGAATATTTTATCAATCAACAATTACAAGCTGGTAAAAAAGTTTTGGCAGAAGGGGCGCAAGGCAGTATGCTGGATATTGATTTTGGAACTTTTCCTTTTGTAACATCATCCAATACTATTTCTGCCGGAGTTTGTAATGGGTTAGGAATAGCGCCGCAAAAGATCGGGGATGTAATTGGGATAACCAAGGCTTATTGCACACGGGTGGGTAGCGGCCCTTTCCCTACCGAATTGGAAAATGAACTGGGTGAAGAATTAAGAAAGGCAGGAAATGAATTTGGAGCCACCACCGGCCGCCCCCGTCGTTGCGGCTGGATTGACCTTGTTGCCCTTCGTTTTGCCTGTATGATCAACGGGGTTACAAAAATTGTAATGACCAAAGCTGATGTATTGGATGAATTTAAAGACCTGGAAGTGTGTACGAGTTATAAAATAAATGGAAAAGAAAGCACGGAAATGCCTTTTCGTCTTGATCGGGTGACAATTGAACCTGTATATAAAAAATTTCCAGGCTGGAATACGCCAAGCAGTGCAGCGAATTCAGTGGAGGAGTTGCCTGAAACAATGAAGACGTATGTTAGTTTTATTAATGAATACCTTGGGGTAAACATCCATTATATATCAAATGGACCAGGTCGTAACCAGATCATTTCCATTGAATAGAAAGAGCTAATAAATTTTTATTTAAAAAAATTTGGTCAATTAAAAACTTCGCTGAAATTTTACACTCACAACCCTACCTTACTATGGCATCAAAATCCGATAAGGAAAAAAAAGTTACAGGAAAAACTTATACTGATTCAAACAAGGCATCAGCAAAAAAAGAATCTCCAAAACCTAAAAAAAAGGACGAGGATGATGATGATGATTTGGATGAAGATTTAGAAGAAACTTCTCCTAAGCAAAAAGCAGGCAAAGCAATTTCCTCAAAAAAGAGTAAAGAAGATGAGGACGACGATGATGATGTAGCTGATGATAAAGAAGACGATTGGGAGAAAGTCGAAGAGGAAGACAATTGGGATCCAGATTTTGCTGAATTTGATGTGCCTAAATCCAAAGGCAAAAAAGCCAGCACCCCTGCCAAAAAAGGAGCAGCGGATGAGGATGATGATTTCAAAGTTGACGATGAGTTTAAAGATATGTTCAATGACAGTGACGATTTTAACGAGGATGACGATGATTATTAATTTCGATTCCTTTTCATTTGATCAAGCAATACAATTCTGAGTAATCTTATATTTCCGGTAACTGACTTCCGGCTGATGAAGGAAAAAGTGTTGAACTGGGTACAACAGTTCAACACTTTTTGTTTTTTAGATAATAATCAATACCACATTCAACCACACACCCAGGAATGCCTGGTGGCGGCAGGAATAAAAAATGAAATTGGGGCGGGAAGGAACGGCAGCTTGACTCAACTGCAGGATTTTATTTATTCCATGAAGAACAAATGGCTTTTTGGTCATCTTAGCTATGACCTTAAAAACCAACTGGAGTCGCTTTCTTCTAATCATCCTGATCTTATTCAATTTCCTGAACTTTTCCTTTTCGAACCGTTAATCCTTATCAGGCTGAATGAAAAAGAAATTATCATTGAGGCGGATGAATCAAAAAGAATATTAGATGAAATAAACAGCGTTGATTCGGAGTCGCCAATTGAAGCAGGGAAGTCAGGTACTGCTATTGTTAAAAACCGGATACAAAAAGAAGAATATATTTCCATCGTCAGGAAGTTGCAACAACATATACTTCGGGGTGATTGTTATGAGGTAAATTTTTGCCAGGAATTTTTTGCGGAGCAGGCCGATATTGATCCTTTGACTATATATAAAGATCTAAGCGATCTTTCTCCAAATCCGTTCTCTGCTTTGTACAGGATAGAGGATAAATGGCTGCTCTGTGCAAGTCCCGAACGATTTTTAAAAAAAGACGGAAGTGAAATTTTAGCACAGCCTATTAAAGGAACTTCAAAAAGGATACATGGAGATGATAACCAGGATGAACAAAGCAAGGAAGAGCTTTTTCATAGTAATAAGGATCGGTCGGAAAATGTAATGGTGGTAGATCTTATGAGAAATGATCTTTCTAAAATTTGTGAAGAAGGAACCGTAAAAGTGGATGAATTATACGGTATTTATTCTTTTCCGCAAGTGCATCAAATGATCTCGACCATCAGCGGCGAATTAAAGAAAAATATTTCTTTTTCCGACATTGTCCGGGCTACTTTTCCAATGGGTTCTATGACTGGTGCACCTAAGAAAAGAGTTATGGAATTGATTGAACAATATGAAAAAACAAAAAGGGGAATTTTTTCCGGGGCTCTTGGGTATATTTCCCCGTCTGGTGATTTTGATTTTAATGTAGTTATACGAAGTATTATGTACAATAGCTCATCTGACTATCTTTCATTTCAGACAGGATCTGCCATTACTTTTTATAGCGATCCCGAAAAAGAATGGGAAGAATGTTTATTAAAAGCAGAAGCCATGAAAAAAGTTTTTTTGAAAAAATAATTTTTTTAAGCAGGAAAGCTAAACTGGTCAAGGCATTGCTAAACCACCACTGGGCAGGTGTTTTTTTTTGAATAGCCGCTATCTTTTTTATAAAGAATTATCCGGGCATAACAACTCTTTTAAGCTTATTTACATTTCCCGAATTATATTTTAATCGGATGGTTATCAGGAAAATGTGGCATGACAGTTTTTCTAATTACTGCTATTGGTATGATGTTTGGATAACAGGCATTAATCATTTAAAAAAATTCGTATAAAATGAGCCATAAAATATTCGGGCTATCCTACCGCAGCGATGAAAATTTTATGGGGAATTCCCTGTCTGCCAGCAGGCAGGCATTTAGCCAAAAACAATAAAAAATACACAAATGAAACAAATCAAAAACTTGCTTATCGGTACCCTTGCTCTCGCAGTTCTTACCACTAGTTGTAAAAACATGAATAAAACGCAAAAAGGCGCTGTTATTGGTACTGCCGGCGGTGGTGCTGTAGGCGCTGTTATAGGAAAAGCTGCAGGTAATACAGCATTAGGTGCTATTATCGGAGCCACAGTTGGTGGCGTTACAGGTGCGGTAATAGGAAGGAAAATGGATAAACAAGCTGAAGAAATAAAAAATGAAGTACCCGGTGCAAAAGTTGAAAGAGTGGGAGAAGGTATTGTAGTTGAATTCAGCAGTGCTGTATTATTTGGTTTCGATCAATCGAATATATCTTCAAACGCTCAAACCACTCTTAATGATCTTGTCACCATATTGAATAAATATCCTGATACAGACCTGGAGATACAAGGGCATACTGATAATACAGGTACTGATAAATATAATCAGAGCCTGTCTGAAAGAAGAGCGTCAACTGTTTCAAATTATCTTACCAGTCATGGCATTGCTTTGGAAAGGGTAAGAACGGTTGGTCATGGTGAATCTGCTCCAAAATACAGTAATGATACGGACTCCGGAAGAGCTCAGAACCGTCGTGTAGAATTCCTCATTACTGCCAATGAAAAAATGAAAGCGGATGC
>JAKFEJ010000337.1:0-2415 GCA_036675745.1 Chitinophagaceae bacterium | reverse complement strand
TGAGCCCATCGCATCTATTGACCTGATGGAAAGAGCCGCTGGCAAATGTGCCGACTGGCTGGAACGGAATAATTATACAGAAAAAGCATTTCACATTTTTTGTGGCAAAGGGAATAATGGCGGTGATGGACTTGCTATTGCACGAATGCTGGCAGAAAGAAAATGTCCAGTCACGGTTCATATCCTGGAATTTGGTCACAAAGGCACTGATGATTTTCAAATCAACCTGGCAAGATTGCATCAATACCCGGAAATCGAAATCCGTTTTGTTCAAACTGAGGACAATTTTCATGGGCTTGATAAGAACGATATTATCATTGATGCATTATTCGGCTCGGGCCTTAACCGTGGACTGGAAGGAGTAACCGCTAACCTTGTCAATCATATTAATCATTCGGGCTGCGGGATCATTTCAATTGATATACCCAGTGGTTTATTTACAGACCGCTCTTCATTGGGAGAAACAGTTGTAAAAGCCAGCCATACACTAAGTTTTCAATGTTTCAAACAAGCTTTTCTTGTAGCGGAAAACAGTGAATTCATTGGTGAGGTCCATATTCTTGATATCGGCTTACACCCGGATTTTCTTAACTCCGCTTTTAGTAAGTATGAATTAACTGACGATTCATTTATCCGTACTATCTACAAACCAAGAAATCGTTTTGGGCATAAAGGAAATTTTGGCCATGCCTTAATAGTAGCAGGAAGTTATGGAAAAATTGGAGCGGCTGTTCTGTCTGCTAAAGCCTGCCTGCGAAGCGGAGTGGGTCTCCTCTCCTGCCATATTCCTAAATGTGGTTATGATATTTTGCAAACAGCAGTGCCAGAAGCTATGGTGATGACGGATTTTAATTCATCATTTAATACAAGGATCGATGAGGATCTGTCTAAATACAAAAGCATTGGTATTGGTCCCGGAATTGGTGTAGCCGCCGAAACAAAAACAATGTTGTGGGAAATAGTTGAAAATTATAAAGCTCCGGTTGTTTTGGATGCCGATGCGCTGAATAGTATTGCTTCGCAAAAAGAGATGTTGAAATTAATTCCTGCAGGCTCTATACTTACTCCTCACCCTAAAGAATTTGAAAGGCTGTTTGGAGAAACTCCCAATGAATTTGACAGGATAGAACTTGCTTTGCAGAAAGCAAATGAATTAAACATCATTATTGTTTTGAAGGGGCATCATACCTTCATAGCTATTCCTGATGGGAAAGGATTTTTTAATTCAACTGGAAATGTAGGGATGGCAACAGGCGGCAGTGGTGATGTACTGACAGGAATATTGACTGGCCTGTTAGCACAGGGATATTCGTGTACAGATACCGCAATACTTGGTGTTTATATACATGGCCTTGCCGGCGATATGGCCGCTGAAGAAAAATCTATGGAAGCCATGATAGCTGGCGATATAACGGAACATTTGCCTGATGCCTTTACAGCACTTTCTATTTCGTGAGCTTGTAAACAATACCGAACTGTGGTGTATCCCCCATATAAGAGGCGGTAAAAGAAAGCCTGCGGTTAGTGATATTTTTGTTTTTATGGATATGAGGGACCAATATACCCGTTAGTACCCCTACAACGGTTCCAATAGCAATATCAGATAAAAAATGCTCCCCGCCGCGGTAACGCAAATACGCCGTAGCTCCTGTAGCTAACCCTGCCAAAGTGAATGGCAACCATTTCACTTTCGAATCCGGATGATAATCATTCAAAACTTTTGCTATAAAAAAAGTAGAGGTTCCCACTAATGCCACATGCCCGGCAAAGAATGAATTTTTGGCGCCACCTCTTGTTCTTTCTGACATAGATACATTAGTGTTATAAGCGTAGGGCCGATAACGGTCAGTTAAGTAAACCGAGCCTGTATATAATAATCCGGTGACAGACATGGATTCAAGGTATAGTATTGCGATCTTTAAAGCATCCTTACGTACTTCTTTATCCAGCATCAATAGTACAGGTAATGGCATGGATCCATAAAAAAGCATGTTAGCAACTTCACTTGCCTTTGGATGATAAATATCTGCACCAGGCCGGTCAAACGAATTGATATCGTTTTTATCAAGGCTTAGTATCTTTTCCTCGCTGGATCTGTCTTTGCTGTATATTTTAGTAAATGCATAAAGACTCCAGCCGGTTCCTATTGCAGTAACAGGAATATCTGATGCAGCTTTTAATTTATATATTTCCTGGCTATGTGTAATTGTTTTATCTGGAAATGCCTGCACACTCGTATTCTGCTCAGGTTGGATAGTCGAATCCTGTTTGTTTTGCATACTGGTATCAGGAGTAATTTGTCCAAAAGCATAAAACTGTATGCTTATCATTAAGGCCAGGATAATTATTTTATACATGTTCTGAAAAATACAAGGAACATGCCATGGGTTTTATGTGTAAATCCCGCTTTAAAAA
>JAKFEJ010000327.1:0-16290 GCA_036675745.1 Chitinophagaceae bacterium | reverse complement strand
TCTACGGCTATTGCCCGGCGTTTGCAGAAGAAGTTCAACACTGCCGGTCTGAACATTACTATCGAACAATGGAGTGTACTGTATCATTTATGGAAAGAAGATGGCAGGAGCCAGCAACAATTGTGCAATGCTACTTTTCGTGATAAGCCCAGTATTACCCGGCTGGTAGATAATCTTGAAAAGTTGAATTTGGTTAAGCGGGTACCATCAGAAAATGACAGGCGCATCAACTTAATATACCTGACCAAAAACGCACAGAAATTGGAGGAAGAAACCATGCAGATAGCAGATGAAACATTGAATGAAGCGTTGAAAACCGTACCTGCTGATAGAATAGATGTGTGTAAAGAAGTATTGCAGGTAGTATATGATAATTTGAAATAGAAACCCCTGTCCCCTAAAGGGGGACTTAGGTTGAAGATGTATATCATGTTTGGAATTTTTACAAAAGATGAATTGTACAATGTGAAGTTTGAATATTAAAAAAATGATGAGCTAAATAAAATGATTCACTAATTATTTAACCGCTTTTCTTAGCCTCCCTTTCGGGGAAGTTGGAGGGGCTTTTTAAACTTTATACCATGAGCGCTGCCACAGAAACGAAAAATTTATTGAAAGGAGGAGAATGGCTGATCAAAGAATCATCGCCGTTTGAAACATTTACTCCTGAAAACTTTGTTGAAGAACAAAAGATGATCCGCGATATGTGTGATCAATTCCTGGATGCAGAAATATATCCAATCCTTGATCGTATCGACAACCTGGAACCGGGCTTAATGAAATCATTGGTTGCCAAAGCCGGTGAACAAGGATTGCTATCTGTTTCATTCCCGGAAGAGTATGGCGGATTGGGCAAAGATTTCGTGACATCCACTATCGTGAACGAGTATATGGGTGCAGGTCATTCTTTTTCTGTTGCCATTGCGGCACATACAGGCATTGGCACTTTACCTATCTTATATTTTGGTACACCGGAACAAAAACAAAAATATATTCCCAAACTTATTACCGGCGAATGGGCAGGTGCTTATGGTTTGACAGAACCGAATAGCGGAAGTGATGCATTGGGGGCCAAAACCTCGGCCAAACTAAGTGATGATGGTAAATATTATTTGTTGAACGGACAGAAATGCTGGATCACAAACGGAGGCTTTGCGCAGGTATATACTGTGTTCGCAAAAGTAGATGGCGATAAATTTTCCGCTTTTATTGTAGAAAGAGGAACAGAAGGTTTTACCCAGGGACCTGAAGAACATAAGATGGGTATTAAAGGATCTTCTACCGTTCAGTTATATTTCCAGGATGCAAAAGTGCCGGTTGAAAATCTGTTGGGAGAAATCGGCAAAGGGCATAAGATCGCTTTCAATATTTTAAATATTGGCCGCTTGAAACTATGTGCCGCTGCTACCGGCGGAGCAAGAAGGGCATTGAGCTATACAGTTGACTATGCAAAAACAAGAGAACAATTCAAACAACCCATTTCCAATTTTGGCGCCATCAAGCATAAACTGGCGGAGATGGCAATCAAAATTTTTGTTGCTGAATCCGCTTTATATCGCACTGCTGACTGGATCGATGAAAAAGAAAAAGAACTGCTGGCAGCAGGCAAGCCATTCAATGAAGCATTATTGGGTGCGGCAGAAGAATATGCTATTGAATGTGCCATGCTGAAAGTATATGGAAGCGAAGTGCTGGATTTTGTAGTAGATGAAGGAGTGCAGATACATGGCGGCAATGGGTTCAGTGCAGAGTATAATATTTCAAGAGCATATCGTGATAGTCGTATCAATAGAATTTACGAAGGAACGAACGAGATTAACCGCCTGCTTACATTGGATATGACATTGAAAAGAGCGATGGGCGGAAGACTTGATCTGATGGGACCGGCGATGAGCGTTTCGAAAGAACTAATGAGCATCCCTGAGTTTGGTGCAGAAGACGAAACTCCTTTTGCTAAAGAGAAAAAATTGGTAGCTAACCTGAAGAAAGCTATCCTGATGGCAGCGGGTGCAGCCGTTCAAAAGCTAATGACGAAAATAGAAAATGAACAGGAAGTGCTGATGAACCTGGCTGACATGGCAATAGAAACCTTTAATGCTGAAAGTGTATTATTGAGAGTTATGAAAATGACGGATCAACAGGGAGAAACAGCTACACAACTTTACCAGGATATGATGCGTACCTACTTGTATGATGCTGCGGATAAAGTAAACAAATCAGGCAAAGACGCTATCAATGCATTTGCTGATGGCGATGAACAACGTATGATATTAATGGGATTGAAACGATTTACTAAAGCAGAACCTTTTAATACAAAAGATGCGAGAAGAAGAATAGCTGATAAAATGATAGCAGAAGGAAAATATTGTTTTTAATTCCACTGTTCTTTATCGAAATTAATAACGGCCGCCTCAAAAGGGTTGGCCCTTTTTTTTGTTTGCTGTTCACCATAGATGGCCTTGAGCTCTTCCCGGGTGGTTTGCAGTTCTAGCAATTGCTGTACTCTTTTTCTTTCAAAATATATCCCCACGGACATCGCAATTGAAGAAAAAATAGTAATAAGAAAGAAGACAAGATGTGCATCATCTTTATAAACAGGTTTGATAAGATAAAATACGGAATATACAAAGCAATAGCCAACATATGCAAAAAGAAGGGAAGCTACCATGATTGCCTTACCGGCGGCTTTATGATAAACGACTGCAATCTTTGCCTGGTGTATGAAGAAAAGTAAAGAAATAACAAGTGCTATCAGTAATCCTGGTGCAAGAATAATTGTTGTAGCTTTTGTATTAAAACCATAAATAGCTACAATAGCAATCTCAAAAAGAATAAAAACCAGTATGGCTGTCATTAACCTCTTCCGGAAAGCGATGGTTTTACTGAAATAAAGCAGGAATGATAACATAAGCGGTGTATCCACTAAATTACAGGTGACACCAAGATAGTATCTGAAATTACCGTCTATCCTGATATATCCAAGCAGTAAAAAATTGAAACTTAATACAAAAAGGTAGTAAAAAAATAATGCCGGAAAACTTCTGTACCAGGCTAGTTTTGTTACAATAAGTATTATGAGGGGTAGAGCTAAGGCTGCTGTCGAGACTAATCCCATCAAATTAAATAAGGTCATAGAGTTGGTTTTCGTTAGGATAGGGTAAACATCTTCAAAACCGAATCTTCACTGTAAATGTAACGACCATTTGTTTTCCATAGTGCTTGATTTTAATGGTTTATACTAAAATTCAGTAAAAGCATGCCATTCTTTCGTAATTATACGCAACCGGTTGCTAAGTGCTTTTCTGTTACCCTTTCGTTACGTTTCTATTTCTTTTTTAATTGATAATTGTTTTTTAGTGATTTTAAGAGGGAGTGACGGAGGCTCTGCTTATTAATATAAGCAGAAGATATAGTACTTATCAGTAGACTAAGTAACGCCTTGAATTTTTATAAAGGGATTATTTAAATTTAAACTTCGGGATAAGGTTCTCCGCGATGGCAGGTTTTGCAGTTAACAACTTTCAGGTATTCCGGTTTTTCATTTTTATCAAAATGGAAATATGTTTTATTGATCAGGATAGTCATCCGCATCATTTCCCTTGCATTTTCTTTCATTGTATTAGCGTCGGATGCATAATCAAGACTATCAGGAAAATTTTTAACTTCCACATGGCAAAAGCTACAACTGCTACCAAGAGCCTTGGAATAAGATTCCATTATGCTATCTAATTTTTGTTCGCTGATATCTTTAGGAAGAATTTTCAGATTCTTATATTTTCCTTTCGGCGGATCAATAGCAGCCACACCACCCATAACCAAGGCTGCAAGTGCGGATACAGCGATAACTTGTTTTTTAATGAACATAGAATGATGCTAAATAAGTTTATGAAGGAATACCATTTATATTGATTGAACTACTTGCAATACTTTTATAAAGTATGTTACAGGTCAGCCGCCGCCGCTTCATCATAAAACCAGTACAACTCACTATTAAATGGTTGAATAGCCTGTGCAGGATATAAATAAGGCTCATGCTCGCTGCTTAGGACATGATACAATGCAGCAGCCTTATCGCCACCACTTACTAAAAAAACTACTCTTGCCGACATATTTACAACAGTAGCTGTTAGTGTAATCCGGTACATCTGCTGTTCTTTCAAATACAATGCGGACACCCATTTTTTATTCTCCGCTACAACTTCATAACCTGGAAATAAGGAAAGTGTATGTGCATCATTGCCGAGACCGAGTATGACAAGATCAAACGTATTTGGTTTGTCATCAAAATAAGTATGAAGTGTTTTTTCATATTCACCAGCCGATTCTTCAGGTTCCGGTCCCATCGTTTCCATTATATGAATATGTTTTTTATTAACAGGAACATGATCAAGCAATTCAACAAAAGCCATTTTGGCATTGTTTCTTTCGTCATCAAAAGGAACAAAACGTTCGTCTCCCCAGAAAAAATGCAGTTTACTCCAGTCAATTTTGCTCTTATATTTATCTGATGCAAGAAGTTTATATAATTTCTTTGGGGTGCTGCCACCAGATAAGGCAAGTGTGAAGCGGTCTTGTTTATTTAATACATCATTGATGTAATCTACCAGCCAATCCGCAAATCGTACACTTAGCTCATCACTGTTTTTCGATATAAATGCCTGCATAGTCGTTTATTTAGTTGTGCCGTTTTTTGTTATCGGAAAATTAGCCCAGAAATGGCCGTCCCTGGCTATCAACGCCTCTGCATCTTCAGGTCCCCAGCTATCGGGTGAATAATTGGGAAAATCAACAGGCGGACGTTTTTGCCAGGCCTCCAATAAAGGTGTGATCACTTCCCAGGCTGCTTCTACCTGGTCGGCCCGCATAAACAATGTCTGGTTTCCTTCAATAACATCTTCCAGCAAGGTTTCATAGGCTTCGGGCTCCTGCTCATCAAAAGTGGTTGCATAACTAAACACCATATCCACCGGGTTCAATACCATTTCTGTTCCTGGTCGTTTTGCCTGGAAACGGATACGGATATCCATTTGTGGTTGTATGCTAAAAGTTAATTTGTTTGGTCTCCAGGTATCAGCGGCTTCCGGCGGAAAAGAATAATGCGGCGCTTCTTTGAATTGAATGGTTATTGATGTTGTCTTTTCATGCATGCGCTTGCCGGTGCGTATATAAAAAGGAACATTTTTCCAGCGCCAGTTATCGACATAGAATTTAGCCGCTACAAAAGTTTCAACCGGGGATGTAACGGATACATTTTTTTCCTGTTGATAGCCGGGTACTTCTTCTCCCTTCAGCCAGCCGGCAGAGTATTGTCCTCTTACGGCATTATCGTGTACCTCATCCGTATTTATCTTTCGGAGAGCACTTAATACATCCACTTTCTTATTCCGTATTTCATTCGAATCAAAAGAAGTCGGTGGTTCCATAGCGATCATACACAGCAATTGCAATACATGGTTCTGGACCATATCCCTCAATGCTCCAGCCTGCTCATAATATCCTCCCCTGTCTTCTACGCCTACTGTTTCTGCCGCAGTTATCTGTACATGATCAATGTAGTGATTGTTCCAGATAGGTTCAAACATGGCATTTGCAAAACGAAATGCCAGTATATTTTGCACGGTTTCTTTGCCAAGATAATGGTCTATCCGAAAGATCTGCTCTTCCTTGAACATACCGCTTAATAATTGGTTAAGATCGTGTGCACTTTTCAGATCATGACCAAAAGGTTTTTCAAATACAATTCTCGTATGCTGTGAATCTTCACAGATTTTTTGAGATGATAGCTTTTGTGCTATGCCCGGTGCTAGTTGAGGAGCAACAGCTAAATAGAAAAGAACGTTGGGTATAATGCCCCATTCTTTATTTTTTTCACTGATCCATGCTTTCATATTATCATAAGAAGCATCGCTTGTCAGGTCCATTTCATGGTAGGAGATCAGCTGAGCGAAGGATGACCATTTTTCCTCTATTTTATCTTTCCGTCGTGAAAACTGTTTTATCCCTTCTAATAATTTATTGCGGTAATCGTCTATGTTTGGGAAAGCAGTACGGCCCACACCTATCACTATGAATTTTTCCGGCAATTGTTCATCCAGAAATAAATTGTAAATAGCCGGGATAAGTTTACGATTGGCCAGGTCGCCACTGCCGCCAAAAATAAAAAGTATAGTGGGGGGTAAATTTGTTTTCTTTTCCATTTATTAGTTAATATTAAAATATCAAATCATGTTTCCGGTTGCCAGTTACCAGTTACTGGTTTTTGGGCAGTCTCAAATTTTTAAACTGCAATTTTAGTAACCTATCAGTAGACAATCTTCAAAATTGAAACTCTTCTGATTTCATACTTCTGACCTCGTACCTTGTACCTTGTACCTTGCACCTTGTACCTTTTTCCTGTTACCATTCCGTATGAAAACTTCCTTCTTTATCTATCCGCTGATAAGTATGTGCGCCAAAATAATCCCGTTGTGCCTGTATAAGATTGGTAGCCATTCTTTCACTGGTATAAGCATCGAGGTAAGCCAATGCACTCATCAATGCTGCCGCAGGAATTTTTGCTGCAGCATATTGCTGTACCATTTTCCTTAATCCTGTTTGTTTCTTTTTTACAATGGCTGCAATTTTTTTATCTAATAAAATGTTAGCCAGGTCAGGTTTTTTCTTATAGGCAGCTGTAAATATTTCCAATTGTGCCGAACGGATAATGCAACCGCCTCTCCAGATTTTCACCACATCTTTTAATGGTATATCCATTTTCCTTTCTGCCGATGCTTTATGGAGCATAGATAATCCCTGCGCATAGGCAATAAGCGTAGCAGCATAGAATGCGTCATGCAACTGCTGGATAAGCTTCTCTTTGTTCGTTGTAAAATTTTTTATTTTCGGTTTGTATAAAGTTGCCGCCTGTACCCTTTCATCTTTATAGCCCGAAATGTCCCGCATGGCAACGGCCATATCAATGGTAGGTAAAGGTACCGGCAGGTTCATGGCCTCCTGTGACGTCCATTTGCCGGTTCCTTTAGAGCCTGCTTTATCCAGGATAACGTCAATTAACCTGTTGCTTGTCTGATCATCTGTTTTTGGAAAAATATCAGCGGTGATCTCTATCAGGAAAGATTGCAGTTCCCCTTCATTCCATTTTGAAAAGATCGCATGCATTTCATCATTGCTGAGTCCAAGCCCTCTTTTTAAAAAATCATATACTTCACTGATCATTTGCATGATACCATATTCAATGCCGTTATGCACCATTTTTACATAATGGCCGGCTGCGTTATTACCCATATAAGCTACGCAGGGTTCATCATTTACTTTAGCGGCGATGGCTTCAAGAATAGGTTTTACCAGGCTCCACGCTTCTTTGTCACCACCGGGCATGATGCTTGGGCCAGTCCTGGCGCCATGCTCACCCCCGCTGACGCCCATTCCCATAAAATGAATTTTTTTATCCTCTACGTATTTTATCCTTGCCAGCGTATCAGTAAAATGAGAGTTACCCCCATCAATTATGATATCACCTTCTTCTAATAAAGGGAGCAGGTCATTGATCACTGAATCCACTGCCGGACCCGCCGGAACCAGCATCATCAATTTTCGTGGGGTTTTTAATTGGGAAATCATTTCAGCTAAAGACCCAACACCTTTTACAGTAGTACCGGGAGTCGCTGAAGATTCTAAAAGACCGGTCTTTGCAGCGTCTTTGTCAAAACCTATAGCGGCGAATCCATGATCAGCAATATTCAGTAACAGATTACGACCCATGGTGCCAAGACCAACCATACCAAAATCATATAAAACTTCAGACATATTTAAAAAGATTGAGGCCGCAAGTTAATTACAAATTGTAAGGGATGGCTAACAGCCGTTTAGTAAACTTTTTTTAAAAGCCTGCGGTAAATACACGATGTCAGTGTTTTTTTAGAGCGGTCCTTGATCAATATTCATTAATTTTACAACCAATTTTTTGTTATGAGTGATGTGATTACAGCCCCAACCCTGACCGCCAAAGATTTTGCCACCGACCAGGAAGTACGTTGGTGCCCCGGTTGCGGCGATTATTCTATTTTGGCGCAGGTACAGAAAGTGATGCCGGCATTGGGCATTCCCAGGGAAAATATTGTGATAATATCCGGTATCGGTTGCAGCAGCCGCTTTCCGTATTATATGAATACATATGGTATGCACTCCATCCATGGGCGTGCTACAGCCATTGCATCAGGATTGAAAGCAAGCCGTCCGGAGCTGAGTGTTTGGATAGTGAGTGGTGATGGCGACAGTTTAAGTATTGGCGGCAATCACACTATTCATTTATTGCGACGCAATTTTGATGTTAATCTTTTAGTTTTTAATAACCAGATTTACGGGTTGACCAAAGGTCAATACTCGCCAACATCGGAAGAAAACAAGGTTACTAAATCAACTCCATTTGGTAGCATAGACCATCCGTTCAACCCCCTTGCACTGGCAATGGGTGCTGATGCCAGTTTTGTTGCAAGAACAATGGACCGGGATCCCAAACACCTCCAGGCGATGTTGCTCAGAGCGAATCAGCATAGAGGGGCTTCATTCCTTGAAATATACCAGAACTGCAACATCTTCAACGATGGCGCTTTTGAAATTTTTACAGAAAAAAGCAGCAAGCCCCAGGAGACATTATTTCTTGAACAAGGCAAACCATTGACCTTTGGCGCAGCTAATGATAAGGGGATAAAATTAGATGGATTTACTCCAAAGATTGTTGAATTGAATAATGGCCATAGCACTGATGACCTGTGGATCCATGATGAAAAAGATATTTATAAAGCGCAGATACTGACCCGCATTTTTGATGATCCTAAACTGGAAGGCCATTTGCCAAGACCATTTGGTGTGTTTTATCAGAATGATCGTCCTTGTTATGAAGACCAGATGAAATTGCAATTGGAAAATGCTATTGCAGGCAAACCGGCCGACCTTGATAAACTTTTAAGAGGGAGAGAAGTATGGACGATTCAATAAAAAATTTTTAGTTCACGCAGGGTTTATAGGAAAAGATATTTTTAAAGCGATTAAGTATTCCTGTGTTCTCTGCATGATTAAAAATTCTCTTTAGGAAATAAGTTGTAACTCCCTTTTGGCATTTTCAAATATTTTTTTCTTTTTCATTTCGTACCACCATTTCGGCATTGCTTTTTTCATCATAGTATCAATGCTGCGCATGCCAAACAAATTCCAGGCGCCTTTTAATTTACCGCTCCAGGATGGTTGCATGGCACGGAGGCTCATTGCAAATCCGCTATCAAGGTATTCCATATGATGCCAGTAGCCTGCGGGCATGAATAAAGTATCGCCATGCTCCAGTGTGAAATCAAATCCCCGTGCCAATTTCAGGGCGGGAAACTTCTCATAATCCGGAGTCCCATTGCTTTCATGATAATGAGAAAAATCGGCCATACTCAATACCTCGAATGGTTTGCGATAGATCTTGTGTTGTTCTGCATAAGGAAACATCAGCACCCTTTTTCTTCCCTGGAATTGTGTATGCAGTATATGTGACATATCAATGTCAAAATGCATATGCGTAATACTGGTGGCACCACCGGTGAAAAGCATCGGATATTTTTTTACAAAACCTTTCATCAGGTGTTCAGGCCAGGTAAAATCATTGATCAGTTGAGGTGCATGATCAAATATGTTGAATAAAAATATCCGCCAGCCAGCAGGACCCTGGCTTATCATATCAATGTATTCGCCAAATGTTTTATAATCATCAGCTTTATTAATAGGAGTATAGGCGTCACTTTTTATGTTATTGTAAAGCGGTACTTTTTTATCACCCACCAATTGTTTAAAGTAATCCCAGTTCCATTTGATATAAGCCGGCCAGTCTTTCGACAGGTTTTTGATAACGATCGGAATGCCCGGCTGATAAAATTCTTTTTTAAAAATACCAGGTTCAATTGAGTCAACTGTTGTAACCGGCTTAAGCTGCATAACAGTGTGTTTTAACAAAGATAAAATTACCGGAAAATATAAACTGTCAGTGTTTTATCAATTAACATAAATCTATTTGAAAAAACACAAATAGTTTTAAAGGCTGAAATAAGCTGTAAATTGGCTTGTTTAAACAGAAATTGCCGTTATGTTACTTCATATTCATCCTGAAACCCCCCCGGCCCGACAAATAAAAATAGCTGTGGAATGTTTACAGCGCGGTGGTATAATTATATACCCCACCGATACGATCTATGGCTTGGGTTGCGACATCCTCCAGCACAAAGCTGTTGAAAGGATATGCCGTATTAAAAATGTAGATCCGAAAAAAGCACAACTATCTTTTATTTGTTCTGATCTCAGCCACCTGAGCGACTATGCCAAACAACTTCCTACCAGCACTTATCGCTTATTAAAAGAATACCTGCCGGGACCTTTTACATTTATTCTGCCTGCCAGTAAAATGGTTCCAAAAATTTTGCAAAGTAAAAAAGATACGATTGGGTTACGTATACCTGGTAATAATATTGCTTTGGCTATTGTAAATGAATTAGGCAGACCTATTCTCAGTGCTTCCTTGCCAGGTGAGATGGTTGAAGATTATACCGATCCGGAGATCATGCATGAAAATTTCAGGAATGAAGTGGATATAGTTGTTGATGGCGGTATCGGGGGCACGGTCCCTTCTACAATCATTGACTGTACAGGTTCAGAACCCGTTGTAATAAGGGTAGGATTGGGCGAGTGGAATGAATAAATAATAACCATAGTAAATCGTAAATTCTTGCTTTAAAGAACAATTCCAATTAGCATAAGTGTTTATTCTTATATAAAGATTGATAGTTGGAAATAATAAAACAATCAGGTAAATTTCATAATCGAAAAAGGTTTTTTCGTTTAATTTCTGATAACAAACCATGAAAATCAGTTGATCGGAATTTTTATTGTCCTTGCCGGTAAGCTATAGTTGTAAAAATGTATATCGACCGGAAGAATCATAATATTATTTATGCTGTTAACAGCAAACTGAATAAAACATGGCAGTACCGTTGAGAATATTGATGCTTGAAGATGATCTTATCGATGCAGACATCGTGCAATGGGCTTTGAAAGAACATTTCCCCTGCATTTTTAATGTTGCTATTAATAAAGAAACTTATTGCGAGGCGCTTGATCAATTTCATCCTGACCTTATCCTTGCCGATAATGCATTACCCCGGTTTAATGCAAAGGAAGCCCTGGAAATGGCCCTTGAACGTTCGCTTAATATACCTTTTATATTGGTAACAGGTACAGTATCTGAAGAATTTGCCGCTAACATTATTCGCTTAGGCGCTGACGACTATATATTAAAAGACAGGCTGGCAAGGCTACCGGCTGCTATTAATTCAGCCTTACAAAAGAAAAGATCAGAAGCCGCTGTAAAACATAGTGAAGAAGTAAGAAGGCTCATCATGAATGCCGCTCTGGATGCAATTGTCTGTATTGACACTACAGGTGCCATTACAGTCTGGAATCAGCAGGCGGAAAATATGTTTGGATGGAATGAAAAGGAAATCCTGGGAAAACAACTTACTGAAACTATTATTCCGCAACATTACCGGGAAGCACATAAGAAAGGCTTCAGCCTTTATCAGCAAACAGGTGAAGGTCCGGTATTAAATAAACTAACTGAGATCACCGCTTTACATCACTCGGGAAAAGAATTTCCTATTGAGCTTGCTATTGTTCCGATAAAGAAAAGCGGGGATGATTTTTTTTGCGCTTTTATCCGCGATATAACGCTCAGAAAAACGGCTGAAGAAAAACTGCAACATTCTTATGAAGAGATACGCCGGCTCGCTTCACATCTGCAGGAAGTACGGGAAGAGGAAAGATTGATCATCTCCCGGGAAATACATGACCAGCTTGGACAGCAGTTAACCGTAATGAAAATGGATATCGACTGGTTGAAGAAAAAGCTGGTGCTAACAAATAACCAGCCGGCACAGGGAAAACTGGATGAACTAAATTTGATGATGGATGAAACAATGAAAACTGTGCGGAAGATCGCTGCAGATCTGCGACCCAGTTTGCTGGATGATCTGGGGCTTGGAGCTGCTATTGAATGGCATCTTAATGAGTTTGAAAAAAGATCAGGGATTGCTGTTCATAACACCGGTTTAAGCGAAGAAATTTCACTACCGGTAGCCACAAAAACAGGTTTGTTCCGGATCGTCCAGGAATCATTAACAAACGCCGCACGATATGCCCAGGCTAAAAACATAAGAGTCAAACTGGAGAAAAATGATGACCAGGTTTTGTTAACCATACAGGATGATGGTATTGGGTTTGACCAGGAAAAAGTTTCTGCTAAAAAAACCTTTGGTATAGTGGGTATGCGTGAACGAACAACAATGATGGGCGGAAGTTATAATATGCGCAGTATGCCCGGAAAAGGAACCACTAT
This sequence comes from Chitinophagaceae bacterium, assembly GCA_036675745.1. Classification (GTDB taxonomy): domain Bacteria; phylum Bacteroidota; class Bacteroidia; order Chitinophagales; family Chitinophagaceae; genus Terrimonas_B. The sequence continues at coordinate 3,869 of JAKFEJ010000327.1, read as the reverse complement.
TATTGTACATGTACCATTAACATCAAAATATATATCGGGAAAAGAGTAAATGGTAATGAGCAGGATTAATCTTCCTGTTCAAAAAGTTCATACTGTTCCGGCAGTAACCGAAAACTTTTACGATGGTATTTGCATAAGCCATATTCGGAAATAGCATTGCGATGGGCGGCAGTTCCATAGCCTTTATTGTTTTTCCAGTGATAGAATGGAAATTCATCATGAAGTCGCTGCATGTATTCATCCCGGTAGGTTTTAGCTAAAACACTGGCTGCTGCAATGCTTGCATATTCGCCATCACCCTGGATGATGCATTGATGCGGGATTTCAGGATAAGCAGTAAAACGATTGCCATCTATCAGCAGCATTTGCGGCTGTTGTTTTAATTGATCGATAGCCAGGTGCATCGCTTTGAAAGATGCTTTTAATATATTGATCGTATCAATTTCATCATTATCAACAAAAGCTACTGCGTAAGAAACAGATACCTGTTCTATCAAAGGCCTTAATTCGTTACGCTGGTCTACTGAAAGTTTTTTGGAGTCATTAAGAAAAGGATGAGAAAAATCTTTGGGTAAAATAACCGCGGCCGCAAACACGGGCCCGGCATAACAGCCACGGCCAGCTTCATCGCAACCGGCTTCTATTAATTGGTCCTGGTAAAAAGATTTCAGCATCGGTTGCAATTTAATCCGAAATTAATTTCAGATTGTTGTTTATGACGCAAACGATGATAAATATTAATCCACAAAAATTATTTCCTCCAGTTTTACAGGGCTACCTTTGCACCCGCTATGGCTACTGAATTGCAACCAACCCGTTTTTCCAGGCCTGTTGCCATCTGGCTGTTGATTGGCGTTTTCATGATCATCGTTCAGGTATTGCTCGGAGGAATAACCAGGCTAACTGGTTCAGGCCTTTCTATTACTGAATGGAAACCCATCATGGGGGCATTGCCACCGATGAACGAACAGGATTGGACCAGCGCATTTGAGAAGTATAAACAAATTGCGCAATATAAGTATCTCAATTACCATTTTACATTAGAGGATTTTAAATTCATTTTTTTCTGGGAATGGTTTCACCGGCTCTGGGCAAGATTGATTGGTGTTGTATTCATCATCCCGTTTATTATTTTTATTGTTCAGAAGAGATTTAAAAAAGAAATGATCCGTCCCCTGATTATTCTTTTTTTATTAGGAGCAATACAAGGATTGGTGGGTTGGCTCATGGTGCAGAGTGGACTGGATAACTCAGAATTATTATATGTAAGCCATTATAAACTGGCGATACATTTTATTTTAGCATTGGGACTGTTATGTTATACATTGTGGTTTGCATTGGAATTGTTAGTACCCGGACAACAGATCACTTCGAGCTCATCCTTACGAAAATTAATGGGTTGGCTGATCGTATTATTGACGATCCAGTTGATCTACGGGGCGTTTATGGCAGGATTAAAGGCCGCTACTACAGCTCCCACATGGCCTGATATTAATGGCGTGTGGTGGCCAGATAACATTTATTCATTTGGCGAACGCCAATTTACAGGTATTAGTTTTTTATTTGATCATCCCCTGGTAATTCATTTTATCCATCGCAATCTTGCTTATGTTATAACGGTATTAGTTTTAATATGGACATGGAAGGCTTTTAAAGAAAAGGGAACGAAACTTTTTAAAAATACAAGGGTATGGCCTGCAATCATTGTTTTGCTGCAGGTTGTTTTGGGTGTATTGACCGTTCTGCATGCAATTAACGCTAATAGTTTTTTATGGCTTGGCGTGGCTCACCAGTTTGTTGCTATGATCTTATTGCTGTCATTTGTCTGGATGTTTTATATCATACGGAAGGACAGAACAGTTTAACCATAAATTATAAGAGATGCATGTTTGCATTGCTGGTATTAAATAGTATTTTTAATCATCACCAGCTACCGTTTTCATGAAAGCATGGCTTAGAGGTTTTTATTATTCATTTCCTATCCAGTTATTATTCCTGCATTTTCGAAAATACCAGGTATTATTACTTTTTTGGTTTATCCTGTTTGCCGTAGTAAATGGTAGTTTCATGAACACCTTTGGTGCTGATTCGCTTTTCCTGGCGCCGGAATACCTGGATAATGTGAATTCTATCAGTGCGGCTTTGGTAGGTGCTTCCATCGGCATGTTTATCATGAGCTGGAATATCAGTACGTTCATATTATTCAGCAAGCATTTCAGGTTTCTTTCCGCTACGACCAATCCTTTTTTAAAATATTGTATCAATAACGCTGTTATACCTATTCTTTTTATCCTCTTTTATTTTTTCAGAGCTTATGAGTTTACAAGATATAAAGAGCTTATCAGCAATGTCGAAATACTATTTCTTGCAGGCGGTTTTCTGAGCGGATTGATTCTTATACTGGCTGTTTCATTTATTTACTTTTTTCGTGCTGACCGGACAATACTCAGAAGGATGATGCCCGAGATCAGCAATCCCGGGGAATATATAACTCATCTTCGCCCGGCAAAAGAGGTCTATCATGACGAAAGCCTTATAAAGGTTGAAGTATATTTTGATTCACCCTTGCGCTTACGACCTACCCGTGATGTAAGACATTATACTCCACAATTTGTAGAATCACTTTTTAAACGTCATCATTTTGCCGCCATTCTTAGTGTCTTTGCCGCTTTTCTTTTACTGGTAGGTATCGGCTTTTTTCTTGACTCACCTTTCTTTCAAATACCGGCAGCAGCCAGCATCACCATGTTTTTTTCTATACTGATTGGTGTAGCTGGTGCGTTTTCTTATTTTCTTCAAAGCTGGAGTGTTCCTTATCTTGTTTTATTGCTGATAGCATTGAATTTTTTTTATAAAAAAGATTGGATAGACCCAAGAAATAAAGCTTATGGCATCAATTACCAGAATAAAAGCGAAAGGCCGTTCTATACCCGGGAAGGATTGATGGCATTATGTACCCCGGAAAAAGTAGAAGCCGACCGGCTTAATATGATCAGCATCCTTAACAATTGGAAAAAGAAACAAGATAGTACCAGGCCTTTACTTGTGTTGCTGAATACCAGTGGCGGCGGCCATCGCAGTGCTACATTCACCATGAGTATGCTGCAGCACCTGGATAGTCTTACCAAGGGCGAGATCATGGAAAAAATATTCCTGATCAATGGAGCTTCAGGTGGCATGATCGGCGCTACGTATTTCAGAGAATTGTACCTGCAGCGTCAAAAAGGAAAAAACATTAACCTGCAGGAAAAAAAATATATAGAGGATATTGCCGGGGATGTGTTAAACCCGGTATTTTCTTCTTTTGTTGCGCGGGATCTTATTGCACCCGCTCAAAAATTTAAGGTGAATGGTTATTCTTATGTCAAAGACCGGGGTTATGCATTTGAGGAGAAATTAAACATGAACACCAGGGAGCTGCTGAATAAGCAACTCGGCGATTATGCAGCAGATGAAAAAGCTGCTAATATTCCTCTAATGTTTTATAATTCGGTAGTGACAAGAGATAGCCGCAAACTTATCATCAGTACGCAACCGGTAAGTTTTATGATGCAAGGCTGGCAGGATACTACACGTATACCCGTCATGGATCCTGATGTAATTGACTTCGCTTCTTTTTTTTCGAAACAGGATCCTTACAATTTGCGTATCCTAACCGCTTTGCGGATGAATGCAACTTTTCCAATTGTATTACCCAACGTATGGCTTCCTTCCAATCCTGTAATAGATGTAATGGATGCAGGGCTAAGGGATAATTATGGGCAGGAAACCTCTTTGCGTTTCCTGGAAGCATTTGACGACTGGATTGCCGCAAATACCAGCGGTGTATTGCTGATACAAATAAGAGACCGCAGCCCCGGTGGTTGGGA
>JAKFEJ010000537.1:0-2416 GCA_036675745.1 Chitinophagaceae bacterium | reverse complement strand
CGTAAAATCAAAACGAATGATAAAACCCACAATTACCATCGAATATTGTCCTAAATGTCACTGGCTGCTTCGTGCCGCTTATATGGCACAAGAATTTCTGACAACTTTTGAAAATGACCTGAAAGGAGTAACACTTCAACCCAGCGAAATAAACGGTGATTTTCATATCAGTGTTGATGATAAAAAAATATTTGACCGAAAAGAATACGGAGGTTTCCCCGAAATTAAAGAACTAAAGCAATTAGTTCGTGATATAGTAGCGCCGGGGAAAAGCTTAGGTCATACGGATACAAAACCACATCATACTACTTACTGAAAATATTTTTCATCATGCTGGGTATCATTCTTTGTGGCGGTCAAAGTTCCCGGATGGGTAGTGATAAGGGATTGCTGAAATTAGAAGCCAATACGTGGGTACAAACAGCCATTAATAAAATGTCCGATCTCAACATCCCGGTAAAAATTTCTGTTAATAGCAAACAATACCCCGACTATGCAGCAGTATTCCCATCAGCGAATCTTATTACTGATGATGCAACTCTTCCACTGAAAGGACCTCTGCTGGGTGTATTGAGCAGTCATCTGAAATTTCCTAATGAAGATCTTTTTATCCTTGCCTGTGATATGCCGCTGATGGAACCATCTTTACTTAATATATTATATACACAATATCAACAGGAGCCCTCTTCTGCTGCCTACGTTTTTACCAATAAAGGAGAACCGGAGCCTTTGTGCGGTATATATAAAGCGAAAGGGTTATCCATCATCCTTGAGATGTTGGTTTCCGGGCAATTAATCAAACATAGTATGAAATTCATGCTGGAACATTTAGATACGACGACTATACCTGCAACAGAGGAGCAAAAGAAATATTTCCGGAATTTTAACGCCCATGCGGAATTAAATGGCTTGTAGCCCAAGCTTCGCCTCCTCAATTTTTTCAAAATCATTTTTCGGACCCTCGCATAAAGCGCAGGTATAATTGCCAGGGAGTGATTCAAACGCTGTGCCGGCAGCAATATCATTTTCAGGTTCGCCGGACTTTGTATCATATACTGTTAAGCAATGTGTGCATTGATGCAGATATTTAATTTCGGGCTTATTATCCTTCTCCTTTCGGGGAATAATTTTCTTTTCGGATATAATTGTTTTGCTGGCACGATTTGTATAAAATGCTTCCACAACCTGTCTTACTTGCTCAGCCAATAAAAACCTGGGATTATTCCGGCTAAAGACAAAACCGGTACGTTCATTTGGGTTAAAATCATGTGCACATAATATATCATATACATAAAACATTTCAATACCAAAAATTCGCAGCAACGGCTTACGCCTGATCAATACACTGCTAAACACTTCACTTTTTCTTCTTGTTTTTATACCGATGCAAATGCCAAAGGTCCGGGTATCTTCATTATTTAATTCTTTTACAAGAAATTGTTTTAAACGCAGAGCTTCATTGCTGTTCTCCTCTACCTGGAAATTAAGTTCATTGGCTGCATGCCGCATATTTATCAGATGCTTTTCCAGCAAGCGGTTCCAGCTGATTTTATCTTTCTCTTCAATGCCTTTAACGATAACAGATTTCCATGGAGTAGAACATAACTGCCCGATCTTGGTTTCAAGACATAACAAACACAACTCTTTTAAAAAGACAATGCTGAATAATTCATCACGCCGATAAATACCCAGCCAGTATTTATTATTGTAGCGATTTAATCCTTCATAATAAGGCAGATTGAAAGTTGGTAAAACGGCTGGTTTTTCTACCAGCCTTGTAATAAATTTTTCTACAGGTATCTTTTTGAACAACGACTCCCCGCTCGCAGAAATGTTATCATAAAACTCATCTTTATACTCAAAAATTATTTTTTCAATTTCACTGGAAAGCTTTGCCACATCATTTGTATAAACCATTTCATTCCATTCGTAAATGATATTGGTTTTGGGAAAACGTACAAATAAATGCCAGAAATGCTGATCACTTGCTGAGGCTACCCAATTGATATTACCTGTGAGCATCGGAGTGAAACTCTGGTTGCTGTCTGAGATATTTATCTTCAGCCGCGGTTGATAATCTATTTCATCAAAAATATCTTTATAAACTCCTTCGCTCAACCAGGTATTATGAATAAAAACTTCTTCGGCTGCATAGCTGCTGATGATATTCGGAAAATCATCTTTATCTGATTCATAAACTACACCCAGTTTCTCTAATTCATCTGTCAATACATGAACAGTTTCTGCCGGCACATCAATCACTAACTGCTGCCGCAAGCCAAAACTTACATAATAAATACCAGCTCTTGTCGCTGCTACTAATATATTATAAAGCTCTCCGGGAGAAATAATGCCTCCGCGGAAATTGATCTTTATAGTAAATCTTTGTTTCATATTTCTCAAGAAAATGTTCAAT
>JAKFEJ010000556.1:0-2417 GCA_036675745.1 Chitinophagaceae bacterium | reverse complement strand
ACGCATACGGTACATAACAAGAAGCCGATAAAGGCGAAAATTATTTGTTTCATTTCTTTCGTTTTTTTTATAAGCAAAAGGACTGTTTTTATTAAAAAGTACAGTTTGGAATTTGTGGGCAATGACCCTTTTTAAAACTTACCTTTTTGTAATCTCTCCATTTCCCGGTTTGATATTATCATGGTAAAAAAATTTGCTGGAATTTGTATATGGCAATGATGCGTTACTGTATTGGGCTTCTATCATACTTTAATAGTTTAGTTGCCCACGGAATAAAATATTTAAAGTTAGGCCCGTCTGTGTGACCGCCATCATGCTGCCGCCATGCCAATTCACCATCTAACATATCCGTAAGCATTGGTGGCATTTTTTCCTTTTGATAATCGTTGGACACGCCAATATCTTTTGCTCCCAGCAATTTGAATACGGATCCTGCTGCTACGGTGGCCATATAACTTCCCTGCTGATCCAGCCATTTGGCATCACCCTTTTCAGGAATGCCATAGCTGATAAAAGTAAGACGCGGCGCACAAAGCGCAATCAGTTCATGCGAATCAACCGGCAGATCACAGCCGGTTTTATTGCCAAAGCTTGCTTCCGAAGCGCCATATTTTAAATAATTCCCCGCCATCCAATGATACTCGCCACCACCGGTAAGGCTTTCTACGGCTTCGCCAAAAAATCGCCGATGAAGTGTAGTACCACCTTTACCTGAAGAACCGATCAACCCAACGGCAAAACGTGGTTCTAATGCAAGTGTAACTAATGCTGCTTTACCATAGCGTGATACGCCTTCGATTCCACATTTTTTTGCATTGACCAACTCATCTGTTTCGAGGTAATCAAGACCACGGGCTGCGCCCCATGCCCATGCACGAAGTGCTCCCCAATCTTCCGGTTTACGGGTTTGCCCTTTGTTGACCAAACCAATAATTCCTCTTGTAAGACCAGCGCCATTATCGGCCTGTATGCTGTTAGGATCAATAGTGGCATAGCCCCAGCCTGCTGCCAATAATTGTTCTGTAGGAGAAAGATCACCTGCAGAGGGAGGAGCAAAAAAATTCGGACCAGGTAATCTTGTTACAGGTGTATAAGCTGGATACTTGTCAAAGATAGCCTTCATCTCCGGGTTGCTTTTTATCATCATCTCTTTGAAACCTGCATTTAATTTTTCCATGTCCTCCGGCGAAGGCTGTGCAGGCGAAGGAAACGAAGGGCGGCCAAACATCATCAGCACAGGAACAGGGCCCTTTACATTAACCGGCATTACCAGTATCATATTTATATCTACATTGATCAATGGATATTCGCTGTTATCAACATGACCTGTCAATTGCTTTGCAATAACAGGTGTACGGCCGACAAATTCCCTGTCCGTGATCTTTACAGTCCATGTGACTTTCGGAATATTTTCCGGGACACGGCCATATACTTCTCCTTCGAAATCTTCAACAATTTCAGGACGGCGTTGTTTCCACCACATATCAGCATTGGTAACTTTTTTGCCATTTTTTGTGGTAAGAATATTCGGTAATTGAGGACAGGGATTTGCCAATGATTCATCATAATTAGCATGATTAGGTGCAGATTCATTGCCGCTTGGACCCGGTCTTAATTTTTTTATACCAAGTTGCTGCAACATGTTAGCATGATCCTGTTGTGCTGTAAATGTTACTAAAGCAGGATACTTGCTGCTATCAATGGCAGATGTTTGCGCTATGACACTCGAAACAAAATTTGTCGCCAATAAAAAGAATATAAATTTTATCATCTTAACGGTTTAATAGAACTAATCCTGAAAGCATCTAGTGTTAAGTCAACTCTTTTTTGTCGCATTTTGAAAGCCACGGATTCACGGATATGTATTGCATTTTCCGTGAATCCGTGGCGATGTTTAGCTGGCAATTTTTAATTGACGTGACACTAGTAGGGATTTTGAATTTCATTTATATTGGCTTGTTTGATTATTCACCCGTTCTGAAAGGCGATGCAGGCAATCCTTCTTTATTATATAAATTCGGGTTCACCGGATTATCAGCCCATGCATATCGCACATACAAAGGATTAGAGACGTCGTCATTCCAAACAATTATTTTATCGCCATCAATTTTTGCTTTTGCCCAAACAAATTTTTTATCAGCACCCGCAATGGCAAACTCACTGAGTTCTTCTCCATCATTTGTTATTAAGCCGTTGCCAACATGATCAAATGTTAGAATGATCTTATTGCCTTCTGTTTTCGATGATTGATAGATTGGCCCCGAGTAAACAATGCTTTCGCCATATGCAATTTTTTTGGCAGCCAATGCTAAGCGTTCGCCAACATCTTTCTTGTTATCGGGATGAATATCATTCCATTCGCCAAGATCAATAGCCACTGCCATCGCGGTATTGGGAACCGATAAAGATTTTAACTG
>JAKFEJ010000445.1:0-16295 GCA_036675745.1 Chitinophagaceae bacterium | reverse complement strand
CTGACATTGAATATGGCGAGACAGGGACTGTTTGGTGAACTTGTACAGGGCGAAGGCGCTTATATTCATGATCTGAGCAAAGGCTGGCTTTTTAATAAGAACGCTTATGCCGACATGTGGCGGATAAAACAAAACTACCAGTTGCATGGCAACCTATACCCTACACATGGTTTGGGCCCTATCGCTCAATGCATGAATATCAACCGTGGTGACAAGATGGACCACATGGTAAGTATGAGCACTGATGATTTTACATTGAACAACCTCGCAAAAGAAATGGCGGCGAAAGATTCGTTCTTTAATGAATTTGTTGACAAGCCTTATCGTGGCAACATGAACACCACGATCATCCGCACCAATAAAGGCAAGAACATCATGCTGCAACATGATGTTTCTACATTGCGTCCTTATTCAAGACTTCATTTATTAAGCGGCACCAAAGGTGTAGCGCAAAAATATCCCGGACCTGAAAGAATTGCCTTTGGCCATAGCTGGATCAAAAAAGAAGAACTGGAAGATCTTTATAAAAAATATACCCCGCCAATTGTTAAGCATATTGGTGAAATAGCCAAAGAAGTAGGCGGCCATGGTGGTATGGATTTTATCATGGACTGGAGATTGATCGATTGCTTACGCAATGGCCTTCCTCTTGATCAGGATGTATATGATGCCGCTGCATGGAGTTCCATCATACCATTGAGCGGAAGATCGGTAGCAAAAAAATCAAGAACAGTAGATATTCCCGATTTTACCCGTGGGGCCTGGAAAACCAACGCACCGGTAAACCTTACATTGGACGGCGGTGCTACTACCACTGTCAGAAAAGTTGAAAAAAAATAACAGGATGCATTAGTAATTATTGCCGGATTAAAATGAGCTCAGTCACCTTTTCAGGATCGCTGAGCTCATTTTTTTTACCACTCATATAAAGCGTTAAAAAGTCGAACTTTCGGGTAACATATCTTTATTACATACGTTTATACATTATCAGTGGTTAAATTAAAGCAGCCAGAGTGGCAGGAAAGGTTTAGTTTTACGGCCTGTTCCGACCATTTATTCCTTATAAAAAAATAATAATTTTTAATCCGGATGTAGCCCCAACATTGCTAACCATTTAAATCCGCCGTAAAAAATATTCATGAAGGTTCTGACCACTATCACAGATCCCGTATATATTCCTAAAGAAAAATATAGCGGGTACGATAAATTCTGGCTTCGTTACATCAATGATCCCCGTGACCTTCCTTTTATTTATTTGCTGACGGCTATTCATATATTGGTAATACCAGTTGCTATCCTTCTTTATACGCCTTTGCTGGAAGGCTGGTACTGGTGGTTGCTCTATATCCCTTATTTCTATCTATCTCAAATGTATTTTAAAGGCCGGTTTGGATTGATGTTGCATTGTATCAGCCACCGCAAGCTCTTTAAGAAAGAATATACCTGGTTGTATCATTGGACCATTTGGGGCGTTTGTCCTTTTTTTGGCCATACACCCGAAACCTATTTTGTACATCACATGGCCATGCACCATGTCGAGAACAATATGCCTGATGATGCCAGCAGCACTCTTCCTTACCGTCGCGACAGCCTTCTCGGATTTTTGAAATATGTCACCCGTTTTCTTTTTCTCGGTTTCCGTGATACATTTATGTACCTCTTCAACAAAAAAAGAAAGAAATTTTACCTGCGCCTGAGCTATGGTGAAATATCTTTTTATCTTTTTTGCGTCGGCATGTGCTTTGTTAACTTGCAGGCTACTTTGTGGATATTCATCATTCCCTTTATATTTGCCCGTGTGGTAATGATGCTCGGCAACTGGGCGCAGCATGCATTTGTAGATCCCAACGACCCCGAAGAAAATACTATTAACTGTATCAATACAAAATACAACCAGATGTGCTGGAATGATGGTTATCATGCCGTACACCATCTTCGCCCTGCCTTACACTACACAGAGATACCTGTTGAGTTCATGAAGAACAAAGACAAATTCGCCGAACAAAAGATACTGGTGTTTGATGGCATTCATTACCTGCACATATTTGTATGGCTGATGACCAAACGTTACGATAAACTGGCCGACAATATTGTCAACATCAACAATATGTTCAGCAGCCAGGAAGAAGTGATAGCCATTATGAAAGAACGGACAAAGAAGATAACGGCCTGAGAGAAAAGTCCATAGTCTACAGTCAATAGTCCATAGACGTTTACATTGTCATATAAAGCTTCCCTTATTTTTTATTAGCCGGGCTGGTTGCTACTATCATCGCCTGTTGTGTCACTCACTTGTACGTTCTGATCACTACTCAGCAAAGCCTGACGTCTCTTTCCTTTCTTCTTGATTCGCTTTGCCAGCAATGACGGAGAAGGGATGGCGCTACATTGTAAATCCAAACTTCATAACTACTATATCAGCCTCATCCTCTTATCCTTCTCCTTGCTTCCTGTTTCGCTTTGCTCACAGTCGCAATGACAGGAGAAGGACGGTACTACATTGCAAAGCCAAACTTCATAACTACCACATCAGCTTTATATTCCTATTCACCATTTTCGAAGAGCATTTTTCTATCAGCCACTCCGAAAAGCGAGGGCTGTGCATTGTTCCTCTCCCCGTCCGAACGGCTTGGCCGGGCGGGCTTTGGAGAGGTTAAGTGAGGCCTTTCAACTTTGAGGATATTCCAGAACCATCATAAACAATCTTATCGTAAACAACTCTTCATTCAACTTACTTTATCTTTATTTTCTTAAAAAATAATCCCATGTCATCCTTCTCTATATCCGGCAATCTTGTTGATATTCACCAACAAAAAATATATCCGGCAGAAATAACTATTGATAACGGAAAGATTGTTTCGATAACATCGAACATCGAACCTCAAACTTCAAACTATATCCTTCCCGGTTTCATCGACAGCCATGTTCACATCGAAAGCTCCATGCTGGTTCCTTCAGAGTTTGCAAGGTTAGCAGTTGTACATGGTACGGTCGCCACAGTCAGCGATCCGCATGAGATAGCTAATGTATGCGGAATGGAAGGCGTTGAGTTCATGATCGAAAACGGAAAAACGGTTCCGTTCAAATTTAATTTCGGTGCGCCAAGCTGTGTGCCGGCTACTGTGTTTGAAACAGCCGGCGCCACACTGGATGCTGCTGATGTAGAAAAACTATTGCAACGGGATGAGATAAAATACCTGAGTGAAATGATGAATTTTCCGGGTGTATTGCATGAAGATGAAGAAGTGATGAAAAAAATTGCTTCGGCTCACAAGTTATTAAAACCTGTGGATGGACATGCTCCGGGTTTAAGAGGCGAAGATGCCAAGAATTATATTGCTGCGGGTATCACAACCGATCATGAATGTTTTACAAAAGAAGAAGCGCTTGATAAATTGCAGAACGGCATGAAGATCATTATCCGTGAGGGAAGCGCCGCAAAAAATTTTGAGGCCTTGATCGACCTGTTGCATGAATACCCTAATCAAATGATGTTTTGCAGTGATGATAAACATCCGGACAGTCTTGTGTTGGGACATATCAACCAGCTATGCGCAAGGGCTGTAGCAAAAGGTATTGATATTTTTAAAATACTAAAAGCTGCCTGCATTAATCCGGTTCAGCATTACAGGCTGGACGTCGGGTTATTAAGAGAAGGAGATGCGGCTGATTTTATTGTAGTAAAGGATTTAGAGAATTTTGAAGTGGTTAAGACATTTATTGATGGAGAGTTGGTAGCGGAAGGCGGGAAGTCGGAGATCAGAAGTCAGAGATCGGAAGTGATCAACAATTTTTCCTGTACTCTCAAAACAATAGAAGATTTTGAAATAAACTGGAACGGCGAAAAAGAAATATCAGTAATTGAGGCATTGGACGGGCAATTGATCACCAATAAACTTTCTTTTGCCCCTAAAATTGAAAATGATAAAATAGTAAGCGATACGGAAAGAGATATTTTAAAGGTCGTTGTCGTGAATCGTTACAAAGAAGCTCCGGTAGCAAAAGCATTTATCAAAAACTTTGGATTGAAACAAGGAGCCTTAGCTTCTTCGGTAGCACATGATAGTCATAATATTGTTGCTGTAGGAGTTGATGATGAAAGCATTTGCAAGGCTGTCAATATGATCATCGGACACCAGGGTGGTGTTAGTTGTGTAAAAGATAATTTAGAGCTTATTCTCCCCTTGCCTGTTGGCGGGTTAATGAGTAATGAAGATGGATATCATGTTGCTCAACAATATTCATTAATTGATAAAGCTGCAAAAGATGCTGGCTCAACACTTGCTTCCCCTTTTATGACACTGTCATTTATGGCTTTGCTGGTGATACCGCATTTGAAATTGAGCGATAAGGGATTGTTTGATGGGGATAAGTTTGAGTTTGTGAAATAAACCGACTTATAAAAACATCCGGATGAAAAATAAATCTGTATTGTTTAAACTCATTGAATAGCTTAATAATCCTTTCCTTTTCCCAACCTGTTGTACCCCTTCACAAAATAGCGGGAATTCTTACCTACCAATAAAATTGCAGCTCTAGTTATTTTCCTTGAAACTATTTGATTATCAAAGCCTGATTCGTTAAAAAAATCTGGCATCCTGTTTGGCTTAGTCTACTATGAATTCAAAAAAATAAGGACATGAAAAGTTCGTCGATTATTACAGCCATTGAAAGCAGCACTTTATTCAACGACAGGATGTTGGTTGATTTTGTAACCCGTAACTTATTATCTGTTGAAGGTTCTCCGGATGATTCCCTTCCGCTCAGTTTTTCGACTATTATATGGGCGTCTGCTACAATGCCTGTTATTGGAAACCTGGAACTTATTTTTGAGGATAAAGATTATGAAACTATAGAGCGGGCGAATATTCCCGTTGATTCTTTATTTTTCATTACCTGCACCAAAGATGAAACAGGAACTTGTAAGGTAGCGTGGAGCAATTTCCTGTCATAAGTTGTATTAAAATATTCTATTGAAAATTTTCACATTCCTTTTGTAACCAAAATTCCGGATGATGCATCTAATAACTGACAGGATGAGAAAACAGAAGACTAAATTTATTGTTATGGACAAAAATCTACACATCTCGGCAATATTTGATCAACCTGGATTCCTGGAATCATTGGTGGAGAAACTTGCCGATCGTCGTTACGATATCGGCTATAGCAAAGCAGTAGTACCGGAAGACTCAGAAGCTCTTGAAACTTCATCTACCGAAACCTACGTAAGTGGAACTGTTGCTATTGCTGATAATGGCGAAATAATTAATATGCCATTCATCACCTGCTTTTTCTTTACCTGTACCAAAGAAAAAGAGGGTCCCTATAAACTGGCCTGGAGTTCTTCTCTTTCATAAAAAAATAATTCATAAAAGTAAAGGCAACTTCAAATTAGGAAGTTGCCTTTTGCTTTTTGTCTATTATCTCTTGCCTATTGCTTATTGATTCCTCAATGCTGTCCGCAACCACAAGTTTCAACTTCCGTTTCATCATGCCAGGGAAAACTATCCGCATTCTTTCCTGTTTCCCAATAAAATTTTGTTGCTGTTTTATTATAGTTACCGGTTTCATTCATTGTTTCCGCATCGTACAATCTACCGTTCACCATCGTATAGCGGATGCTTTCGGTATTACGGATATTCTCCAATGGGTTTTTATCCATAACAATTAAATCAGCCAGCTTACCTGTTTCCAATGAACCGATCCATTTATCAAACCCCAAACTAAACGCCGGATTGATAGTAGCAGCTTGCAAGGCCTGGTGATTACTCATACCACCCTGCTGCAACATCCATATTTCCCAATGTGCACCAATGCCCTGTATCTGTCCATGTGCTCCCATATTTATTTTCACACCTTCATCCGCCAGTTTCTTCAAACTTTTCGAAATAAGAATATGTCCGTTTTCATATTCTTCTTCAGGCAACATAGTGCGGTGGCGGCTGCGGGTATCAATAACTGATCTTGGCGTAAAGCGAAGTAATCTTTCTTTTTCCCAAACATTGCTATGCTGGTACCAGTAATATTCACCACTTACTCCTGCGTAGCTAACTATTAATGTTGGTGTATAAGCAGTTTTAGAATTTTTCCATAACTCCTGCACGTCTTTAAACAATGGGGCTACCGGCATATTGTGTTCAATCGTGGTATGCCCATCCAATATCATACTTGTATTATGATAAAAGAAAGAGCCGCCTTCAGGCACTACTTCCATATTTAATTCTCTTGCAGCCTGTATAATTTGCTGCCGTTGCTCACGCCTTGGTTGATTATAACTTTTTACAGAGAATGCACCCAACGCTTTTGTTCTGCGTAAAGCACTTCTTGCATCATCAATGGAATTGATCACGGCTTTAAAGCTTCCGTCAGCGCCATATAAAACAGTGCCGGTTGAAAAAACTCTTGGGCCCACCTGCAGCCCGGCCTTCAGCAATTCACTTTGTGCAAAAACCATTTCACTGTTAGCCGAAGGATCATGCATGGTTGTAACACCGTAAGCAAGATTGGCATAATAGGCCCAATGTTTTTGCGGTGTTATCCCGCTACGAAAATGATCGCCATGGGCATGTGCATCAATAAAGCCGGGCAGAATTGTTTTACCATTACAATCAATTTGTTTCGCTCCCGAAGGAATTTGTATTTCACTTGCTTTACCAACTGCTTTGATCATATTTTCTTCCACCACTACTGTTCCGTTCTCTATCACTTCATCACCTTTCATTGTAATGATGCGGGCATTGGTGAATGCAATGATCCCTTTTGGCTTATCGGCATTTATTTCAAGACCAACCTCTACTCCTTTTTCCGGCAGTTTAAATAAAGAATCAGGTTTATTCGCGATGAATTCAAAACGATCTTCGAGATTAATAGAATAATATTGGCTGCCGAGAGTATAATGCAACTGTCGGCTATCATCGCTCCAATGAAGATTAAACCCGGCATCTCTTGATACTACCTTCAAAGGAAAATCGCTGGTGCCACTTCCTATTTCAATTGTTTTACCTGTCTGTGGAAATGCCGCTACATAGGCTTTATGCAGGTCAATAAAAGCGATCCATTTTTCATCGGGAGAAACTGTGAACTGGCTTCCATAAGTACTTTTTAAATGAACTCTTTCATCTTCACCATCAGATTTTATACTGTTCATGCTACTACCAATCTGGTAATAAATGCGATCACTTGTTTTATTAAAACGAGGAGCATCACCTCTTGCCGTAACAAAATTTTCATTGTTGCCATCAGCAGCTATGGTATAAATGCCAGGCTTCGCCGTATAAGCGGGACCCAATACATCATTGCCGCCTTCTTTTCGAAAAACGATCAATTTGTTATCCGGTGAAAAAGAAGGCTGGCGATAAATTGCTTTTGATTTGCTGATCTTTATTGGCCTGGCAGCACCTTGCATATTTACTTTATATATAGCTCCTGCAGCAGAATCATTCCATGTTGTATATAGCAATGTCTTTCCATCAGCAGAAAAATTTGGTTCAAATTCAAATTCGTTCCCATTAGTAATACGTTGTGGTTTACCTGATGGCAATCCCTTTTTCCATAAATAACCTACCGCATTAAACACCAGCCATTTTCCATCCGGAGATGTAATAGCCTGGCGAATTACATTAACCTTAAATATTGATGGATTTATGTTTTGCTGAAAACGAACGGCATCATAGATGCGCTGTTTTACATGACAGGTAAAAGGAATTTCGGTTGCTTTATTTACTCCATTCACATCTACCTTCCATATTTTTCCATTACTCCAGATAACGATTTGCTTATCATCCGGCATCCATGAATAACCGGTGTACAAACCAAATACCGACCATGCTTCCTGCTGATCTTTGCTCAAGTGATCATAGATGGGCCACTCCTCTCCTGTTTCTAAATTGCGGATGTATAGAACAGTTTTTGTTCTTATTCTTTTTATAAACGATAACAATTTTCCATCATGAGAAATTTGTGGCCGCACTGCTCCACCCGGTCCGCCGGTTACGTTTTCCGTTATTCCCTTCTGCCTGTCAAACCGTTTGATAACAAAGATCTGGTTATTAGGATCTTTATTATATTGAAAAAAACCGCCGGGATACATATCCTCGCTGAAATATACATAACGTCCATCCGGTGACACTACAGGTTCATTAACATCCTGCTGATCGTTTTTTCTTGTTGTCAATTGCAAACCGCCGCCACCACTGGTATGATACATCCACATTTCGCCTGCACCCAATGACCGGCCCGACGTAAAATGTTTGCGGGCAATAATATATTCGCCACCAGGCGCCCATACCCCATTATTTAACAACCGGAAACTCTCCTTAGTGATTTGTTTTGCATTGCTGCCATTACGGTTCATCACCCAGATATTATCGCCACCACCGGCATCAGATGTAAACAATATTTTTTTCCCATCAGGGCTAAACCGCGGTTGCACTTCAAATGCATGGCCAGCCCTTAACACTTTCGCTTCGCCGCCTGTAACAGGAATAGTATAAATATCACCCAACAGGTCAAAAACGATTTCTTTCCCATCCGGGGAAATATCTACATTCATCCAGGTACCTTCATTCACTGTAAAAGAAACTTCTTTATATGGCCCTTCAGGATTGGTAACATCCCATTTTTTTTCTTTGTCTTTCTCTTTTTTTTCCTGTGCCTGTACACCAAGGATATTGAAAAGGAAAAAAATACCAGCAATTAATTTATAGATTTTCATGCATATATGTTTGAAACGAAAATAAATAAAAGTTGAATAGCGGGCTGAAGTCAATATTAGCATCAAATTTGGTGATATTGATTTATTGTCTTACCTGTTTTAATTATTTCCTATGCCAGCTCAGAATCCGGAATTGCAGATACGGCAGGAACTCGTCAACAGCCTTACACATGGATTCGGTATCCTGTTTGGCATTGTGTGTATTCCTATATTAATAACGCAGGCTGTTAAAAATGGCAATCCTGCAGGTATGGTGGGAACCGCCATCTATGGTTTTTCATTCCTGATGGTGTTTACCTTCTCTACACTCTACCATGGCTTTCAACATCAAAAAATAAAAAGACTGATGAAGATATTTGACCACATCAGCATTTATTTTCTCATAGCCGGAACTTATACTCCGTTTCTTCTTATTTATATGAATAATAGTCTTGGGGTTACTTTACTGGTCATATTGTGGAGCCTGACTTTTGCAGGTACCATATTCAAATGTTTTTTCTGTGGCCGTTGGGAAATTTTTTCTACTATCATTTATCTTGCCATGGGCTGGATCATGCTGGTAGCCGGTCGTGATTTTTTTACAAACATGCCCACTTCTGTTATTGCATTAATCATAACCGGGGCCGGGCTTTATACATTGGGTGTCAGTTTTTACATTTGGGAAAAATATGTCTATAGCCATGCCGTATGGCATTCGTTCGTGCTGACTGCTGCTATTTGCCATTATGTCGCTGTTTTAATTGCGGTATGAATTCAGTTTGATTGCAATATTGTATAGCTTGTCAAAAATCAGTTTCAGAATTCACAATAACATTCCTTTCTTTTATATCCGGTTGTGATAATCATACAGCAATTTTTACGTAGCCACGAATAGAGAAAACTATTGCGTTTCAGTCGTAAAATTCTGACCATTTTTCTGAAAGCGCATTGAAAGCTTCTTTTTAAGTTATTAATTCTACGTAAATTAGGATTACCAAAAAACAACCGCATGAAAAAGTTCTTTCCAAATCAATCCTGGATCCTTTTTTTAGGGATCCTGTTTTCCTTGTTATCCAACCAACTTTCCGCACAGGTAACAACCGCTACGCTCAGTGGTACCATTAAAGATTCAAAAGGCACGGGGCTTGAAGCTGCTACCGTTACGGTAGAGTATCCCGATGCCGGTATCAAACAAGTTCTTGTCACCCGATCAGATGGAAGATTTACCATACCCAATCTTCGTGTAGGCGGACCTTACCGGGTAACAGTTGATCATGTAAGCCATGCCCAGGCTGTTTCAGAAAATATTTTTCTGCAACTGGGGTTAAATAATACCATTGATTTTACATTACAGGATAAAACAACAGAGTTGAGCGGCGTAACCGTATCTGCGAGTGGTGCAAAAATTTTTGATAATAAAAGAACAG
The DNA here is from genome assembly GCA_036675745.1 of Chitinophagaceae bacterium. Classification (GTDB taxonomy): domain Bacteria; phylum Bacteroidota; class Bacteroidia; order Chitinophagales; family Chitinophagaceae; genus Terrimonas_B. The sequence goes on along the minus strand of JAKFEJ010000445.1, from coordinate 6,176 downwards.
GCGCTTCTACGAATATCAGCAGCCGTTTATTGAAAGAGTTGCCAACCATCAGCCGTTCTGCTGATGACTATCTTCGTTTAGCTCCGTCGGCTTCCGCTAATTATAATGGCATCTCATTTGGTGGCCGCAACGGGCAATACAATAATTTTTCTTTGGATGGTGCTGTATTTAATAATCCATTTGGACTTGATGCACCTACTCCCGGTGGACAAACCAATGCACAACCCATTTCGTTGGACGCTATTGAACAGATACAGGTAAACCTTGCCCCTTATGATGTAACACAGGCGGGCTTTACCGGGGCAGGCGTCAATACAGTAACTAAATCAGGCAACAATAATTTTTCAGGAACAGCTTATGTTTTTTACCGCAATGAATCATTGACTGGTAAAAAAGTAAATAAAAATAAATTGGTTGTTCCTGACCTCAGTCAACTGCAAACAGGCTTTACATTGGGTGGCGCATTGAAAAAAAATAAACTTTTCTATTTTGTGAGTTTTGAAACTGAACTACGTAAAGATGAAGCATCAAGCTATGTAGCGCAGAACAGCGGGAATGTTGGCAACACCAATACTTCCCGTGTATTAGAATCGGACCTGCAGGCTGTAAGCAGTATTTTAAAAACACGCTTTAACTATGACACGGGCCCTTACCAGGGATTTACTCATGACCAGACCAATTATAAATGGCTAGCTAAATTAGACTGGAATATTAGCGATGTACATAAACTAGCTTTTACTTATAATGGATTGGATGCTAAAAAAGATAAACCAGCTCACCCAAGTGCTATCGGTCGCCGTGGACCAGATTTTACCACCTTACAATTTCAAAACTCCGGGTATGAGATCGTAAACAAACTCAACTCCTTTGGGGCTGAATTAAGATCAAATTTCAAAACTGGAAATGCCAATAAACTTAGAGTAGTTTATACAACGTTTAAGGATAAGCGAAATCCTTTCTCGACACCATTTCCAGTAGTGAATATTTCAAAAAACGGAACCCGCTATATTATTGCAGGGCACGAACCATTCTCCATTAATAACCGATTGAACCAGGATGCTTTCCAGGCTACTAATGATTTTAATATTTATAAAAAGAATCACAGCATTACTGTCGGAGCTTCCTTTGAGTCGTTCAAGTTTGGTAATTCCTTTAACCTGGTGGGCTATGGGCCAACATTGTTCAATCCTGACTTTTTAAGCGACATTCAAACTTTCAAAGACAGTGTACCTGTAGGAGGGGCATTCGTTTTTGGGGCTTATCCGCTTGATGTGGATGTAAACGCAGCCAAAGCAGCTGCAGCAGCTAATCAATGGACATGGTACTACTTAACAGTTGGGCAACTTTCTGCATACGTACAGGATGAATGGCAGGCTACAGACAAATTCAGACTAACATATGGCGTTCGTATGGATATGCCTGTTTATTTTAAAGATAAATTTGAATTTGTGCCGGCTGGCGGCACATCAAGTTCTCCCACTTTACCTAACAATGAGCCATTGGTCCTGTTTGATAAAGATGGAAAACCTATCACAAATGGAGTGGGTAAAGATCTTGACAACACTCGTCTACCGACAAAGAAACCATTGATATCTCCCCGTGTTGGTTTCAACTGGGACGTAAATGGAAATAAAACGTTGCAGGTGCGTGGCGGTTCGGGTCTGTTTACGGGTCGTTTCCCCTTTGTATGGCTGGGTAATCATATTGGCAACCCATACAGTGATTTCTATAATGTAACAGATAAAAATTTTAAATGGCCGCAGGTGTGGCGTTCTAATATTGGTACTGATTTCAAAATTCCTTCGGGAACCATTTTCACAGTTGATGTTGCTTATACTAAAGATATAAATGCGATGATGGTTCGTAATTATAAATTAGGTACGCCAACCGGGGTACTCAATTCCGGAACCGGCGATAAAAGGAAAGTATACCTACCTGCCAACCAGGGAGCCGCTAATGCTTATGTTTTTACCAATACAAAAAAAGGTTACCAGTTTAATATTTCATTACAGGCACAACAAAATTTCGCAAAAGATTTATTTGTTATGGCCGCTTATAATTTCGGCATTGCTAAAGATGCCAGTTCCATTTCTGCGGAAATTTCAAGTGATGCTTTTGATCGTAATCCAATCCTTAATAATGCTAATGAGGCCATCAATTCAAACTCACTTTACGGAAATAAACATCGCTTCTTCGTTGCAGGCTCCAAAAAGTTTGAATATGGTGCAGGCAAATGGGGAACAACCATTTCTTTATTCAGCTCATGGACATCGGGTAACCGCTTTGCCTATGTATATGGAGGAGATATTAATAACGATGGTACCGGAACAAACGACCTGCTGTATGTTCCTACAAATGCAGAAATTGATGCTATGAATTTTGCTCCTCTTTCTGATCTCAATGGTAACATACAAAGCCCAGAGACACAACGCCAGACTTTTAAAAATTTTATAGCCCAGGATGATTACTTAAATAAAAGAAGAGGCGAATACACTGAAAAGTATGGTGGTGAAAGTCCCTGGTATGGTCAACTGGACTTGCGTATTCTTCAGGATTTGATAATTAATACCGGGAGTAAACAAACTTTGCAATTTAGTATTGATTTTGTTAACCTGGGCAATTTAATCAATAGCAAATGGGGCGTAAGAGAGTATGCTACTACTTCAGGTTATTATCAACCGCTGAGTGTTACTTATGGCGGCAATAACCCCGTTTATACGTTCGATCCAACTTCATATTCTACTTTTGTAAGTAGTCCTGATCTTCAATCCCGCTGGCAATTGCAGCTCGGTTTACGATATATTTTTTAAAAAATACTCACACTATTCAAAAGACCCTGTCATCCGGCGGGGTCTTTTGTATTTTGGAGTCAGGACAAGCCATGTTCTTCGTATTTCACCGACCCTATTCCCTCATTCACCGAGTTTCAGTTCCTTATTGCCCATTGCTTGTTGCCATTTGTCTTTTACTGCTATAGTTTTACTTAAAATTTGAACGAACCATGAACGATTATAGAAATCATAATGAGGAAAGAAAAAAGCGGTGGGAAAGCAGGATGGAACGCCATGATGGAAAAGGCCATATCTGGACCGGTATTTTTTTATTAGCTATTGGTGGCCTGGCGATGGCACGCAGCATGGGTGTACCCGTACCCACATGGTTATTCAGTTGGCAAATGCTGGTGATCGCTATTGGTCTTTTTATCGGATTTAAAAAAGGCTTTCGTGATGGAGGTTGGTTTATTCCTATTATTGTCGGTGGTTTCTTTTTGGTTAATGAATTTATATTACAGGGCGAACTTCGCCCTCATATCTGGCCCTTGATCCTGATCATAGTGGGAGCCTTTTTTATCTTCCGCTCACGTAAAAGCTGTTATAGCCTATCCAAAAAAAAAGATGGCCTGCAGGGGGAAACCATCACACCATTAAGTGAACAAAGCTATACACAGGATGATATCATTGATAACACCAATATTTTCAGCGGATCCAAGAAAGTGATCCTTTCTAAAAATTTTAAAGGTGGTGATATCGTCAATATTTTCGGAGGAAGTGAAATTGATCTGACCCAGGCTGATATGACAACACCGGCTATATTAGAAGTAACAGCGATCTTCGGTGGCGCTACATTAATAATCCCTTCTAATTGGGCGATAAAATCTGAAGCGGTCACTATATTCGGAGGTATTGATGATAAAAGAAAGGTATTCCCTTCAACCGAATCGCCAACTAAAACATTGGTATTAAAAGGAACAATAATATTCGGCGGCATGGAGATAAAGAGCTACTAAGTGGTTTCCGGTTTCCGGTTACCGGTTAGTTGCCGAAATTTGAAGGTGACTCTTTTAAACCGGCAACTGGTAACCGGTAACAATTAAAAACTCTCAAAATCTACGAATTATGAACTGGTATCTTGCAAAAATAGTATTTCGTATTATCTGTGGCGAAGGTGAACATACCCCGCAGTTTGATGAGCAACTTCGGCTGGTGACCGGCAACAGTAAAGAAGAAGCATTTCGTAAAGCACAGGAAATGGGACAGCAGGAAGAAGAAACTTTTTACAACCGAAAAGAACAACTGGTGCAATGGCAATTCATCAACATCAGTGAGCTATACCGACTCAGCGAATTAATTGATGGTGCTGAATTGTATTCCCGCATTGAAGAAAAAGATAATGCGGAAGCCTATATCTATACCATTAATCAAAAAGCAGAAAACATTGTTTGCAACGAAACAAATCAATTATTACAACTCACCTGACCTGCTAATGCCAGCATCACCGTTTTCTGCAAGACGCTTTTTGATCACTTTCAGCATTGCCTGGCTCGTGTTGATGGCAGATCATGCCATCCTGTTATACTGGTTTGATTTTCCGTTAAAGGCTGCTATCATTGATAGTATTATCAGTAATATTCCCCTGCTGGGTGTTTGCCTGCTGGTGATGAACACCATACGTTATTACCTGCCGGGAAGAGAACAATACATGAATATCCTGATCATGTGTATCGTACTGACTATATTATGGCTGTTGTTCAGCAAATGGCTACTTGAGCTTTCATTAAATAGTTTCGGAGACTATGAAGAGTTCTTACATCGTTCATTGATTATACGGTTCAGCATTGGTTTTTTGGTATTGGGTATTGTGACAATGATGGGAATAAACTGGTTTACCTGGCAGGAACAACAAAAAACTGAAGAGCGAAAAAAGGATGCTGAAAAACTAGCCAGGGAGGCAGAGTTATTTAAACTCCGGCAACAATTGCAACCTCATTTTTTATTTAATAGTTTAAATTCAATAAATGCGCTGATAGGTATACGACCCGAAGAAGCAAGGAAAATGGTACAGCAATTATCTGATTTTTTACGCGGCACTATAAAAAAAGAAGAAACACAATGGGTGAGCCTGCTGGAAGAAATGCAATACCTGCAGTTGTATCTTGATATTGAGAAAGTTCGTTTTGGCAATCGTTTGGCAACTGTTATTGAAATAGAAGAAGAAACACAACAAATGAAACTGCCGGCTTTATTATTACAGCCCGTTGTTGAAAATGCGATCAAGTTTGGCTTGTATGATACAACCGGAGAAACCATTATTCGTTTAGAAACCAGGAAACAGGAAGGTGAATTAATAATAAAAGTCAGCAACCCTTTTGATCCTGAAACATCTTCTCCAAAGCAAGGAACGGGATTTGGATTAAAATCGGTACAACGAAGACTTTATTTATTATTTGCAAGACATGACCTGCTGGTAACGGAAGCAAAAGAAAATATTTTTACAACGGTTGTAAAAATTCCGCAAATGCCCGGAGCCTGACTCCTTTAAAAATAAACACATGAAAGCAATCATCATAGACGACGAAAACCTGGCAAGAAGTATTGTCAAAGAATATTTGCAAAGGCATCCGCAACTGGAACTTGTAGCGGAGTGTGGTGACGGCTTTGAAGGCATTAAAGCTATCCAGCAATACCAGCCCGATCTTATTTTCCTGGACATACAAATGCCCAAGATCAATGGGTTTGAAATGCTGGAACTGATCGAACAACCGCCGGCTGTCATCTTCACAACAGCTTTTGATGAATATGCCATCAAAGCTTTTGAAGCACATGCTATCGATTATTTATTAAAACCTTTCAACCAGGAACGTTTTGATAAAGCGATTGCCAAATGGTTGGAACAAAAAACCACTTCTACGGAAACCGCAACACAGGAATTATTAGAAACGGCTTCGCAATCACCTTCGCAAAGCAATCGTATTGTGGTAAAGAATGGAAGCAAGATCAAGATCATACCTGTACATGATATCTTTTACCTGGAAGCGGCAGATGATTATGTAAAGATCCATACGCAGGAAGGTTATTTTTTGAAAAACAAAACGATGAATCATTTTGAACAGGTGCTGGATGGGCAGCAGTTTGTACGTTCACACCGTTCCTATATTGTCAACGTACAGCAAATAACAAGAATAGATCCTTATGAAAAAGATAATCATGTTGCTATTCTTCGTACCGGCGCTAAAGTACCGGTGAGCAGGGGTGGTTATGGAAAGCTGAAGAGTGTGCTGGGATTGTAAAGTGAGTGGTGAATAGTCAATGGTGAATGGATACTCTGCTTTCGGAAAACTTACTCACCACTCACTACTGACAATTCACGTTTTAATCCATCACTTCATAGATCGTTTC
>JAKFEJ010000660.1:0-16358 GCA_036675745.1 Chitinophagaceae bacterium | reverse complement strand
AGGATTTAAAGGATTAATAGGAAATGAAAATTGATTTGCATAAAACATTGGAAGAACTTGATAATGAAATTTGGACAATACCTGACGGTGAATTTTCTTCTCTTGTTTTAACCATACACCAATTAAGAAAAAAACCGCTAAAAGATTTTACAGTTGAAGACTTAAGAATTGCTATTGGTCAAAACTTAAATCTTGCATACCTGATTCCACTTGCAATTAAAGAACTTCGGCAAAATATTCTTGCAGAAGGAGATTTCTATGAAGGTGATTTATTAAAAAATGTTCTTGATTCGGACATCAAGTTCTGGCTATCGAATAAACATTGGATATTATAAAGCAATTGTTTGAGAAAAACAAAGTAATACTTGAATCAGATAATAGTTACAAGCAAATAGTCAAAAGTTTTGATCGTTTTGAACAAATAAATAAATGAAAAAAATTAATCAGGCCATCGTTCTTGCCGGCGGTTTAGGCACAAGACTCCGATCTGTAGTCAGCGACTTACCAAAATGTATGGCCCCTGTTGCAGGCAAGCCTTTTTTATTTTATGTCATTAACTATTTGCGTAGCCAGGGAATAGAGAAATTTATCTTTTCATTAGGATACAAGCACGAGATCATTCAGGAATATTTAAATGATCAATTTTCAACGCTCAATTTTCAATGCTCAATTGAGGAAGAACCGTTGGGAACAGGCGGGGCCATTCAACTGGCTTGTCAAAAAGTAACTGAAAAAAATGTTTTAATAGCCAATGGCGATACCTTATTTAAAATAAATGGTAAAGATCTGTTCTCTTTTCATATTGATCAGGAAGCTGATTGCACCTTAGCCCTTAAACCTATGCAGCATTTTGATCGTTACGGAGTAGTAGAATTGAATGACAATGGTGCTGTGAAAAATTTCAAGGAAAAACAATTTTATGAAAGCGGGCTTATCAATGGTGGGCTTTATGTTTTAAATGTTGAAAATTTCCTGTCGAAAAAATTTCCTGCAAAATTTTCTTTTGAAAAAGATTATTTGGAACAATATTACAAGCAGGGAAAAATAGTTGGCCTTGTTCAGGATAATTATTTTATTGATATCGGCATACCCGAAGATTATGAACGGGTGCAGGGGGAACTGAAACCATCACCACTTGACCTCCATAAGATTGATAAAAACTGGACCTTGTTCCTGGACCGTGACGGTGTTCTTAATCATGATAAAGTAGGAAGTTATATTTTTAAGCCGGATGAATTTGTTTTTTATGATGGCGTACCCGGAGCCTTCAAACTATTCAAAGAAAAATTTGGCCGCATTATTATCGCTACCAACCAACGCGGCGTTGGCAGAGGTTTGATGTCTGTTGCCGACCTGGATGAAATTCACCAGAGAATGTTATCGGTTATTGAAGAGAATAGTGGTAAAATCGATGCAATCTTTTATGCATCATCCATCAATAATGATGATCCTGTTCGCAAGCCGAATCCCGGCATGGCCATCAAAGCAAAAGATCAATTTCCTGAAATTGATCTTTCCCGGTCCATTATGATCGGCAATAATATAAGCGATATGCAATTTGGCCGCAATGCAGGCATGTATACCGTTTTTTTAAAAACGACAACACCCAATATAATTCTTCCCCATCCTGATATTGACCTGGCTTTTAGCTCACTAACCGATTTTGCCAAAGCTTTATGATCTTTCACAAAATTTTATCCTTTCCTCATCGTTATCTGCCAGCCGGCTGTGTTAAAAAATTAACTTATATAACAAGCTAAGCATAACCAGCCATCAGGATTAAAACTATAATTTTGCGTCACTAAATTTTATTTCTGTGAAATCAATCACGATGAAGGCATTACTGGCATTTGGATTGGCTTTTTTTCTTTCCCAAACCGGCTATTCGCAAACCATATCAGCAGCCGATAAGAAAAAATTAAAAACAAAAGAAGATACGCTGCAGCTATATGCCCGTTTTCTTATTACAGATACATTGACGGAAGATCGTATGATCTCAGACAGCATTTTTACCCGCACCCTTGTCAGGGCCTTGCAAATAAAAAATTCATTTTATTATCCTTTTGACTCTATAAAAGGAATTTCAAAATTATATGCACCGGACAGCACGTTCAGAATCTTTACCTGGGGTATGCAGTTTGATGAATATTATTCACGTCAGAAAGGAGCTATTCAATTGCGAACAAAAGATGGCTCCTTAAAACTGATACCGTTACGGGATGTTTCTGAATTTACTGATAATGCAATGGATTCTGTCCGGGGCAGGAACAACTGGATCGGCGCTATTTATTACAATATTATCAAAACACAACATAACGGAAAGAATTTTTACACCTTGTTTGGCATTGACTATAATACTATCAGAAGCACAAAAAAATGGATAGAGGTACTCAGTTTTAATGCCAAAAATGAAGCTGTTTTTGGCGGCGCTGTTTTTAGTTATGAAAAAGACAGCATTCCCAAAAAGGCACAATACCGTTTTGGTCTTGAATATAAAAAAGACGCAAGAGTATTAGTGAATTATATTGATGACCTGCAGATGATATTAGTGGATCATCTTATTTCAGAAAATGATGAGCCCCAAAATGCATGGACCATGGTACCTGATGGGGATAACGAAGCCTTTAAATGGGAAAATGGTAAATGGGTTCATATGGATAAAGCTTTCGATTTTAAAATTGATATGAGCGGCGTTGATCCTTATGTAGGCAAGCCGCCTGTTGGCGAACCTATCCTTGATAATAAAGGAAACAAGAATGAAAAGAAGCTGCAGGAAAAATCGGATAAAAATAAAGGGAGAGAAAAACCTGTAATTGACAATGAGAATTGATTGTCTAACATTCGTCTGAATGCGTTTGATGCAAAGATGACAAGGCAGGAACACCGATTGTACGGATATAACCCGTTAAAAGGATTTTCACCTCTTACTGTTTCATTTCATTGAATACGTTCAAAAAAACAGGCTCCCCTTAAAGATGCTTGCTCAATGTATTTACTCCCGACTTAGTACTCCCGACTCACGACTCACCTAATCATCCAACCTCAACACTGCCAGAAACGCTTCCTGCGGGACTTCCACATTACCTATCTGTCTCATCCGCTTTTTACCTTCTTTTTGTTTCTCCAACAGCTTACGTTTACGGCTGATATCACCGCCATAACATTTAGCCGTTACATCTTTGCGCATCGCGGAAATAGTTTCTCTTGCAACAACCTTTGCCCCAATAGCGGCTTGTATCGCTATCTGGAATTGCTGACGAGGCACTAACTCTTTCAGTTTTTCACAAAGCTTTCTTCCAAACTCCTGCGCCCTGCCACGATGGATCAATGCACTCAATGCATCTACTTTATCACCGTTCAATAAAATATCCATTTTTACAATATCGCTATCGCGATAACCGATAGGATGATAATCAAACGAAGCATAGCCTCTTGTCTGCGACTTCAGCTTATCATAAAAATCAAATACGATCTCTGTCAATGGCATTTCAAAGATCAGTTCCACCCTTGTGGTGGTCAGGTAACTTTGATTCACCAGTATACCCCGCTTACCCAAACACAAGGTCATAATATTCCCGATATAATCGGGCTTGGTAATGATCTGCGCTTTGATAAAAGGCTCTTCTATTCTTTCGGTTCTTACCGGATCGGGAAATTCTGTCGGGTTATTGACAATAATCCTCTCTCCTTTTGTAGTATGTGCAATAAAACTTACGTTCGGCACCGTAGTGATCACCATCTGGTCAAACTCTCTTTCCAAACGTTCCTGTATGATCTCCATGTGCAGCATACCGAGGAAGCCACAACGAAAACCAAAACCAAGAGCCTGTGATGTTTCCAGTTCATAGGTAAGCGATGCATCATTCAGTTGCAACTTATCCATACAATCACGCAGCTCTTCAAACTCATCTGTATTTACGGGGAAGATACCGGCGAAAACCATCGGTTTCACTTCCTGGAAACCCCTGATGATCTCCTGTGTAGGATTAATAATGGTTGTAATGGTATCGCCAACTTTTACTTCCTTCGCATTTTTGATGCCGGTGATCAGGTAACCCACATCGCCGCAGGTCACTTGTTTTTTCTCCGTCATCTTCATCTTCAAAATCCCTACTTCATCCGCTTCATACTCCTGGCCGGTAGAAACAAATTTTACTTTATCACCTTTCTTTATTGATCCATTTACGATACGGAAATAAACAATGATACCGCGGAAACTATTGAACACACTATCAAAGATCAAAGCCTGCAAGGGTGCATCCGGTTTGCCTTTTGGCGCCGGGATTTTATTGACAATCGCATCCAGTATTCCCTCCACACCAAGTCCTGTACGTCCGCTCGCCAGCAAAATATCTTCCGGTTTGCAACCGATCAGTTCAACTATCTGGTCAGTCACTTCTTCAATCATCGCTCCTGCCATATCTATTTTGTTGATCACGGGGATGATCTCCAGGTCATTGTCGATTGCCAGGTATAAATTGCTGATCGTTTGTGCCTGTATCCCCTGTGTCGCATCCACCAGCAGCAAGGCGCCTTCGCAGGCAGCCAGTGCCCGGCTTACTTCATAGCTGAAATCAACGTGGCCCGGAGTATCGATCAGGTTCAGGATATACTCCTGTCCGTCAGTGTGTTTATAATTGATCTGGATGGCATGGCTCTTAATGGTAATGCCTTTTTCCCGTTCCAGGTCCATATCATCCAGCACCTGGTCCATCATATCCCTGTCGCTGATAGTGCCGGTACTTTGTAAAAGGCGGTCAGCCAGGGTGGATTTTCCATGGTCAATATGGGCGATGATGCAGAAATTGCGGATGTTCTTCATGTACGTTTTACCTCGTTTTTCAGGTGGGCAAAGGTAAGGGAAAGCTACGAGCTGAGAGCTTGAAAAAGCCACGAGCTGTGAGCGGCGAACTATGAGACTTTCCGATCTGTGATTTGCCTATGTCAGTTTGTTTTTTATGTTGTTTTGCCAGTAGTAAGCGGAGCCAAACTATTGAGCCCTGATTGGGCTTCGTTGCGTCCGCCGCGGCGGATCAGGGTTCGGTTCGCTATTGAGCAATACAATACAAGGCTACCAAAATAGTTTTTGTGAATTGAAACCATCCTATTATTTATTATTTCAATGTTTTACGGTCTTATTGTTGCGATGTATTACCTGGATACCCAACAACACAAACTGCCACACATTCATATTAAATATGCGGAAACAGAGGCTGTGTACCAAATACCAGATGGAAATCTACTTGAAGGTTCTTCCAAACCTCAGTACACCTGCACGGTTATGCCCTCTCAATCTTACAAATAAAGCAACAGGCTTCAGCGCTGCGTGCATGCAGGTATTCTACTTCCGGATACTCTTCAAATATTTTCAGAATGAGTTCATCCACATCGTCATCGCCAACAAGTTGCGCAATCCTCATCATTTGTAATGCATCATACCCAATCAATGTTAAATGAAAATGCTCCTTGTCTGCTTTTATTTCCGGCGGAAAACGATGAATATCCTTATACGCTTCAACCCCATTTTTTGAAATAAAGACCGGGCCGGGCTGATTAAACGCATTGTCAACATCAAATGGGCTATGCGATAAAAGTAGTCTCACATCTTTTCCCACAGCAAAAGGCTTTAAAGAAACCCTGCAAGGTCCTTTTCCTGTTGCAAGCTGTTCAGGAACATCATGACCAAAATCATCCTTTTTGGTTTCACGTATTTTGTTAGCATATTCCTCACTTAGCGGAACGATCTTAAACTGCTTCATGTGTATATTTTTATTGCTTTTGGTCATCCCGAAATGCTTCGGGACAAGCTATGGAATTCGCCATAAAATTTTCATCGGTGGTTGGTATAATACCTCGAAAATTTTATGGCTCATTTCATTTGTAAAAATTTTAGTCCTGCAAATTTGAGAAGTAGGATACGCTACCACAACCCGAAACTTGCGGACTTAGTTTCATAAGAAATTTTGCAGTTCCCCACACCCGGCTTGACACTATAAATTTGGATTCAGTTATCATTGCTATACGAAGGCTCTGCAAAGGCTCCGACTTGTAGCTCTATGTTTATGGATTCACACCATAATTTCTATAGTGCAATAAAACCATCCTTTTCTCTATATCACCACCGATGCCTAAATTTGGCATCTGCAAATGGATAATTATCAATCAATACTCAGAACCGTTAATGTAACCCGCTATGTCGTGCCTTTGCGTGAAGGTGGTTCCCTGCCTGCTATTGTAGAAGCCGATGACGGGTTTTTATATGTGGTGAAGTTTCGCGGTGCCGGACAAGGTATCAAAGCACTTATTGCCGAATTGATTGGTGGTGAAATTGCAAGGGCTCTTGGATTCAGAGTACCCGAGATCGTTTTTGCCAATGTTGATGAAGCCTTTGGCCGCACCGAAGCGGATGAAGAGATACAGGATCTGTTGAAATTCAGTGAAGGAATGAATTTGGCGCTTCATTATCTTTCCGGAGCTATCAGCTTTGATCCAACAGTTACAAAAATTGATGCGATGTTAGCCTCGCAGGTTGTTTGGCTCGATTGCCTGATTACGAATGTTGACCGTACTCCACGCAATACCAATATGCTGACCTGGTACAGGGAATTGTGGCTGATAGACCATGGCGCCGCACTTTATTTTCATCATGCCTGGGACAACTGGGAAGAGCAGGCACAACGACCATTCACTCCTGTTAAAGACCATGTGTTGCTGCCCTGGGCCAGTGAACTGGATGCAGTTAATGAATCATTCCGTACTATTCTTACACCGGATCGCATCCATACCATTGTCTCGCTTATACCTGATGAATGGCTGACTGCGGATTCGCCCCCAGGAACTGCAGTTGAAAAAAGAAAAGTGTATGAACAATTTTTAAATACCCGGCTCTCAACATCCGATATTTTTGTAAACGAAGCAAAGCATGCAAGAAAATCATTTATTTGAATACGCCGTTATTCGTGTAGTGCCCAGGGTGGAACGGGAAGAATTTCTCAACGTTGGAGTGATCCTTTATTCCCGCAAACAAAATTTTTTACAAGCTTTGTTCAAGCTTGATAAATTGAAGTTGCAAACTTTTTCTGATCAATTAGATATTGCAGAAGTGGAGGATCACCTGCTTTCTTTTGAACGAATTTGCAATGGTAGCCCGGATAGCGGCCCCATCGGCCAGTTGGACATGGCATCCCGTTTTCGCTGGCTGACAGCTACCCGCAGTACGGTAGTACAAACTTCAAAAGTGCATCCGGGTTTTTGTAACAATGCAGCAGAAGCTATTCAAAAATTATTTAATCAACTGGTACTATAACAATATTTTATGTTATCGTCTTGGAGAGAGTATTAGTTTTTAGATCCAATTCGCTACTTAATATTTCGCTATACTTTATCCACACACTTACTTTGCAATCATCTGCATAACGTGAATGCGTACTTCATTAATTAAAATCGATGTATTTATTCTTTGCGGCACTTTTCTGATAAAAACCAATGCCCTTTATAGTAACGCCTTCGGAAACTTCCAGGCCAAATACATGTGAACGGGCTTTCCCATCTGCGGGAAATTTGCTACCCCAGATCAGATCATATTGCTGCTGCGGGTATTTATTTTTATTGATCACATTATAACTCGCCAATATGCTGGCGCCACGTAAAATGCTTTTAAAAACACTGCCATCACTAAGTGGGAAATAAGCCGCCAGCATATCTCTACCGGTATCCTGCATTTCACTGGTCTTATTTTCAATACTACCGTCAACGATATAATAATCCTTTTTAGCATCATCCCATTTCATCATCCGCGACTGCATTTCATCCGGGGCAAACCTCACTATTTCATGCACCCGGAAGATATAAGAACCCATATCGATCACGGCGATAGTTGCTGCACTTACATTCGCATTGGTTGTAGTTGTTTCTTTTTCTTTGCGGAGCGATGCCGGAGCTTTCTCTTCCGTTTTGCTATCGCTTGTTTTTTCTACAGGTGCTACTTCATTATTACAAGCCGCCAATATTACCAGGGCCAGGATGATGCTATACTTCATATCAATATATATTTAACAAGCAAGGTAATCCGAAGAGATATCAAATATACTACCCAATCATGTAGTTGCCGGTTTATAATCGCTCTACAACGTCTCCGGCTTCGTAGAACTATGCTTATGGTTTCCAACCATAGTTTACTTTGTTTTTACAACTACAATTACAACCATCCGGACCGCCTGAAAAAATAATACAGCAAACTGCAGGCGGCGATCGTTAAAATAATTACGGCATAATATCCATAGTGCCATTCAAGCTCCGGCATAAATTTGAAATTCATACCATAAAAACCCGCTACCATTGTGGGTACAGCAATGATCGCCGCCCATCCCGCAAATTTTTTTGACGTATCATTCTGCGATATGGATATCAGCGAAAAATTTGCTTCCAGCGCAGTATTCAGTAATTCCCTTGTATTATCAACCATTTCATTAATGCGGATAGCATGATCATAGATGTCGCGAAAATAAGGTTGTGTTTCATTGGAAATGCATTTGATATCAAACCGCATCAGCCGGTTGCAGATATCAATCAATGGCGACACCGCCCTTTTTACTTCCAGTAACTCCCGTTTCAACTGGTATATCTGCTCTGTAGTTTGACGGCTGGGCTTTTCTTTAAATATTTTATCCTCCACTCCCTCCAATTCCATTTCCAATTCATGCACTACAGGGAAATATCTGTCAACAATAAAATCCATGATCGCATACAACACAAATCCCTGTCCCTTGCTTAATAAGTCCGGCATTGTTTCACAACGTGACCTTACTTCAGTATACGCAACAGATGATCCATGCCGGATACTGACAATAAAATTTTGTCCTACAAAAAAATGTGTTTCGCCAAATTCAATATGCCGTTCCTGGTTCATCTGCGCTGTACGAAGTACAACAAATATCGAATCGCCGTATAATTCGATCTTAGGCCGCTGATGTGCCCTGTGTGCATCTTCAATCGCCAGGTCATGTAAATGAAATTCATCCTGTACCCTGCTGAGTAATTCTTCCGACGGTTCGTGTAATCCTATCCACACAAACTTACCGGTTTCTTTAAGTATCTCATGTATTTTATTCAATTCTACATCGGCAAGCCGACGGCCACCTGCATAGGCGGCGCAATTGATAATTTCATTCATAAATTTCATGTGTTAATTTTTATTTCCTTTGGTCACATAGTATATTCACAAAAACTATCCCTGTCTGCGGACAGGCAGGATCGCTGCTGGTATATCCCGATAATTTTTATGAATATTTCATTTGAAAGGATCAATAGGATTAGCTATAGTAAGTTCGGAAAATAAACAGACACTGCCCTCACTCCAGGGATGAATCATTCTGTAGTTAAACCCTGCCATTGACCGGATTTATCAGGTATCTCACCGATGCAGATAATAATGTTGTTCAGGAATAAGCCTTGCACTTACCACCTCATCCCACCAGGCTGGCATAATGGTTGTTCGGGCTTATAAAACTTTTTTATGATACGACAATTAAAATCAGGTGAATACAGGCTCTACTCCCATAAAAAAGATCCCAAAACCAATAAGAGGCGTAATCCTGGTACGTTTTCATCCCTGGCTGCTGCTAAAAGCATGAGCGGGAAGTATAATTCTTCGAACGTCACAAATAATTTGACTGCGGGTTGGTTTGAACCGTTTGTCATTATTATTTTGGCCTGAACCCACATGGCATAAAAATTGTGTTCTTTCCAGAACAAAGCTCCTCACCTTCTTTTCCTACTAGCAGGTCATTACCTTTTTTTAACCTTTAAAAGTTATTGTATGAAAAAATTATTGATGTTACTGGTGGGCGGTATGATCGCCGGTGTCGCCTTTGCACAGGAACAAAAAGAAATGAAGACTGATCACAAAGAATGGGACAACAAGGTGAAAACAGAATTAGCTCTTACTGATGAACAGGTTGTAAAATATGATGCCGTCAGTAAAGAGTATGGTGATAAAATAGATGCTGTAATGAAAGATGCTTCTTTGACAAAAGAAGTTCAGAAAGAAAAGAAAATGGAATTGAAAAAAGAAAAACAAGCAAAATTGTTTGAATTTTTCACTCCTGAACAACAAACAAAATACACCGCATTGGTGGAAAAAAAGAAAGCTGAGAAGCCAAAAGAAAAATAGAGCAGCATTCAATTATTTATTTATAAAAGCCGGCATCACCGGCTTTTATTTTTTTTAAACTTCCGGCACCGTGCAAATGTGAGGACACCTGCAGCCGCCTTTACAATAAACCTGTTTTACTTTCTGTCATGAACACGCCAGATCTTAATTCTGATCACCTACATTTGAATAATGAAATCACGGGTCATTATAACCCACGCTACAGGTATGTTTGGGGCTACATGGATCAATGACACCATCATCATATGTTTTTGAAAAGAAATTAATATAAGTTTTATTTCCTTGAAAATTCAACGATCAAATAGCCGCATACTTCTTCTGCCTGTTATTGGCATTTTTCTTTTTATCATTCTTTATTTCATCGCTGTTGCGCAGTATCCCGGCGGTTCAGAGGTCAACAGGCATGCAAAAGGGTTTAGCTGGATGCATAATTATTGGTGTGATCTCCTGGACACACCTGCGGAGAATGGCGAGCCAAATACGGCAAGACCGGTCGCCATTATTGCTATGGCGGTTCTTTGTTTGAGCATTGCTATATGCTGGTATTTTGTTCCCAGGCTTTTTGCTTTTAAGCCAATCAGTAAAAAGCTAATTCAATATACGGGAATAATGTCGATAGGAATGCTCGTATTCCTGCAGGCAGATTTTCATGACACGATTATTAATATCGCCGGGATATTGGGTATTATCGCTATAAGTGCAACGCTGGCTGGGTTATATAAAAATCGTTCCTATATACTTTTTATAACAGGGTTGCTTTGCCTTTTCCTGTTCTTTTTGAATAATTATATTTATTATACAAAGAGCTGGATTGAGTACCTGGCCATTATTCAAAAGATAAGTTTCTTTTTCTTCCTGCTCTGGTTTTGCCTTCTTTCAATCCAATTGTTTCAAAAAGCAAGCCCATAAAAATAATTCGTCGGCCTTTCCTGGTTTATTGCCTGTAGCGATACCCGTATTTTTTATTCCAATGGTTTGGCTTTGCTGAATACTTCTTCATTGGCGCCTTCGCTGGTATCGGCATCCACCAGGATTTTCCATACGCCATTTTCCGCAGAACCTGGCGTTCGCTGATTCACGTTTTGCAGAAAAATTAAATACCTTATCCATCTCCCCTTTTTACTTTAGCGCTTAATTTTGCCGGATGGTAGCGGATATTCATACTTTATACGACTCCAATTTTTATCATATCCTGAATTTTAAATGCAGGTGCAGTGACTGTAATACTTCCAGGCCTGAATACGCCGCTGCTTTTTGCATCAGCTTTATCCGCCAGGGAAATTTTCTTTTTAATGTCTTCCGCAATTCATTTGACTCACATACCGGGCGAATACTGATCACTAAACCCGGCTATGAACATACGGTTACCCATACCCATACTGTTCCGGATGAGTGTACGATCTTTGAATTGAAAAAAGATTTTTATATAGAATTCACTGAACATTACAGCAAAGGCCGGAACAATTTTTTTAATAATAATGATCTTCATTCGCTGTTGCTGAAAACAAGTGTTGAAACGGAATATTTACATCATCAAATACTTTTCCATTGCCTTCGGAACAGGGTGATAAAATTAGAGATGGATGGACTGGTGATAGAACTTTTTCAGTTGCTAATGAAAACTATCACCGGCGGCACGGCCAATGACAGGTTAAAAGACACGTTAAAGAGAAATCATTTATCCACTATTGAAAAAGCAAAAGCTTATTTAGCAGATCATTTTATGGATGATATTTCTTTGAAAGAAATAGCAGACCATTGCTGTATCAGCGCTTTTCATTTTAGCCGCATCTTCAAAACATTTACTTCTTATTCGCCACATCAATACCTGTTGAACCTGCGGTTGAAACATGCTGAAATGTTATTAAAAAATACAGCCCTTCCTGTAACGGATATTTGCTTCTCATCCGGGTTCAACAGCCTTGAATATTTTGCTGCTGCTTTTGGAAAAAAATATAACTACCCCCCATCGCAGTTCAGAACAACTAACGCAGTAAGATAAAAGCCGCAGGAGCTCACCTGCTGCCAGCGAAAAAAAGAGCAAGATTCCTTAAGTTCAGGTAATATCCTGTTTTTAGCTTTGTCATAAACATATACATTTATGAAAGAGTACTTATTGACAACATTGGAAAACTCCCGGAATTACACATTAGCTGTTGCCACGGCAATGCCAGAGAAAGATTATGACTTTAAACCCACACCGGAAGTATGGAATTTCCTGGAACAACTGCATCATATCGCTTACGGAATTGGATGGTGGGAGGAAAATTATGTAAAAGGCAATAAAATTGATTGGGCTCCAACCCCCACCAAAAAAAACAGGAAAGAAGTTGTCAGTTATCTCAACCATGCTTATGATTCATTAAAAGAAACGATAGGCAAAACAAAACTTAGCGATGATCTTATCAAAGGCCTTACTACTACATTGGATCATATTACTCACCATCGTGGGCAAGTCATCGTGTATCTCCGGTGTAAAAACATTCCGGCTCCTGATTATACTTACTGACAAAACAATTGATTACAATTTTATAAACCAAGAATAACATGACCGTATATTATATTAATAGTTACGACATTGAAAATATAGAAGAGTTTGAAAAATATCCCCCTGCGGCATCCCTTTTAATTCAGAAATATGGGGGAGTGGTATTAGTAGCGGATACTGCAGCCATTGCTATAGAAGGCACAGCCCGGACAATGAATGCAATTATCCGGTTTCCTTCCAGGGAAGCAGCATTAAGTTGCTATAACGATCCCGAATACCAGGAGATAAGAAAAATAAGGATCAACTCAACTAAGAATTGTACAATGGTTTTAGCAAAACAAATAAGTTAGTAACAATCACGTCTTATAACACAGGGCAGGATTATACTTTATAAAAACCTGGGCCGGATGTATATTACCGGGAGCAACATTTAGTGCATTATTTTCGAATATGCTCAATAGCGAACAGAACGTTGAAGAGTGCGACCCTTCCACTTCGACAAGCTCAGTGTCTGGGTAAACTGCGACGCTTTTGTTGAGTAAAGAACAGAACCCTGAACGGAGCGTCGCAACAGACGATCATAGTAGCATTGTCGCTGGGTTCATAAAAAAATTACAGGCTAAATACCCGTTCCGATTAATATTTTTTTTATACAACTAAGCACCCAAGTACGTTCGTAATATATTAAAATTCTGACTTTCTCTTAATTTGGAAAGAGCTTTGTCTTTGATCTGTCTTACTCTTTCGGGGGTAATATTAAATCGCTGACCAATATCATCCAGGCTTAGCGGATGATCTATACCGATACCATAGAAATAGCAAAGCATCATCTTGTGCCGTTCAGGAAGTGTTTGCAATGAGCGGTCAATTTCCTGTTTTAAAGAATCTGCGTGGTATAATTTTCTGTCGGTATGATCGGCATTTTTGTTTTCAAGTGTATCTATTAACGAGCCGTCTTCTTCGTCTGAAAAAGGAGTATCCAGGCTTACATGACGATCTTTTATCTCAAGCTGTGCATTTACCTCCTGCAATTCCATACCCAATGCTTCAGCAAGTTCTTCAGCCGATGGAGCTCTTCCCAATTCCTGCTCCAGCACAGAGCCTGCTTTTTGAATACGGGAACTTAGTATTACTTTATTGAGAGGCATACGGACCAGCCTGGCGTTATCAGCGATAGCTTTTATAATACTCTGGCGGATCCACCAGACAGCAAAGGAAATAAATTTAAACCCGCGGGTGTCATCAAA
The DNA here is from genome assembly GCA_036675745.1 of Chitinophagaceae bacterium. Classification (GTDB taxonomy): domain Bacteria; phylum Bacteroidota; class Bacteroidia; order Chitinophagales; family Chitinophagaceae; genus Terrimonas_B. Next base: position 2,452 of record JAKFEJ010000660.1, on the reverse strand, counting down.
CCGTTCCACTGATTTGATCAGCCCTATATTCCCTTCATTAATAAGATCCGGTAATGAAAGCCCCTGCCCCTGGTATTGCTTGGCAACTGATACTACAAACCTGAGATTAGCTTTGACCAACCGGTCAAGTGCTCTTTTATCGCCATGCTTAATTAAAGTTGTAAGTTGAATTTCTTCTTCCATCGTGAGTAGCGGTACTCTCCCGATTTCCTGCAGGTATTTTTCAAGGCTTGCTGATTCGCGGTTAGTAATGGACTTCCCGATCTTTAGTTGACGCATACGGAACGATTGTATAAATTTTTACAAATAAGGTTGTTTTGATTAGAGATAGTAAAGGAACGAAAGTGCCTGGCCGTAAAAAATAGAACAGGCCATCATTTGTATGTAATATTTATAGAAGGGGCCGTGTAGTGTTTATGCTACATATTGCTGGAAGAATAACTGATGGTCCTAAAAAATCACTATGTCAATAGGCCTTTATAAAAATCTGACTTGATCGGGATCATTAAAAAAGGGGTTGAAAAAGTACAAACCACTGATTTTTAATCATTGCCTACTTTAGCCCCCGGCAACCTGCTTCTGATCCATTTGATCTGTCCATTATGATTAGACTCATGTTCACAAACATGAAACCATTTGCAATAATTGTTGGTAGGCTCGTTACCAAAAAATTGCGGGTCTACTGTCATGAGCCATTTATCATCTCTTTTTGAGAGGTCCGCTATTGTTTTTTCACGGGTTTCTTTTAAAATATCAAGGTAATAATTAAGATCATTGCCTTTGATCATTTCACGGCCTTGATCGCCAAGGCTCATGGCAGCACCCCATTTAGCTTTTTCATCATCATTATAATCCCCTCTTCCTTCAAAAGTATTCGCCCTGTAAAAAACTTCTGTTGCCGCCAGGTGCAGCAGCATGGCGCCAATGGTATTTGACTTCGGATCGTGCAAGTAATCAAGTTCTTCTTTTGTCATATCCTTCACCGAACGCAATACTACAGCCCGCATCCAGTTCATCATGGAAACCATTGTGCCTACCTGTGGTGAAAATCCTTCTTTGGGACCTATGATATGAATACCCTCTTCCGGATTATTATTCATAGCCCAGCCGGTTTGGGGAAATACAGCAATGCCTGTTAACCCTGTTGTAAGCGCTGTCGCCGTTTTAATAAAGTTCCTGCGGCCTGGTTTGTTTATTGTCTTTCTCATAAAAATATATTTTAGTGAAAGTTTATATACAAGGAACAGGGTACTACTGTTAGCGACAAAGACTTATTTATTTTTCCAACAAGCCGTCAGCCTTCCATTGTTTAAATACAGCGATCGTACTGTCGCTTAGCTTTGCTGTTTTTTTGAAAGGCATAAATCCTTTTTCATGCGGATCAAGTTCAATACGACGGACTATTTCGTCAATATCTGTTTTTACATTAGCAAAATTATCATAGGCCTTTTTACGTCCGCCTTTTTCCGGAATATGACAAGGGCTGCAATTACCAACGATAAGCGTTTGAATACTGTTTTCATAAACCAGTTTAGAGCTCTCCACGGTGGGAGCTACAGCTTTTTTAGAACTGCTGCAGTAAGAAAAAACAAATACAGTAACTACTAAAAGAAAAAGAACGGAATACCTCTTCATGGTGGTTAAATTTTAAGTCTTTAAAAATACAAGATAATAATTCTGGCTAAAATAACTTTTTATACTTTACCAGCATTGGGTGCATTTCAAATTGTCGCATTACGAAGACCCACCCCCATTGAAATTTCCTTATGCGAAACTGTTTCTTCCCCTCCCGGGAGGGGATGCGGCATTCCCTCTGTTGCAATAGCGTATAGCGGCAACGCTGCGACAATTTGAAATGCACCCCGGCATTCACCCGGATAAAAATCAATCATCAAATTTGTACCTTCACCACATGCCTGTTTCTCCGGCCAGCATACAAGACATTCCGGCGCTGGTAACACTTATTAATAGCGCTTATCGTGGCGAAGCTTCTAAAAAAGGATGGACGACCGAAGCGGATCTGCTGCAAGGTGAATTGCGTACCGATATACCCACCTTAACAGCTATTATTGAAAATACGGATGCCGTTATATTGAAATATGTTTCGGAAAAAGGGAGTATCACCGGTTGCGTGTACCTGCATCTAAAAGAAAGAGGCTTATACCTCGGCATGCTGACGGTTTCGCCACAGTTGCAGGGAGCCGGTATTGGCAAACAATTGCTGGCAGCCGCCGATAACTATGCAAAAGGAAATAATTGTAACTCAATTTTCATGAATGTGATCTCTCTCCGGCATGAACTGATCGCCTGGTATGAAAGGAATGGTTACCGGCAAACGGATGAAAGGGCACCCTTCCCTACTGATCATCGGTTTGGAATTCCTGCACAACCGTTGGAGTTTGTGATCCTGGAAAAAGAAGTGAATAATGAGTGATGCTGGATGCTGGATACT
>JAKFEJ010000331.1:0-2435 GCA_036675745.1 Chitinophagaceae bacterium | reverse complement strand
TCAAAAAAAATAGAGAAGACCAATGGTAAGACGAAGACCAATGGTAAGACCGGTCATGTTATTAAAACGGATGATACTGCTTATACCGACCAATTGGACAACCGCGAATTACTAAGGATACTTTCGGAAGTAAGACATGGAAACTTCACGGTTCGTATGCCCATGGACAGGATCGGGTTAAACGGAAAAATCTATGATACATTAAATGAAATAATTTCTTTGAACGAAGCACTGGTAGAAGAATTGGAACAGGCCAGGAACACGATAGGAAAAAAAGGACATCTTAACCACAGGGTGTCATTGCCAAGATATGCAAAAGGTTCATGGTCTTCCAGCGTTGATTCTATTAATAGTCTTATATCCGATCTTGTTCATCCCACTATTGAAATAGCTCACGTTATCAGCTCGGTGGCAAAAGGGAATCTCTCCCAGGAAATGCCGTTACAGATTGGCGACCACATTTTACAAGGTGAGTTTGCGAAAATCGCTGCCGAAGTAAATGACATGGTGAAACAATTAAATTTATTTTCCATGGAGGTTACCCGTGTGGCAAGAGAAGTGGGTAGCGAAGGAAAACTGGGTGGACAGGCAAAAGTAAAAGGAGTAGCAGGTGTATGGAAAGATCTGACCGACTCCGTAAACCAGATGGCAGGCAATCTTACCGCACAGGTAAGAAATATTGCCGAGGTAACTACAGCGGTAGCAAAAGGTGATTTGGGTAAAAAGATCACAGTGGATGTACAGGGTGAAATTCTTGAACTGAAAAATACCATTAATACAATGGTGGATCAGCTCAATTCTTTCTCGTCCGAGGTAACCCGTGTGGCCCGTGAAGTGGGTACTGATGGTAAATTGGGTGGACAAGCCGAAGTAAAAGGTGTTGCCGGTACGTGGAAGGATCTGACCGACTCGGTAAATCAAATGGCATCTAACCTGACAGGCCAGGTAAGAAATATTGCGGAAGTAACAACGGCGGTAGCAAGAGGTGACCTGTCAAGAAAAATTACTGTTGACGTAAAAGGTGAAATTCTTGAATTGAAAAATACCATCAATACGATGGTGGATCAGTTAAACTCTTTCTCTGCTGAGGTTACCCGTGTAGCAAGAGAAGTGGGTAGCGAAGGTAAATTGGGCGGGCAGGCAACAGTAAAAGGAATCGGCGGTGTATGGAAAGATCTGACTGACTCAGTAAACCAGATGGGATCGAACCTGACGGCACAGGTAAGAAATATCGCAGAGGTAACAACGGCTGTGGCAAAAGGTGACTTATCAAGAAAGATCACGGTGGATGTAAAAGGTGAGATCCTTGAATTGAAAAATACCATCAATACAATGGTGGATCAGTTAAACTCTTTTGCATCGGAAGTAACCCGTGTGGCACTTGAAGTAGGTACAGAAGGTAAACTCGGCGGGCAGGCAAATGTGCAGGATGTAGGTGGTACCTGGAAAGATCTTACCCAATCAGTAAACCTGATGGCATCCAACCTTACTGCGCAGGTACGTAACATCGCTGATGTAACAACAGCAGTAGCAACAGGTGACCTTTCCAAAAAAATTACGGTGAACGTAGCGGGAGAACTGCTTGAATTAAAAAACACCATTAACACAATGGTGGATCAGTTAAACTCTTTTGCATCAGAAGTAACCCGTGTGGCACTCGAAGTAGGTACCGAAGGTAAACTGGGTGGACAGGCAAAAGTACAGGGCGTAGGTGGTACCTGGAAAGACTTAACGGATTCTGTAAACCAGATGGGATCAAATCTTACAGCGCAGGTTCGTAATATCGCCGAGGTAACTACTGCTGTGGCAAAAGGCGATCTGTCAAGAAAGATGACCGTAGATGTAAAAGGTGAAATTCTTGAGTTGAAAAATACAATCAATACTCTCGTGGATCAATTGAATTCATTTGGTTCCGAGGTATTCCGTGTTGCCCGTGAGGTAGGTTCCGAAGGTCAATTAGGTGGCCAGGCTGATGTACCAGGTGTTGAAGGTCTTTGGAAAGACTTAACGGATTCTGTAAATAAAATGGCATCCAATCTTACCTCCCAGGTAAGAAATATTGCGGAAGTAACAACAGCGGTAGCGAATGGTGATTTATCAAGAAAAATTGAAGTGGATGTAAAAGGTGAGATACTTGAATTGAAAAATACCATCAATACGATGGTGGAACAACTTCGGTCGTTTGCATCGGAAGTTACCCGTGTGGCCCGTGAAGTAGGTACAGAAGGTAAATTAGGTGGGCAGGCAAACGTACCGGGAGTAGGCGGAACATGGAAAGATTTAACGGATTCTGTGAATCAGATGGCATCCAACCTGACAGGTCAGGTGCGAAATATCGCTGAAGTGGCTATTGCTGTGGCTAATGGTGATATGTCAAGAAAAATTACTGTTGACGTTCGTGGTGAGATATTGCAATTGAAAGAGACATTGAATAC
>JAKFEJ010000249.1:0-16420 GCA_036675745.1 Chitinophagaceae bacterium | reverse complement strand
GAAAGACTTAACGGATTCAGTAAATCAGATGGGATCAAATCTTACTGCCCAGGTTCGTAATATCGCTGAGGTAACTACTGCTGTGGCAAAAGGCGATCTGTCAAGAAAGATGACCGTAGATGTAAAAGGTGAAATTCTTGAGTTGAAAAATACTATTAATACTCTCGTGGATCAATTGAATTCATTCGGTTCCGAGGTATTCCGTGTTGCCCGTGAGGTAGGTTCCGAAGGACAATTGGGTGGCCAGGCTGATGTACCAGGTGTTGAAGGTCTCTGGAAAGATTTAACGGATTCCGTAAATAAAATGGCATCCAATCTTACCTCCCAGGTAAGAAATATTGCGGAAGTAACAACAGCGGTAGCGAATGGTGATTTGTCAAGGAAAATTGAAGTGGATGTAAAAGGTGAGATACTTGAATTAAAAAATACCATCAATACGATGGTGGAACAGCTCCGTTCTTTTGCGTCGGAAGTTACCCGTGTGGCCCGTGAAGTAGGTACAGAAGGTAAATTAGGAGGGCAGGCAAACGTACCGGGAGTAGGCGGAACATGGAAAGATTTAACGGACTCTGTGAATCAGATGGCATCTAACCTGACAGGCCAGGTGCGAAATATCGCTGAAGTGGCGATCGCTGTGGCTAATGGTGATATGTCAAGAAAAATTACTGTTGACGTTCGTGGTGAGATATTGCAATTGAAAGAGACATTGAATACGATGGTGGATCAGCTTCGTGCCTTTGCATCGGAAGTAACCCGTGTGGCAAGAGAAGTAGGTACGGATGGCAAACTGGGTGGACAAGCTTTTGTACCGGGTGTAGCAGGAACCTGGAAAGACTTAACCGATTCTGTGAATCAAATGACGGGTAACCTGACAGCACAGGTTCGTAATATAGCTGAAGTAACAAAGGCAGTAGCATCCGGTGACTTAAATAAAAAAGTAACCATTGATGTAAAGGGAGAAATATTCGATCTGAAGAATATCATCAATATAATGGTGGATCAGTTAAACTCTTTTGCTTATGAGGTAACAAGAGTAGCAAGGGAAGTAGGTACAGAAGGTAAGCTGGGTGGACAGGCCGAGGTACAGGGTGTAGGAGGTACATGGAAAGATCTGACCGACTCGGTGAACATGATGGCATCCAACCTTACCAACCAGGTGCGGGGTATTGCGAAAGTAGTGACAGCGGTTGCTACCGGTAACCTGAAACAAAAATTATCTATCGTATCCCGTGGTGAGGTAGCGCAGTTGATTGATACCATCAATGAAATGATTGATACACTGGCTGTGTTTGCTGACCAGGTAACCAATGTGGCACGTGAAGTTGGCGTTGAAGGACGATTAGGTGGCCAGGCATCGGTACCCGGCGCATCGGGTATCTGGAAAAATCTTACAGAAAATGTAAACCAGTTGGCGCAAAATCTTACCACACAGGTAAGGGCCATCTCCGATGTGGCTTCAGCGGTTACCCAGGGTGACCTGACTCAAATGATCAGGGTAGAAGCCAAAGGTGAGGTAGAAGAATTGAAAGATACCATCAACCAGATGATCGGCAACCTGAAACAAACAACATTGAAAAACCAGGAGCAGGACTGGTTGAAATCAAATCTTGCCAAATTCACACAGATGTTGCAGGGGCAAAAAGACCTGAACACGGTTACACGTCGTATTCTTTCAGAACTGGCGCAGGTAGTAAATGCGCAAAAAGGAATGTTTTATATCCTGGAGCAGGATGAAAATTTTAAAAATCCAAAACTAAAATTATTTGCCGCTTACGCATATGGTAATGAAGCGAAAATAGCACAGGAATTTGCGTTGGGCGAAGGACTGGTGGGCCAATGCGCCATGGAAAAAGAACGTATCCTACTGACCAATGTTCCTAAAAATTATATGAAGATCGGTTCGGGGCTTGGTAAATCAGCGCCTGTCAACCTGGTGGTTTTGCCAGTACTTTTTGAAAAAGAAATTAAAGCTGTTATCGAACTCGCCTCTTTTGATTCATTTACAGAAACACACCTTGATGTATTGAACCAATTAACGGAAAATATCGGGATCGTATTAAATACGATTGAAGCAAATACCCGGACAGAAAGCCTGTTGGTACAATCCCAAACCCTGACAGAAGAACTGAGAAGAACCAATGATGAGTTGCAGGACAAAGCACACCTGCTTGCAAAACAAAAAGAGGAAGTAGAAGACAAGAACAAGGAAGTGGAAGAAGCAAGGTTATCGCTGGAAGAAAAAGCGGAACAATTGCAACTTACTTCAAAATACAAATCAGAGTTCCTGGCTAATATGTCGCATGAATTGCGTACGCCATTGAATTCATTGCTGATACTTGCACAGCAGTTATATGAAAATCATGATGGCAACCTGAATGAAAAACAAGTAAGTTATGCCAAAACAATTCATAGTTGCGGTGATGATCTTATCCAGTTGATCAATGATATTCTTGATCTTTCCAAAATTGAATCTGGTTATATCTCCACTGATTTCATTAACCTTCCTTTTCACGAGATCACCACATTTGTTGAAACCACATTTAAACATATTTCTGAAAATAAAAATCTCCGGTTCAAAATTGAATTGGATGAAACGCTTCCCAAAAGCCTGGAAACAGATGCGCAGCGGCTTAACCAGATACTTAAAAATCTTTTATCGAATGCATTCAAGTTTACTGAAAAAGGTGAAGTTAAATTCAGGATATATGAAGCAAATAAAAGCTGGCGCCAAAGCAATGCCAGCCTGGACAATGCAAAAAGAGTGGTTGCTTTTGAAATAAAAGATAGCGGCATCGGTATTTCCAGGGACAAACAAAATATCATCTTTGAAGCTTTTCAGCAGGCAGAAGGTTCCACCAGCCGCAAGTATGGAGGTACCGGGTTAGGGCTTTCTATCAGTCGTGGTCTTGCTGATCTGTTGGGTGGATCTATTGAATTACAAAGTGAAGTTGGCGAAGGAAGTGTTTTCACTTTATACCTGCCAATAGATTATGATCCGGCATTGGTAAGAAGAGAAAAACAAAGCAACTTAAAAGTAAGCGAATATAAACTGGCTGAAGGCATTGAAATGAATGCAGCATTACAATCGGTTCCTACTGTTAAGGTAAGTGAAACAAAAGACCTGGACGCATTGAATGAGATCATCAACGAAATGGGAGATGATAGAAATAATATTGTTAGTGGAGACAATGTTGTACTGGTAGTAGAAGATGATATCCGGTTTGCAAAAATTATGATTGAGAAGGCGCATGAAATGGATCTGCGGATAGTAGTGGCTACTAATTTTGGCAGTGTATTCGATCTTTTAAACAAGTTTAATCCGATAGCCGTAACACTGGATGTAAAACTACCTGATGCCAGCGGATGGCGGGTACTTGACTTGTTTAAAAACGATATTAATTTCAGGCATCTTCCTGTACATCTTATATCCGGTGAAGAAAATCGCTTACTGGCTATGCATCGTGGCGCCAGGAGTTTTAATCTGAAGCCACTTAAGATGGGAACGCTGAATACATTGTTCAATGATATTGTGAAATATCACGAGATAAAACAAAAAAGATTATTGATCGTTGAAGACAACGAATTAGATTCTTCACAGGTAGCTAAAATACTGGACAATGGCGATTTGATCAATATCGGGATCGTAAATTCAGGGCTTGGGGCACTGGAGCTGATCAGGAAAAAAGAATACGATTGCGTTATTGTTGATTATATGCTACCCGATATTGGCGGATTCGAATTAGTAACCGAGATCAGCAGTATCATTAAAACCCAGATGATGCCGATACTGATCTATTCAGCAAAAGATTTTTCACCAAAAGAAAAAACACAGCTCAAGCAATATGCCAACCGTATTTTATTGAAAGATGTCACATCTCTTGACCTATTACTTGAAGAAACGATAATGTTGCTGCATATAGATCATAAAGACCTTTTACCTGAAAAAAGAAAGCTGATCGAAAACCTGAGATCTAAAAATGATGTATTGACCCATAAGAAAGTATTGGTAGTAGATGATGATGTTCGTAATTTGTTTGCCCTGACTACCGCCTTTGAACGATATAATATACATACTATCACGGCTGAGAGCGGCCAGGAAGCTATGAATATCCTGGATGATAATCATGATATAGACATAGTGTTGATGGATATTATGATGCCGGAAATGGATGGATATGAGACAACTCAAAAAATACGGCGGGAGCATAAGAATACCGGCTTACCTATTATTGCAGTAACTGCCAAAGCAATGAAAGGTGACCGCGAAAAATGTATAGAAGCCGGCGCATCCGATTATATTACTAAACCTGTAAAGATTGACCAGTTGCTATCACTCATGAGAGTATGGTTGTATAAATAGAAGCCGATGAAGTCAACCACCATACCACAATCGCTTTCTAAATCTGATATAAAGATTCTTGTAGTAGATGACAGGGAGGACAATCTTTTTTCAATAGAGGCCATACTGGAAAAAGATAATTATACAATTGTCAAGGCCAATTCCGGCCGGGGTGCTTTGAAAATATTATTGCAGCAACATGATTTTTCCCTGATCCTGATGGATGTGCAGATGCCCGACCTTAACGGGTTTGAAACGGCAGCCATTATTTATGAAAGAGATAAACTGAAAGAGATACCAATCATTTTTATTACTGCGCACAACTATGATGAAGAGATTATTTTCAAAGGATACAGAACCGGCGGGGTAGATTATATTTATAAACCTATCAACCCCGATTTGCTACGGGTTAAAGTAGGCGTGTTCGTAGAATTGTACAGGAAAAATCACCAGTTGAAGCAGCATGAAAAAAAATTGCTGGCCGCCAATCAATCACTGCAGAAAGAGATAGAAGAACGAAAGGCTTCAGAAGAAAAAGTAAAACAACTGAATGAAAAACTGGTAGAAAACAATGTACACCTGAAAGCCATGAATGAAGAGCTTGATCAGTTTGCTTATGTTGCTTCACACGATCTGCAGGAACCTCTTCGTAAAATACAGGTATTCAGTGACAAGATTTTGACGAAAAGAGATCATAACGAAGAAACTGAAAAGTATTTTAAAAAAATAATCGACTCTTCCAGGCGGATGCAATCTCTCATCAATGATTTGCTCAGTTTTTCCAGGCATTCGCTGGCTGCATCCGACTTTAAAAAAACAGACCTGAATACGCTGGTGAAAGAAGCAATGACTGAACTGGAGATCGAAATTGAAAAAACGCATACGCACATTCACATGGATGGGCTGCCCATTATACAGGTTATACCCAGCTTGATACAACAATTATTTTATAACCTGATCAACAATGCAATTAAATTCCGGAAAAAAGACATTTCACCTGTTATAAATATACAAGCTGAAAAAATGCGGCAACCGGAAATAAACCGGTACACCAACAGTCCGCACAGCAATGGTTATTATAAAATAACTGTTACGGACAATGGGATCGGCTTTGATGATAAGCATGCAGATGAAATATTTGTAGTATTCAAAAGATTACATAGTTATCACGAATTTGAAGGAACAGGCGTTGGCTTGTCAATCTGTAAAAAGATCGTTGAAAAACATAATGGTTTTATCGTAGCTAAAGGCGAACCTGATAAAGGTTCCAGTTTTATTATTGGCTTACCGGAAAAACGGGTGGAACAACCCGTTTAAACCAGTATTTGAGTTTAGTAAATAGTCGCTTCTTCCGAAAAATATTTTTTTGAAAAATTATTTTCAACCCCAGTTTCTTAGTTAAAAAAAAATGCTGATGGCAAAGGATAAAAACAATAAAATCATTCCTGCTACAAATCAAGTAGATTGAGCGGTAAATGTATGACGATAATTTACCAGATCCATTCAGTTTTAAAAAGTGTATCGTTTAATAATACCGAAGTGAAGTATATTTTAGTTCAATAGTTTATACTGTCGGCATAATACCATCTAAGATTTCCCCATAGCCCGTTGGGCTATTTTGTAAATCAAGATGGTATAACAAGTCTTGCATGGTAGCTCATATTTCATTAGTCCATATATATCATATCCGGTATATAAAGGCATGATATTCGCATATATATAGCAAAATAATCCGCTGTCAATTTTCAACTATTTAAAATTCAACAAAGTTTTATAAGCAATGAAAGGAGATCAAAGAAAAAACCGGCAAAAAGACCTCTTTGAGATGCTCCCCCAGGCTATTTCCAAGTTCAAAAAAAATATAATTGAGCCTTTCTTTACAGATACAAGGAATACTAAAAATGCTGACGAGAGTCTTCCTTTACGTTCTGAGATTTTTACAGAAGAACAATTAGAACAACATGCTAAAACACTTGCAGCAAAACATACGCTGACTACGCAACAACCTTCTGAACAGCTACTGAAACGATTAGATGAGAACGAAAGCATATTACTGGAAGTTCATTCCATTGTAACAGAAACGGTAAAAGAAAATAATAGAATTGTACCCGCGGCAGAATGGCTCCTGGATAATTTTTATCTTATTGAAGAACAGATTTATACTGCGAAAAAGCATTTACCAAAAGGATATAGTAAAGGGTTGCCGCAACTTTCAAAAGGTGCATCCGCCGGCTTGCCACGGGTTTATGATATAGCTGTGGAAATTATTTCCCACAGTGACGGGCATGTTAACCTTCAAAATCTTTCCGGTTTTGTTGCTGCTTATCAAACGATCAATTCTTTAAAATTGGGCGAACTGTGGGCGATTCCAATTATGCTCAGGCTAGCCCTTCTTGAAAATTTACGCCGCCTGTCAATTCAAATTTCAATTGATATATCAAATAAAGCATCCGCCGATCATTGGGCCGACGAATTGATAAATGTTGCTGTAAAAGATCCTAAAAACATGGTGCTGGTAATTGCTGACATGGCAAGAGCAAAACCTCCCATGGAAAGTTCGTTTGTAGCTGAATTAACAAGGAGACTGCAGGAAAAAGGCAGTTCATTGACACTGGCTATCAGTTGGCTTGAACAAACATTATCTGAACATGGGTTAACAAGCATGGACCTGGTACAGCAGGAAAACCAAAAACAAGCAGCTGACCAGGTATCTATCAGCAACAGCATTAGCAGCCTTCGGTTTTTAGGCACTAGTGATTGGCGTGAATTTGTAGAAGCTACCAGTATAGTAGAACAGGTCCTTCGCAAAGATGCTGCCGGTGTATATCCTGACATGGATTTTTATACACGGGATCATTATCGCCACGTAGTTGAGAAAATCGCTAAATACAGTGATCTGTCAGAGCAGGAAGTAGCTGACATAATTGTTAACCTTTCAAATGAAGGTGCGGAAAAAAATGGTAATCAGCGAATAAGTCATGTAGGGTACTATTTGAAAGGTAAGGGATTGAAAAGAGCAGAGAAACTTGCTAAAATGCGGGTTCCTTATATTGAAACCTGCCGGAAGCTAATCACCCAAATTCCTTTTTTTATTTATTCTTTCAGCATTATTTGCTTAACCGCATTATTATGCTGGGGCCTTATTTCTAAAGCCGGGGCTGAAGGTTTCACCGGTTGGAAATTGTGGGTTATTTCTATCTTATCGGTTTTAGCAACAAGCCAATTAGCCATCTCCGTCATCAACTGGCTATCTACAATACTAACAAGACCCTGCTTAATGCCCCGGATGGATTTTTCAAAAGGGATACCTGACAATTACCGTACAATGATTGTCATCCCCACCATGCTGAATAATAGTTTGGGCATTGCTGATCTTATTGAAAACCTTGAAGTTCGTTTCCTGGCTAACAGGGATGCCAATCTTTCGTTTGCTTTATTAACAGACTTCAAAGATGCAAAGGAAGAAACGCTTGAAGAAGACGAGCCATTATTGCAATTCATTAAAAGCAAAATCATTGAATTAAATAAAAAATATGAAAGGCCTGACAATGATACCTTTTTCCTTTTTCACCGTCCACGTATCTGGAATAAACGGGATAAACTGTGGATGGGATTTGAACGCAAACGTGGAAAATTGAGTGATCTGAATGCTTTGTTACAAGGTGACGGTAACAATTTTTTTTCTGTGATCATTGGAGAAGAAAAAATATATACGAGTATAAAATATGTAATTACTCTTGATACAGATACCCAGTTGCCCCGTGATGTTGCATGGAAACTGGCCGCTACCATGGCTCATCCATTGAACCATCCTATCTATTATTCAAAGAAAAAAAGGGTTAAAGAAGGATATACCATACTTCAGCCACGTGTATCCAATAGTTTACATATTGCCGGCAGTTCTATTTATTCAAAAGTGCATGGCAATGAACCCGGCACTGACCCTTACACAAAAGCAACCTCTGATGTATACCAGGATCTGTTTGAAGAAGGTTCCTTTATTGGAAAGGGGATTTATGATGTAGAAGCTTTTGAAAAAACATTAAAAGGAAGGTTTCCGCAAAACCGTATATTAAGTCATGACCTGCTTGAAGGAGCTTATGCACGGGCGGGATTAGTAACTGATCTGCAGTTATATGAAGAATATCCCTCCTCGTATATTACGGATATGCAACGCCGCCACCGGTGGATAAGAGGTGATTGGCAAATTGCAAGCTGGCTATTACCTTTTGTACCGGGTATGGATAGGCGGATCCATAAAAATCCACTTACATTACTTTCAAAGTGGAAAATATTTGATAACCTGCGCCGCAGCCTTATTCCCTTATCGCTGTTACTCCTTCTTTTATTCAGCTGGCTTATTTCTCCCAACCCACTGTTCTGGACTGTTTCAGTGTTGCTGATAATTTTTCTTCCCAGCCTGGTCAATTTTGGCTGGCAACTTTACAGAAAGCCCCCTGATGTGGTTTTTGTTCAGCATTTTATTTATACCAGCCGTTCTTTAAAAGATAGCCTGTTTCAGCATGCGATTGATTTTATTTGCCTTCCCTATGAAGTTTATAATAATGCTGATGCCATATTGCGAACCTTATGGCGAATGTTTATTTCACGAAAAAATCTTTTGCAGTGGAGTCCTTATAGCAATTCCAGCAATGAAAAAAATATTACCAACGCCTATAAGGTCATGTGGTTCGCTCCATTTCTTGCGTTGACACTTTTTACTTATTTAGTAATTCTTAACCCGGTAACCCTTTTTAAAATTCTTCCTTTCCTGATCACCTGGTCTCTTTCGCCTCTCATTGCCTGGTATATAAGTCGCCCATTCAAAGAGAAAAAAATTGACATAACGAGAGAACAAACCATTTATCTCCGGATGCTGGCAAGAAAAATCTGGGCATTCTTTGAAACCTTTGTTGGACAGGATGATAACTGGCTGCCGCCTGACAATTACCAGGAACAGCCCGTAGAACGAATTGCTCACCGGACATCGCCAACAAACATTGGGCTTTCATTGCTGGCTAATCTTTCTGCTTACGATTTTGGATATATTACGGCGGGGGAACTGATTGATCTTACTTCCAATACCCTTACTACCATGCAGCGCATGGAAAAGTACAGGGGCCATTTGTATAACTGGTATGATACAAGGACTTTAACACCGCTCAGTCCCAGGTATATCTCCACTGTGGACAGCGGAAACCTGACAGGCCACCTGATAACGTTGAAACAAGGATTGATTTCAATCCCGGGAAAAAAGATCGTTGATGAAAATATGTTTGAAGGATTGGTAGATGAAGTACGGATATTATCAGAAAAAATAAAAAAAACAGATCTGCAAAAATTCCTGCAGGAATTGAGAAATAATTATCAACTGAATCTTGAAAATCCTGAAAGCGTAAAAAATTATCTGGATATCCTTGAACAATCGTTGACGAAAATTTTTGTTGAGCTTGATACCGATCCGGAAACTGAGGCTGACTGGTGGATACAAAAAATATTTGCACACATAAAGAATATAAAGAATGACCTGGACATATATATTCCATGGCTGTACCTGCCTGCCGCTCCTGCCAAATTTGAAAAACTTATACCTTCTTTACCAGGAATACCAACCATAAACCAGTTATCAAAAATTGAACAAATATTATTGCATAAGATCAATAATCTTTATGCAGCCGATAACACGGAAGATGAAAATGAATGGCTGAGCAATTACAGGGCTGCTATTACTGAGGCGGGAAGACGTGCCAAAGGAATAGTTCTTATGATTGAGCAACTGGAAATAAAATGTTCCCAGCTTGCCAATATAGATTATGATTTCTTATACGACAGATCACAACACCTGCTAACGATTGGCTATAATGTTGACGAGCACAGGAAAGACAACAGCTATTATGACCTCCTTGCTTCAGAAGCAAGGCTGACAACTTTTGTTGCGATAGCCCAGGGTAAACTTCCGCAACAAAGCTGGTTTGCATTAGGCCGCCAGCTTACTAATGTAGGCACTACGCCTATCCTTCTTTCGTGGAGCGGTTCGATGTTTGAATACCTGATGCCGCTTTTAGTAATGCCTACGTATGAAAATACTTTGCTTGATCAAACCACCAAAGCCGTTATTCAAAAACAAATGGAATACGGGCGGAAACGTGGGGTTCCCTGGGGAATTTCAGAATCGGGGTATAATATGGTAGATGCTAATTTAAACTACCAGTACCATCCATTTGGTGTGCCGGGCCTTGGATTCAAACGTGGTCTGGCTGAAGACCTTGTTATTTCACCTTACTCAACGGTAATGGGTTTAATGGTGGCGCCAAAAGACTCCTACGAAAATTTACTGGTATTAAAGAAAGAAGGATTTGAAGGTAAGTTTGGTTTTTTTGAAGCGATAGATTATACACCATCGCGGTTGCTGCGTAAACAAAGCTATTCGGTAGTAAACTCTTTTATGGCACACCACCAGGGTATGAGTTTGTTATCTATTAGTCATTTTCTTCAATCTAAACCGATGCAGCAGCGTTTTGAATCAGATGTACAGGTAAAATCGGCATTGCTGTTATTGCAGGAAAGAATTCCAAGGGTCACTACGTTCTATTCTCCAAGTGTTCACGAAGCCGATACCAGCGTCACACCTGGAACCAATGGTTTTATGCGTGTGCTGAATACTCCCAATACCACTACACCGGAAGTACAATTATTATCAAACGGAAGGTATCACGTTATGGTTACCAATGCCGGTGGCGGTTATAGCCGTTGGAAAAACCTGGCATTAACACGTTGGCGTGAGGATAGTACCTGTGATAATTGGGGGACGTTCTGTTATATAAGAGATCTTGATAATAATGTATCATGGTCCACAGCCTTTCAACCTACTTTGAAAGAGGGTGATAATTATGAAGCCGTTTTTTCGCAGGGACGTGCAGAATTTCGTCGCCGGGATCTATCGCTTGAAACACATACTGAGATCGTCGTATCACCGGAAGATGATATTGAATTACGCAGAGTACATATCACTAACCGCAGCCGCAAAAAAAGAACCATTGAAATAACCAGCTACACAGAAGTAGTTTTAGCATCTTCTGTTGGTGATGAAATGCATCCTGCTTTCAGTAATCTTTTTGTACAAACGGAGATCAATGAACAACGTAATGCGATTTTATGTACCCGAAGGCCACGTTCTGATAGCGAAAACAATCCATGGATGTTTCATTTAATGAAAGTTCATGATGCAGAAATAAAGAATGTTTCTTATGAAACCGACAGAGACCAGTTTATTGGCCGCGGCAATTCAATTAATGAACCTAAAATACTTAATCAATCCACTCCGCTGTCCGGCAGCAGTGGTTCAGTACTGGACCCTGTTGTTTCGATCCAATACCGGATAGTACTTGAACCTTATGAATCTGCTACCATTGATATGATCTTTGGTATAGCAGAGACCAAAGACACCTGCAATATATTGATAGAAAGATACCAGGACCGTCATCTTATCAACCGTGTACTCGAACTAGCATGGACACATAGCCAGGTCATACTACGACAGATAAATGCCATCGAATCGGATGCACAATTATATTCCCGTCTTGCAGGTTCAATTATTTTTGCCAATGCCTCTTTGCGAACAGATCCCGGCGTTATTCTAAAAAATCAACGGGGGCAATCAGGACTGTGGAGTTATTCTATTTCGGGAGATCTGCCGATCGTTCTTTTGCAAATTGAAGATTCTTCCAATATCGAAATGGTAAAGCAACTGGTACAGGCGCATGCTTACTGGCGACTGAAAGGATTGCTTGTTGATCTTGTAATATGGAATGAAGATCATGGCGGTTACCGCCAGGTTTTACATAACCAGATACAGGGACTTGTTTCGCCGGGTATATCTATTGATTCCAGGGAACAACCTGGCGGTATATTTATTCGTTCAGCAGACCAGATATCAAATGAGGATCGCATATTATTTCAGACAGTAGCGCATGTAGTAATTTCAGACCGGCGGGGAACGTTGGAAGAACAGATATCCGGGCGAACCAAATTAAAAACAACGGTGCCCTTTTTTAGCCCGAGTAAATTTCCGTCCTCTCTTTATACAGCCGTTACACCACCCACCGATCTGCAGTTCTTTAACGGGTATGGAGGTTTTTCAAAAGATGGTAAAGAATATGTCATCACTACTACTGCTACTCAGTCTACACCGGCTCCCTGGATAAATGTTTTAGCCAATCCCCGGTTTGGATGTATAGTTTCTGAAAGTGGTCAATCGTATACCTGGGTTGAAAATGCACATGAATTGCGGCTTACTCCCTGGAATAATGATCCGGTAACAGATCTGAAAGGAGAAGCTTTTTATATTCGTGATGAAGAAAGCGGAAGGTTCTGGTCACCGGCTCCTCTCCCCAGCCGCGGAAAGTCGCCCTATATTACCCGTCATGGTTTTGGATACAGCAGTTTTGAACACAGTGAAGATGGAATAGAATCTGAAATGCGCATGTACACGGATATTGAAGAACCGGTTAAGTTTATCGTTTTGAATATTCGCAATAAATCCGGGAGACTTCGCCGTATCTCCGTTACCGGCTATATAGAATGGGTATTAGGAGATCTCCGTTCAAGATCATTGATGCATATTATAACTGAAATGGATCTGCGCAGTGGCGCTATCCTGGCGAGAAATGCTTACAACACTGAATTTGAAAACAGGGTCGCTTTTTTTGATGTCGATGGGCTTAATAAATCTTTTACAACAGACCGTGCGGAGTTCATTGGTAGAAATGGCGTATTAAGCAATCCTGAGGCTATGCATAGAACAAAACTCTCCGGCAAGACAGGAGCTGCATTGGATCCTTGTGCAGCAATACAGGTAGGATTTGAACTGTCGGATGATGAAGAACACCAGGTTGTATTCCGGCTTGGTGCAGGAAAAAATTTACATGAAGCATTAGCTATCATCCGCAATTTTGAAGGTAGTGGTGTTGCTCAGAAAGCATTGGTTAAAGTTCGTCAATACTGGCAGGAAACATTGGAAGCTGTGCAGATAGAAACACCTGATGCTGCAATAAATATATTGGCCAATGGCTGGTTGAATTACCAGACCCAGGCTTGCCGTATCTGGGCCCGCAGTGGTTTTTATCAATCGGGCGGAGCTTTTGGATTCCGTGATCAGCTACAGGATGTATTATCCTTAATGCATACAAAACCGCAATTTGCAAAAGAACAAATTCTGTTAGCCGCATCAAGACAGTTTAAAGAAGGCGATGTTCAGCATTGGTGGCACCCACCGGCAGGAAGGGGTGTTCGTACAACCTGCTCAGATGATTTCTTATGGTTGCCATTAGTAACAAGCCGCTACGTTGCAATGACAGGTGATACACATCTGCTGGAAGAGCCTATTCATTTCCTGGAAGGACGTTTATTAAATGCAGACGAAGAATCCTATTATGACCTTCCTATAAAATCCGATGTGTCTGCTACTTTATATGAACATTGTGTAAAAGCGATAGAACACGGGTTTCGTTTTGGAGTAAATGGATTACCACTTATCGGATCGGGCGACTGGAATGATGGTATGGACAAAGTAGGCCAGCATGGAAAAGGAGAAAGCGTATGGCTTGCATTCTTCCTTTATGATATTTTAATACGTTTCATTGAAGTAGCAAAACTGAAAAACGATACTGTATTTGCAGAAAAATGTAATCAACAGGCTGAACAATTGCGTAAAAATATTCATCAGCATGCCTGGGATGGCGAATGGTGGCGCCGTGCTTATTTTGATGATGGCACGCCACTGGGCTCTGCTATTAATGATGAGTGCAAAATAGATTCAATTGCACAGAGCTGGTCGGTATTGTCAAAAGCTGGTGACCCTGTTCGTTCTCTCAAAGCGATGCAATCGGCGGATAAATACCTGGTTCGCAGAGAAGATCAGATCATACAATTGTTTACACCTCCATTTGATAAATCAAACATGAACCCCGGATATATAAAAGGCTATGTGCCGGGAGTAAGAGAAAACGGGGGACAATATACTCATGCTGCCATATGGCTGGTAATGGCCTTTGCTGCATCTGGGGATAAGCAAAAAACATGGGAGCTGTTGCAGATGATCAATCCAATAAATCATGGAGCCGATCTTCAGTCCATTACGCAATACAAAGTAGAGCCTTATGTTATAGCTGCGGATGTATATGGAGTAAAAAGACATAAAGGTCGCGGAGGATGGACATGGTATACAGGTTCTGCCGGATGGATGTACCAATTGATCATTGAATCATTTTTGGGACTCAACCGTAAAAGCAATAGTTTAAGTTTTACACCTTGTATACCTTCCGAATGGTCTTCTGTAAAAATAAATTACCGTTACATGGATACCATGTATAATATAGAGTTTGTACAAACTCATCCGGCTAATAAAACTACCCTTAAAATAGTGATTGATGGTACGGAGGAAAACAGTAAGGTTATATTCCTGCAAAACGATGGTAAATCCCACGAGGTAAAAATTTTTATTGAACAACCCAGCTACCAGTTTCCAGTTCCCGGAAACCGGTAACCGGCAACATTCTATGTTGTGGCTGATTTTTTGTAGCCCTGGTTATATACTTTCTATAAAATATTAATTATGGACATTATTATTGAAACACCAAAAGGCAGTAGTGAAAAATATAAATATGATGAAGCGCTGAGACTTTTCAGACTTCATAAAACCTTGCCGGCTGGCTTAGTCTTTCCTTTTGACTTTGGTTTTATTCCGGGTACACAGGGAGATGATGGCGATCCGCTTAATGTATTGGTCATTTCAGAATTTCGTGGTTTCCCTGGTTGTATAATGGATTGCCGCATTATAGGTTGCATTGAAGCAGAACAATTACATGAGGGTGCTAAATTACGGAATGACCGTTTCCTGGCTGTGCCTGAACAGTCCCGTGTATTTGAAAACGCCATTTCCATAGAAGATATTCCTTCAACACTTATTACTGAAATAGAATCCTTTTTTATCAACTATATGCATGGTGAAGGAAAAGAATTGCATCTCTTAGGAAATCTCAATGCTTCCCAGGCTATTTCCCTGCTGAACAATGTAAGAAGCAGTGCAAATAAATTTGCAACAAGGTGAGACTAAGCTTTTCTTTTGACTGATCTGAAAAATTTAGTCCCTGTTTTTTTGAAGGAGGAATGAATAATCAGTGAAGTTGTACATAACAGGTCCGGTTGCAAATAAAAATAAACTTTCATTCTTGTTCACCTCCAGATCCTGTAACAAATTACTCAGGTTGCTTTTTTGTTCTTTTTTAATGGCAACTTCAGTCTTATTGGCTGTGAAGAATTTTTCTTCTTTTTTATCCTTTTGGTATTGATGATAGATCAGTAAATGGACGACAGCCAATAAAAGGATTTGCTTCATAAAAATGTAATTATAATTGCCAGGATGATGTTTAATGAAAAAAACATGCCATTATACTTCGAAAAGCATTATTTAATTATTACCGGCTGCTTTATACTAAGTAAGGATAAAAAAGTTGCCATCATTGAGATATAAATGATGCAAGTCCTTGTCCTATAATCATATTCATAAATTTTATAAAAAGCTGCTTCCCCCTCCATGCATTTTCTTATAAACTCTTATGGGTATTCTCTTATATATGTAGATTAATTTACCCAGCCCTGGCGATTTTTCACCTCCAGATTGATTTTGATATACAGTTCCGCCCTTAATTTTTGAAAAACGGTGCGATATGAAAAAATAATGAGCACTATTGGGTTTGCAACAGCTATTACCGGAGTGAGGATTCTCGTTGTGTTATGAACTAGTCAACCGTGTAACTACCCCCCTTATTTCACAACCGGAAAAGCTACTATTCGTACTTTGGTACAGCCGTAAGGAACCAATACAATTTTTTCAATCTTTTCATCCACTTTACCTTTATAAACTCCCGTCCGGTCAGTTACCGGTTGCGACGCTACACCATTTACAATTTTCCAATCAGGAATTTTTTTTGCGGAAGCAATAATTTCAATCGGTGCATGGGAAAGATTCCAAACAAAGTTGCTTGTAACCGGTTTTACTTTTTTCACTTCCAGGTTTTTTAC
>JAKFEJ010000248.1:0-16425 GCA_036675745.1 Chitinophagaceae bacterium | reverse complement strand
AAAGGCTGATATTATTATAGAAAAACAGATCGAATATCTGCTTTAAACCCCGGAGGGGTGAAATTTCACCCCTCCGGGGTTTTTGAAAATCGGAAACACTTCATTTCTATAATAATTACATCCTTTCGGGATTCAAAGCACATTTCTTTTTATTGTAACTGGTTTTAATGCGTTTGCCCTGGCCGAAATGTATGCCTGCCGTAGTTTGCCTGATTATGAATAGTTTTGCAGATCAATTTACCTGGTTTGAACGCAACTGTTTTTTTATTTACACCGCCGTTTACGCAACTGAATACGCCGTATCCCGCTACAGCCTATCTGAAAGGATTTTTAAATACCAAAAATATTTCATCATTCCAGGCCGACCTGGGAATTGAGGTCACCATTGCCATTTTTTCAAAACAGGGTTTGACAAAACTTTTTACCCGGATTGAAACTTTACCTCAGTTTATTGCCAAAAAAGACCAGGGCGAAGTCTCTGCAAATGCAATCCGGATTATTGCATTGAGAGATGATTATATTCAAACCATTGATGATGTTACTCTTTTTTTACAAGGGAAAAACCCTACACTAGCTCATTTGATCTGCAAAAGAGATTTCTTACCCGAAGCCTCAAGGTTTGCACAAATAGATGATCTCAATTGGGCATTTGGTTCTATGGGTATTTTGGACAAAGCCAAACATTTAGCCACCATGTACCTGGAAGATCTTTCGGATCTTATCAAAGAATGCGTGGATGATCATTTTGGTTTTAGCCGCTATGCGGAACGGCTGGGCAGATCAGCCAATAGTTTTGATGAAATATATCAAAGTCTGCAACAACCTTATACTTATATTGATGAAATATTGATTGGCATTCTTAAAAACAGGATGGCGGAAGTGCAGCCAAAACTTGTTGCCATTTCTGTTCCTTTCCCCGGGAATTTATATACTTCGTTTCGGTGCGGACAATGGATAAAATCAAATTACCCGGATACTAAAATAGTAATGGGTGGCGGCTTTGCCAATACTGAATTACGTTCTTTATCTGATACCCGTGTTTTTGAATTCTTTGATTTTATTACATTGGATGATGGTGAAGCCCCGATAGAAACACTGGTAGCGCATGTAGAAGGAACGAAAACTATTGAAGAATTAAAACGGACATTTACATTAGT
Organism: Chitinophagaceae bacterium; assembly: GCA_036675745.1. GTDB lineage: Bacteria > Bacteroidota > Bacteroidia > Chitinophagales > Chitinophagaceae > Terrimonas_B. Next base: position 15,268 of record JAKFEJ010000248.1, on the reverse strand, counting down.
TGACAATAAGGTTGCCTATATCAACAACAAAGCCTGTGCTGATTATAAACAGGGAGAAGTGGGTACACCTGATTATGACGATCTGTTACTGGATAAATATATCTCCGCCATTGAAGTAGTAAATCCCATGCACAGGATGTGGAGTGATGGACGCTGGAACAAACTCACTATGGCGCATGGCTGCTATTGGGGCAAATGTACTTTTTGTGATATCTCCCTTGATTATATAAAATTGTATGAACCTATTGCGGCCTCATTGCTTTGCGACCGGATGGAAGAAATAATAAAAAAGACAGGCCAGAATGGTTTTCATTTTGTAGATGAAGCAGCGCCACCAGCTTTGATGCGGGCATTGGCGATTGAAATACTGAGAAGAAAAATGACGGTTAGCTGGTGGACGAATGTACGGTTTGAAAAAAGCTTTACCCGTGATCTTTGTTTATTACTGAAAGCATCTGGTTGCATAGCTGTATCCGGCGGACTGGAAGTAGCTTCGGACAGACTTTTATCATTAATACAAAAAGGTATCACCGTAGCACAGGTAGCCAGGGTGAATAAACACTTTACAGAAGCAGGCATCATGGTACATGCTTACCTGATGTACGGCTTTCCTACACAGACGGCGCAGGAAACCATTGACTCATTGGAAATGGTAAGGCAGATGTTTAAACTGGGCATATTGCAATCGGCTTTCTGGCATTTGTTTACGATGACAGCGCATAGCCCCGTTGGATTGAATCCTGAAAAATACAGTGTGCAGAAAGTAACCGAAGCGATGGGAAGTTTTGCCAACAATGATATAGAACATATTGATCCTTCAGGCACCGACCATGAAACATTCGGCTATGGCCTTGCTAAATCACTATTGAATTATATGCACGGAACCCACCTGGATGATCCTTTACAAAAATGGTTTGATTTTAAAACGCCGAAGACAAGCATTGATCCGGATTATATCGCCAACGCATTAAATGAATTGGATGGATCTTCCGCAAAACCTGGTGCCAAAATTGTATGGCTGGGAAAGAATGTGTCCGCGGAATATTTCACCCAATCAAAAAAAGGCAACAGCAGGGAAATGGTCAGCCTTTCATTCATTACTAAAAAAGAAACACAGCAGTTAAAAGTAAATAAACAACAGGGAGATTGGCTGGCCGGCATTTTACCTGAATTATCTGTTGCCAATTTAAAAACATATACTCTCAAAGAAGTGAAAGACAATTATGAAGCAGCAGGGCTGGAAGACTTTGAACTTTTCTGGGATAATAAACCGGTAAGTAATTTGTATAAGTTTGGATTGCTGAGACTGTAATGAGTTTGTAGTTTATGGTTACCTTGACACCCGATGAAGTTTTATACGATTGCGGCAATTCTATGAAGTAGCAATTTTTAATTTTCTAAGCTTGTACAGCGGTATAGTACAGTATAAATCTGCGGAGCAACTATAAACTACAAACTATAAACTTTCTTCATGTTTACACTCGAAAATGAATACCTGAAAATAGAGATCCATTCAAAAGGAGCGGAATTGCAAAGTATATACAATAAAAAAAAATCTTTGGAATATATGTGGAGCGGCGATCCCGCTTTCTGGGGTAAGAGATCCCCGGTATTGTTTCCTATTGTCGGGACGTTGAAAAATGATACCTATTATTTTGAAAACAAAGCATATCAGTTAAGCCGTCATGGTTTTGCAAGAGATATGGACTTTACCGTTACTGATCAAACTGCTTCTTCCATAACATTTACCCTGACCCGCAATGATGCGACGTATGAAAAATATTCTTTCCAGTTCAGGTTTGATATTATTTATAGTATAAAGAATAACCAGCTACAGGTGACATACAGGGTGGTCAATAAAGGCGAGGTCAATCAAAAACTATATTTCTCTGTAGGCGGTCATCCGGCGTTTAAACTACCATTGTTGCCCGGTTCTGTTTATACCGATTATTATCTTGAGTTTAATAAAATAGAAAATGCTGGCCGCTGGCTTATCTCCAAAGAAGGGTTGATAGAAGATGACAGTACACCGCTATTGAACAATACGAAGAAGCTTCCGCTGGTCAAAGAATTATTTTATAAGGATGCCATAGTTTTTAAACATTTGCGATCTGATAAAGCAAAACTGGTGTCCAACACAGCCGGTGAATTATTTGAATTTGATTTTACTGGTTTTCCTTATTTAGGTATATGGGCCGCTAAAGATGCTGATTTTATATGTATAGAACCGTGGTGTGGTATTGCTGATAGCGTAACTACCAACCAGCAGCTTACCGAAAAAGAGGGGATCAATGTATTGGATTCAACAGACCAGTTTGAAAGAACCTGGAAATTGACAGTATATTAAAATAGTAGATAAGTTTATTAATCTCTCTGTCCTGTTCATTACTTCTGTATTATAAAGAGGGTTTAGCGACCTTATCGCCCTGGCATAAAAAGGGAATGAAAAAACCAGCTTGTTTTCTTAGCTTCGGTATTAATTGTCAACAATACAAATAATGCCATTGAAAATGCTTAATTCCCCAAAAGATTATTTTATTGCTCTTGGACTTGTATGCCTGCTTGCATCGTGTAATAATGCAAGTGAAAAAGTAAAAACTGATAATAAAACCGACAGTCTTTCCGAAACACAAAAGCATCTTCCTGAAAATGCATTGAAGAGTCTCACTGTTGCAGAAGGTTTGGAAGTGACGGCAATGGCGACAGAGCCCATGTTGCAAAACCCTACCAATATTGATGTGGATGAACGTGGCCGTATCTGGGTTTGTGAAGCATATAATTACAGGCCCGATATAAATGGAAATCCTACAAATGCTTTGGGCGACCGCATCCTGATACTTGAAGATAATGATAGTGATAGCAAAGCGGACACGGCAAAAGTTTTTTACCAGGGCCCGGAACTTAATGCGCCACTAGGCATTTGTGTATTGGGCAATAAAGTGATTGTTTCACAAAGCCCTTATGTGTGGATATTCTATGATGATAACGGCGATGATAAAGCAGACCGTAAAGAAATACTTTTTCAGGGTATAGGTGGCCAACAGCATGATCACGGTGCACATGCATTTACTTTTGGCCCCGATGGTAAACTATATTTCAATTTTGGCAATGAGGGCAAACAGTTGCTGGATAAAAATGGTAAGCCGGTTCGTGACCAGGATGGTGATATTATCAACTCCAAAAAGTACAAACAGGGTATGGTATTCCGCTGTAACCCGGATGGGAGTAATGTAGAATGCCTGGGACAAAATTTCCGCAACCCTTATGAAGTAGCTGTTGATAGTTATGGTACGCTATGGCAAAGCGATAACGATGATGATGGAAACCGCGGCACCCGGATAAATTATGTAATGCCGTATGGCAACTATGGTTATACTGATGAAATGACCGGTGCAGGCTGGCGGTCGAACAGAACAAACATCGAAGACTCTATACCCTTGCGTCACTGGTACCTCAACGATCCCGGTACTGTACCTAATCTTCTGCAAACTTTTGCAGGTTCACCAACAGGTATTATAGTTTATGAGGGTTCAATACTTTCGCAAGTATTTCAAAATGGTATCATTCATTGCGATCCGGGACCTAACGTAGTACGTTCTTATCCTGTAAAGAAAAATGGTGCAGGTTACTCTGCTGAAATCAAAAATATTTTAAACGGCGATAGAGATCAATGGTTCCGTCCGGCGGATATCTGTGTAGCACCTGATGGTTCTCTCATTATTGCCGACTGGTATGATCCCGGTGTAGGCGGCCATGCAGCAGGAGATCAGGTGAGGGGAAGAATTTATCGTGTTGCTCCTCCCGGATCAAAATATACCATACCAAAACAGGATTATACCACGGCAGCAGGCGCAGTGAAAGCATTACAGAATCCGAATCTTGCAGTACGTTATCATGCATTTACTGCATTAGAGCAAATGGGAGTTTCAGCAGTGCCGGAGATTGAAAAAGTTTGGGAAACATCTGCTGATCCGCGTATGCAGGCAAGAGCATTTTGGGTGTTGGTAAAAATGCCAAAGGCCGATGCGCAGACATATATCAATAAGGCCATAAGAGATAATAATCCGGATCTGCGCATTACAGGTTTAAGAGCCACAGTTCAATTAAATAAAGATGTGATTGGAGTAGTAAAACAATTAGTAAACGATCCTGATGCCCAGATTCGCCGGGAATGTGCGATTGCCTTACATCATAATAAATCTGCAGAGGCTGCGGAATTATGGACCGCCCTGGCTATGCAGCATGACGGTAAAGACAGATGGTATCTCGAAGCATTGGGCGTTGGCGCCGATAAACAATGGGATAAATTTTTTGCTGCATACCTGGCCAAAGTAAAAGATCCATTGCTGTCAGCAGCAGCACATGATATTGTATGGCGGGCAAGGACAGATAAAGCGGTTCCTTATATTGCTACGCTTGCATCAGACAATAACACGCCATTGAAAAACAGGTTAAGGTATTTCAGGGCTTTTGATTTTAATACCGGCCCGGCTAAATCAAAACTGCTGGTAAAGATGTTACAGGACAACAGCAGCAATGATCTTGCACTGAATAAATTGGTGTTGCACCATCTTGATATAAAAACCGTAACACAAACACCCATTGCGCAAAAAGCATTACGGGATGTGCTGCTGTCTGTGGCAGGTACTGATGAATATGTTGAACTGGTAACACGTTATGAAGTAAAAACGGAGAACCCCAATCTATTGCAACTGGCTATCAGCAAACATGATGAACGGATTGGTAAAAATGCAGCGACATTATTGCTACAATTAGGTGGTGACAAACTCGTCTGGAATATTATCAATTCGAAAGACACTGCACAACAAAATAATTTGCTGTCATCATTGGCAGGTGTAGGAAGCAAAAAGTCTGTTGATATGCTTCAAATGATCGCTTTGTCAGATAAATATGCAATACCTGTACGTAAAGAAGCAGCCGGAAAGATTGGTAAAAGCTGGAGTGGTGAAGAACGTGTACTGGAAATACTCAAAGCAAAAAAAGTTCCTGCGGAGTTGATCCCTGATGTAGTAGCAAGTGTGAATGGTGCATGGCGTGGCGCTGTGCGAAGTGAAGCAGCCGGTTATTTACCCAACGCTGGAAAAACAACGGTAGCTAAAAAAATACCAACGATGCAGGAGATGAATGCAGTAACTGCAAATGCTGATGGTGGGAAAAAAATATTTACAAGTATTTGTGCCACCTGTCACCAGGTAAATAACAGCGGTTACGATTTTGGGCCAAAGCTTACAGAGATTGGTTCCAAGCTGCCGAAAGAAAGTTTGCTTGAAACCATTACGAATCCATCGGCGGGTATTGGGTTTGGCTATGAAGGATGGGAGCTGAAGATGAAAGATGGTTCTACCATGTCGGGTATAATTGCGAGCAAAACGGAAACGGATATTGAGCTTAAACTTCCCGGCGGATTCAAAAAGCAAATCAAAACAGTGGATATAAAAACGCTTACGCAAATGAAACAATCCATGATGCCGGATGGCTTGTATGAAAATTTAACAACACAGGATATGGCCGATTTGCTGGAGTATCTTTCGGAGTTGAAGAAAAAATAAAAAAAGAGTTGCAGAAAACAATTAGCATTACGGTATGCGGGAAGAATTGGCTGAAATATATACGGATGGAAGTTGTCATACACAAAACAGGATAGGGGCATGGGTAGCCATTGTATTTTCAGGAACTGAAAAGAAGATATTATCGGCAACGGTGGAAGATACTACACACAACAGGATGGAACTTACAGCAGTGATAAAAGGTATCGAATATATAAAAGACAATTATCCCGCCATTAGAATAATCAAACTTTTTTCAGACAGCCAATATGTAGTGGGTCTTCCTGCCCGGAAAGAAAAATTATCGGCATTGAGCTTCACTACTAAAAAAGGAAACGAGATACAAAATGCGGATTTAGTAAAAAAATTACTGGTGTATCTTTCTATGTTGTCAATTGAATTGATCAAAGTGAAAGCCCATGAAAAAAATACAGGAGTTCCTAATTACAATATAGAAGCCGATAAGCTATCCAGGAAAATGGTGCGGGACGTGACGAACAGTAAAATAGAACTATGATGCTGACTATACCTAATGGAATCCAGCGCCTCCAGTCCAATCACTTCTTCCACTTCTGCGCACTCTTCATAGTGCTTTCAATCATATAGGGTTCCCGGTTTTCAATTTTCCAATCGAAATCGCAATGCCGGGGCTGTTATTTATCCATGGTGAAAGACAAAAAGAAGGATTTAAATTTTTATAAGTAAATTGAAACCCATTTAAAAAAAAGAACCTAAATGAAAAAGACATTATCAATTGTGCGTAATAGCTTGCTGAAATTTTTAATGCCGGCTGTTTTATTATTAGCTATGGTATCCACAGTTCAGGCCAATGGATCCCCGTTTGAAGAAATTGATGACCCGGCGATTGAAGGAAGATGGGATATAACTGTTACTATAGACGGGAAAGAATCTCCTTCCTGGTTGGAAATCCGTCATTCGGGAAGTAAAAGATTGATCGGACATTTTGTAGGGATAACAGGAAGTGCCCGTCCTATCTCCATCATTAATTTTAAAGATGGAAAAATGAACTTTTCTATTCCTCCGCAATGGGAAGAAGAAAATAATGATCTGTCCGTTGAAGGCACACTTGATGGTGATAAATTAACCGGTACAATGATCACACCGGATGGAAAAAAACATAATTGGTCAGGCGTCAGGGCTCCGTCTTTGCGTCGGGAAAAACAGCCGGTTTGGGGAGCTCCGGTTAAACTTTTCAATGGTAAAGACCTGAAAGGGTGGAAAGCTATGGGCGAAAATCAGTGGGTAGCGGAATCCGGTATTTTAAGAAGTCCTAAATCCGGCGCCAACCTTGTAACTGAAAAAAGCTTTACCGATTTTAAATTGCATATTGAATTTCGTTATCCCAAAGGAAGCAATAGTGGCGTTTACCTTCGCGGACGTTATGAAGTGCAGGTGATGGACAGCAAAGGATCAGAACCTTTGAAAGATAATTTTGGCGGCGTTTATGGATTTATAGCAGCCAGCGAAATGGCGGCAAAGAATGCAGGAGAATGGCAGAGTTATGATATCACACTGGTAGGAAGAATGATAACCGTTGTAGCTAACGGTAAGACTATTATTTGTAACCAGGAAATACCGGGAATTACAGGCGGTGCTCTTGATAGTAAGGAAGGTGAGCCGGGCCCATTACTTATACAGGGTGATCATGGACCTGTAGAATACCGCAATATTATAATTACGCCGGCTAAATAGGAGAGTAGTATTCTTTGTTTTTGGTCGTCTTCGTTTTTGAATTCCAGTATACCTCCATACTATTTTTAAATCACATAAATATTACGAAAAAAACAGGACCTGGAATCTACAGTAAACGAATTCATCAAATTGGTGCACGAGCTAAAACTCCAGGAAGCCTGCAAATAGTATTGCAAAGACATCATTACTATTGAAAATGAAGGGGAGCCTGTTATTGGTTTAACTGTCAAAACAGGAAAGGAATCAGAACTGCTGGAATATTTTACCGGTATTTCAGCAGTTCCAAAAAGCCCAATTATCAGTGATGATATTTTGGTAACCGAATGGCACTATAGATTTACGAATAAACAAACAGTCGGAAAATTGATTATTCACAGCTTTCATGACAACGCTGGGAGAATAGCAAGATCGTTCATGAAAAAGCATCATTACAAAACGGAGCAATGATAGAATAAAAGGCCTTTATCCTCATTTGCCTCTTACTTTACATCTTATCTTCTTCAGAAATATTTTTTTCAGATATTAAAAAAGATTTCCTGAGTGGCTTAAACAAAGCCCCGGCCCATTTCAAAGTAAATATTTTCTTTAAAAGGAGGATAAGATTTTTGAACGAATAGGGCTTGCGCACATACAGGTTTGCCCCTGCATTAAAAGTATCTTCAACATCTTTTGTATGCTCTGAAGTGGAGAGCATTACTGTAGGTATTTCTTTAAGTGTCTCATCAGCTTTTATTTCTGCCAGCACTTCTTTACCACTTTTTACCGGCATATTGATATCAATGAATATAATATCAGGAGTAGGCTCTGATGGGTCTTTAAGATTGTCCATGAGCTGCTGACCGTTATCTACTGTTGTTAAATCTGCAGGGATATCTGCTTCGGTAAGTGCCTCCTTAAAATTTTCCTGGTCATCTTTATCATCATCCGCTAATATCACCTTAACAGGCTCTTTTTCAGAATTCTTGTCATCTTTCACACTATCCTTATTAGTTTCCATGTTCGGGAGTTTTCGTGGGTAAAGGTGATACTATTATCCGGATTGACAATACTTCAAACCGGCAGAACACCCCCAAAGTGTTCAGCATATTAGTTGTTTGATGATAACATCTCCTTTTTTTAATATAGAAACTTCAAAAAGCTTTCAAAGTGAAAGCCGGTTAAGATTTGTAAATTGATCGTAAATTAAACTTAATGTCTGGAGAGAAACAAAAAATGCTGGCAGGGGAATTATATAATGCTTCCGATCGTGAATTAGCAAATGAAAGATTGCAGGCCCGATTGCTACTAAAAAGATATAATGCTGCAGCTGCTGATCAGCAAGATTTAATACGACAACTCTTAAAAGAACTGATACCATCACAGGGAGTTGATTTATGGATAGAGCCGCCGTTTTACTGCGATTATGGAACTAATATAAGCGTTGGCGATAAGGTGTACTTCAATTTCAACTGTGTTGTACTCGATGTAATGAAGGTCACTATCGGAAATAATGTATTAATAGGCCCATCCGTTCAGATTTATACAGCTATGCACCCGATGAACTGGGAGGAAAGAGCTTCCGGGCTGGAATTTGCAAAAGCTATTACTATCGGCTCTGATGTTTGGATAGGCGGTGGAGCCATTATTTGTCCCGGTGTTACTATCGGCAATCGTTCTGTTATTGGTGCCGGTAGTGTGGTAACAAAAGATATTCCGGATAATGTTTTCGCGGCGGGAAATCCCTGCAAGGTTATAAAGACATTGTAAAATAATAGGGTCGGGTATTTTTAAACGCAATTCAACTTACAGTTCGTTTTTGTAAGCCACAGTTAGTTTGCTGTAAGGCAGCGATGCATAATAGTAGCTTACTTCAGGCGCTGTACTACAAAATCACCACTGTCTTTACGGAATAAATTCAGTACAAGGCAATAGCTTATATCCAATCCTTTTTACAGTGTTTCAGGCATTTCCGCCAATGCATCCGGAGGCACCAATTATTATGAATTTGGGGTGGTTGATCTCTCATTTGTTTCATCGTGAGGAATATAAATATCAAAAGTTGCTCCTTTTTGTAACTGACCTGTTGCAGTAATAAAACCATTGTGATTATCAACAATTTTTTTTACGATGGCAAGCCCGATACCCGTGCCGGCATATTCTTCTTTTCCGTGCAGGCGTTGAAATACTTCGAAGATACGATCCTTATAAAGCGGGTCGAAACCAATACCATTGTCGGTGATGCTGATATGGCAATACCGTTGTTGGGGAGAAAGCATTGCATTGTTTAATTCAATACCTGTATCAACCCTGCTTTTTATGATTATATATGAAGGTTTAGCAGGAATGGAAAATTTGAGTGAGTTGCTGATAAGGTTGCTAAAAAGCTGGTGAAATTGAAAAGGGATAATGCTGACTTCGCACATTTCGCCGGATTCTATGGTGGCATTTTTTTCCTGGATGGTTTCTTTGAGTTCAATTTTTACTTCTTCTACAATTTTACCCAGGTCTGTGTTTTCAAGTTTTCGTTCTGTGCTATTGGTGCGTGAATAGACAAGCAAGTCATCAATCAAAACCCGCATCCGGCTTGCCGCTTCCTGCATCCTGTTAAAATAATCCTTCCCGGCACTGCTTAAGTTTTGCTGTTCTTTTTCGAGTATGCGACTGGCGAAGGTTTGGATTTTGCGGAGTGGCTCCTGCAGGTCGTGGCTTGACACATAAGCGAATGATTCAAGCTCTAAGTTTTTTTCTTTAAGAACTTTATTATTACTTTTTAGTGTTTCTTCATGTTTTATACGATCCATTTCAAACTCGGCACGTTTGGCAACTAATCTTAAAAGCGACGCTATATAAACAGGATTGTCTATTTCTTTTTCATGCATTACTGCAATAAGTCCCTTCGCATTGCCTTCTTCATCAAACAAAGGACATCCTATATAACCTTCTACATTATACTGTTCCAGTGTTTTGTTTTTGGGAAAGGTTTGCCTGCATTGCCGTGGATAGCTATATAATGATCCGCGTATTACCTGTTCGCAAGGCTCGCCGGATAAAGGATACTCAATATTGGCAACCAGTTGACCCTTTATTGTTATTGCCTTGGTTTTAATGCTATACTGGTCATTATCGTTTTTCACCAGATCGCCAATAAATACGTAATCTATCCTGGTTTTACCGGCAAGATAGCCAACGAGCGACTTGAAAAATTCCTCCCCGGTTTTATACGTTGCAAAATCATCTGCGAATTCTATCACAAACGCCTCCTCTGCTCTTTGTCGCTGCTCATGTATATCGGTATTGGTGCCCACCCATGTTAATATCTTCCCCTCACTGTCTTTTTGAGGCAGGCTCTTGCTCAGGTGCCACCTGTACTCTCCATCATGCCGCAGAAAGCGATGTTCCATTTCGAAAGCCTGGCCTGTATCAATAGAATGCTGCCATTCCATTTCATTGATTTTCCAGTCATCCGGGTGAATAACTTTTTTCCATCCCGAGTCGAGTAATTCCTCCGGCTTTAATCCGGTATAATCAAACCACTGCTGGTTAAAATAATTGACGCTTCCGTTGGCAAGGGCTGTCCATACTTTTTGTGGCATGGCTTCTGCAACAAATTGAATGAGGTCGGTGCTTTCTTTTAATTTATCAATTGCATTCTTTTCTACCGTAACATCTTCAATAGCCAGCAGAATTAATTTTTCATCTGCTTTTTCCCTGATTATTTCCCGGGCATTCAGCAGCATTCTCCGCTCACCTATACTATTAAAACTATGTTTTACTTCAAAATTTGTAATCCTTTCTTTTTCAGAAATAATTTTTTCAAGCAGTACCCGCAGTGCGGGAATATTCCATTGCTTGTTGCCCAGTTCATAAATTAAAACACCTTCTGTATCCTGTTCTTTTGCCTGGAAAGTTTGATAAAAAGAATGGTTAGCAGATTTTATCCGCAGGTCTTTATCAAGCACCAGCACCGGCTCACGAACAGTGGCAACAATAGCTTCAGCATAATTTTTTGCTTCCGTTACCTGTTCATTCAGGCTGACCATTTCCTGGTTTACAATAGCAAGCTCTTCATTGGTGCTTTGGAGTTCCTCTTTACTTGTCTCCATTTCTTCGTTAAGGCTTTGCAATTCTTCGCTGCCACTGAGGAGTTCTTCATTAGCGCTTTGCAATTCTTCGTTAGCTGCTTCCTGGTCTTCGGTAATGCTTCGCATATCTTCCCTGGTTTGTGCAAGCTCCTGTTCTAATTGCTGTATGCGCAGCGCCTTATCATCTTTTTTGGTTTTGGCCGAAATTTTTGAGTTTGATATTTGAGGTTTGAGGTTTGAGGTTAATACACTATCGTGAAAAAGAATTAAATAATGAGGTTCTATGGTGTTGTGTAGTGGAATGGCTTCGATGGCAATCTTACGTTGGCTGGCGTTTACCTGCACCGGGATATTTTCTTTTATAACCGGAACATTATCTTTTTTTGCTTTGTGCAAAATGTTGCGCAGTTCAAAGGCCAGTCCTTCTTTTGCCATTTTTAATAAATTCAGACTGGGTTTGCCGGGTGATGGTTCCAGGTAAGCACCAGTGCTTCCCCGAAAATGTACAATGTCCATCGCCTCATTTACTACCACACCGGCAGGGGTATATCTGCTGAGCATAATATCATCAGCCGTTTTTTGAAAGTCGGTACGGATATTTTCGCTTTTGGCAGTGGTATTCATATCAGAAAAACTTTGCTCGCTGCGCTGGCTTGCAGCGTGCATAAACTTGCCGGGTACATCTTTGCGGGTAAATAGTTTATCGCTCTTGCCTTCCTTCAGCAAGCTCTGGACAAAAAGGTCAGGAACGCTGCTTATAGTTTCCGATTTTCCGAGCAATAAAGATCCTTTCGGGTTCAATGCATAATGAAAAGTAGTCAGCGCTTTTTTTTGCAGGTAAGGCTCCATATAAATAAGCACATTGCGGCAGCTTACAAAGTCCATTTTGCCGAAAGGCGGGTCTTTCAAAAAATTGTGAACGGCAAAAACACACATATCCCTGATGGATTTATTTGCCTGGTAACTGCCATTATTTTTGGTAAAAAATTCCTGCAGGCGTTGAGGGGTTAATCCTTCCGTATCGCTTTTTGTATAAATGCCAGCTCTTGCTTTTACAATAGCAGGCTCGCTCATATCGGTGGCGAAAATTTGTACTTTTTGTCCTGAACCCTGAGGAAGGGATGAAGGATAATCACCTAAAAATTCTTTTAAACAAATTGCAATGGAGTACGCTTCCTGGCCTGTACTACAGCCTGCCACCCATATCCGTATGGGTTCCGAAGCTGTTTTATTTTTTACAATCTGGGGGAAAACCGATTCGCATAAATTGTCAAAGATTTTTGAATCACGGAAAAAGTTGGTTACCGGTATCAACAGATCCTGGTATAAAACATCCTGTTCTGTTTTAATTTCCCGTAAGTATTTTAAATAAGCGGCGGGTTCTTCATTTTTGTTAAGTACCATTCTGCGGAGTATTCGTCTGCGGATAGTAGTTTGTTTGTAATACGTAAAATCAGTTCCCTTACGGATGCGTAATAAAGAAAGAATTTGTTTAAACACTTCTTCATCCTGTTGGGGAAGGTTTTGTTCATCATAACCATTGCCATTAATAATTGTGGTTATCTCCAATAATTTTTCCGGAATTTTTCCAGGTGGAAGAATAAAATCAACCACACCTGCCTGCACAGCGCTATGAGGCATTCCTTCATACGCTGCCGATGCTTCATCCTGTGCAAAAGTGATGCCTCCGTGGTCTTTAATGGCTTTCAATCCCAATGTGCCATCTGACGCTGTACCCGATAGCACCACGCCGATAGCATGGCTTTGATGTACTTCTGCCAGCGAAGTAAAGAAAAGATCAATGGGCAGGTTTCTTTCAGTTTTACTTTTTGCCGGGCGGGGGCTGAGTAGTAAAACGCCATCATTCGCCAACAGCATTTTATTGCTGGGAATGATATAAATATGGTCAGGCTCTACTTTAATATCATCAGAAATTTCCAATACGGGAATATTGGTAACTTTTTGCAAAAGGTCGGGCAACAGGCTTTCGTGGTTAGGGTCTAAATGTTGCACCAACACATACGCTATTCCTGAATTTTCAGGAATGGCCTTCAGCAGTTTCTTAAATGCATCAAGACCACCGGCTGAGGCGCCGATACCCACAACAGGAAATTGATTGGTCGATTTTACAAGCGCCTTATTTTTATTTTCTTTCGGCATTCAAGAGAGAGTTTAAAGTTTATCGAAACTGCGGTTTAAAACAAGCTATTACGAACTAAAGAACTTTTAACTCCTTAAACTTTTATACTGGTTTCAAGAGATCATTGTGAAAGAATAAATTTTTCTTTTGGTGGCTGAGAAAGGTTTGCCTGGACCAGTTTGGCAAGGGCATGGTGAATTGCTTTTTTAAGTTGCGAAAATTCATTGGGTTTGCAGATAAAATATTGCGCCCCTTTTTTGTAGAGCAGGTTTATAATATCTTTCTCAAGAGTAGTGGATAAAATAATTACAGGCAGTTGTTTCAGGTTTTCGATTTGTTTTATTTCCGCCAGGCATTCGAAACCATTTTTTCGGGGCATATTAAGGTCAAGAAATAATAGATCCGGAGCCTTTTCTGTTTCTTTCCCGATCAACTCCATTAGTTGTTCTCCATTATGAACGATAGTGAGCCGCATAGGTTGTGGAAATTCGCTTAATGCGTCTTCGAAAAGAACGCAATCATCTAAGTCGTCATCGGCAAGCATTATATGAAACTGTCCGGTATCCATTGCTTAAAGGTAAAGAGATTATGGGCAAAGTATAATTGTTAATAAATTCACCCCACATATCAGGTTTAAGCCAGTGTGCAATATCACTGATCATGTTACTGCGTTATGATTTCATGTCGTTGGAATTCTAACTGAGCTGATAATTCCCCATTTATTAATTAGTACTTCCCTTTTATCGGGCAATTGATACTCATTATTTCTTAATTTCTGTTTTAAAAAAGCTGGTACTTAGTTTGCATTTTGTCAGGTAGATTTTCGTAGGATATTGGATTTTTATAAACAGGGGAGGATTTCTATTCACCCCTTTTTCATTTACTGTTGCCGTGTAAATCACTGCACCCAACTAAAATTAATTATATAAGGAATAAAGCTTAAACATATCAATCCTTGTTAGTGGCAGAAAGTACTCAATGACAACAAAGGGTATGACATAACAGATAACAGCGCTTCATTTCTGCCAAAGCATCGCATCTGCAAGACTTAACTTAATGACATTGCCCAGCAGGATTTAGCTATACACCAGGTAAATCAGGTAAGCTGTTTTGCTTTCGATATACTCCCTTTGATTGCTTAGATTTAATTACAATTTTATCTGCCCCCAATTTTGTAAATTACAGTAAATGCTTTTTATGAAAGCGGCTTGCCTTTTGATCATTATGCTTTGCTCTATGCTGTTTGCAAAATCGCAGGATATGCGCCGCCAGTTACAGGCACAGTTCATCGAATCTCCGGATGGTGCCGTGATTGAAATCCCTGAAGGTCGTTTTCAGCTCAATATGGCTTTGTGGATGGATGGCAAAAAGAACATTACCATAAAAGGCGCAGGAATGGATAAAACCATTCTTTCATTTAAAGATCAACTGGCGGGAGCAGAGGGGATCAAGATCACTAGTTCTTCCAATATAACGATTGAGGACATAACTGTGCAGGATTCAAAAGGTGATCTGATCAAAGCACAGTTGGTTGATGGTTTTACTTTAAAAAATGTAAAAGCCGAATGGACAGGCAAACCTTCAAAGGATAATGGAGCTTATGCATTGTATCCGGTGCAATGTAAAAATGTATTGATAGATAGTTGTGTGGCCTTTGGCGCATCCGATGCGGGCATTTATGTAGGGCAATCGCAGCATGTTATTGTCCGCAATAGCAAAGCCTATAATAATGTTGCGGGTATAGAAATTGAAAATACACTTTATGCTGATGTGTATAATAATGAAGC
>JAKFEJ010000358.1:0-16466 GCA_036675745.1 Chitinophagaceae bacterium | reverse complement strand
AGCGTTGACCATTGGCAGGGAAGCAAAGATCCCGGTAGAAATATCACACTTCAAACTTAGCGGTCAACAGAACTGGGGACGCAGTAAAGAAACTGTTTCTTTAATAAAAAAAGCAAGAGAAGAAGGTATTGAAGTCACCATTGATCAGTATCCTTATACCGCCAGCAGTACTTCTATCAGTACGTTGATCCCTGATGATGTTTTAGCGGATGGACAGGATTCTATTAAAGCAAGATTGCAAAGACCGGAAATAAAAAAATACGTTATCAGTGAAATGTTACGGAAACTAAAGAAAAGAAAATTAAAACACTTCAGTTATGCTGTGGTCGCTTATCACCGGGCCGATACCACCTACAATGGCAAAAGCATTGAAGAAATTAATTTAATCAAAGGAAGAAAACATAAAGCAAAAGTGGAAGCTGAAACGGTAATTGATATTATGATCGCCGGTGGCGCCAGCGCTGTTTTTCATGGCATGGGCGAAGAAGATGTAAAACGCATCATGCAATACCCGTTCAATATGTTTGCCAGCGATGCCAGCATCCGCATACTGAATGCAGGCATGCCACATCCGCGTGGGTATGGGACCAATGCAAGAGTGTTGGGAAAATATGTACGGGAAGAAAAAGTTATTTCCCTGGAAGAAGCGATACGAAGAATGACCTCTTTACCCGCTCAAAAATTTCAATTGCATGGCCGCGGCTTGTTGCGGGAAGATTACGCCGCTGATATTGTAATTTTTAATGAAAAGGAAGTAAAAGATATTTCTACGTTTGAAAAACCACATGCTTATTCCAAAGGTTTTCATTATGTAATTGTGAATGGTGTAATGACTGTGGATAATGAAAAACATAATGGAAACAGGGCCGGAAAAGCATTGTATGGCCCGGGATACAGTGGTCAAAAAAAAGCGTTCTGATTATATGCAGTTACTACGGATGAAGCTGCCCGGTTAAATAAAAGAAGGACTATCCGTTATTTGGATTTAAAATAATATTCCATTTTCAACCCACCCCTAAAAACTAACCGGCTCTTTTTATTTTTTTAGGCTCGTCCATATTAACGGACCATTGCCCATTTCCGGCGATCAAAAAATAAACCAGTAATAATAATACGATGACCGAAACAAGTAATTCAGAATAGGGTTTCGCCATACCACCCGGCATATTGATTAGAAAAACAGCGCCAAGCAAAATAGGTATCTGCATTATGCAGGCAAATCTTGTGAGCACACCGAGTGCAATACAAATACCACCCATGATATGTGCAAATACAATAAGATGGCCGATTAAAATATAAGCGAAAGAGCCGAAAGAGGTTTTGATGGACATTAAAGTGACCAGGTCACTCATGTTGTTGAGGAAGTCAATTCCTTTGTAGACGAGAAAAACACCCAAAGCAATACGAACAATATCCATCCACCGGGGATGATGCCTTTCACCCCAGTATTCAAGGCGATGCAGGAGTTCCATATAGCAAAGTTTTAAGTAAGAAATAAAGAACTGCCTTAAAGTTACGCTTATTCTTTGATTTACTTTCCTGGCTTCTATACTATTTAATAAGGTATCACTGCATTATCTAAACGCTATCAGAACTAAAAAGGAGGCCACAGTTTAGTAACCTCCTTTTCAATTTATTTCGAACTCAGATCGGGCCGGTACACCCGGAGATAAGTTTCAGCGCTTTCAACAAGATCATCATAAGCCTTCATATATTCATCCCATTCAGCAGCGGAATAAGCCTTGGTATATATATCCTTCAAAGGTGTATAATATCCGGGCTCCATTTCTTTCCAGCCATTTTTATAACGGGAAACAAGGATCACCTGTGGATCGGTGCCTGCCATTAGTTTGGTATAAATGGTAGCATTACGTGGATCATTCGTATTGTCAAGCGCAATTTTAATTTTTTTTATCCACGCCAGCCATTCCTGTGTTTTACCCCTCTTTATATGCCAAATGGTAACTTGTGTTTTTGGGATGGTCCAGTCATTATCGCCATGCGATACAGAGTCAACCCGGCGGGAAAACATCATGCCATCGTTTTCTTCTACCTTAGAAGTAATAGTAGTTTGTACGTCCTGTTCATGTAAAGGGTTGGGTTTCATATTATCCATTTCAGCCCAGGATGTAGGTGGCCAGGCTACCTGGAAGTAGCCCATTTTTTCACCGGAAATAATTTCAAAGACGTACACTTTATTGTCAGCAGCATGAAATTTCTGATTATGAACTTTCATACTATTTTCAAATTGAAGTTTCATACCCGTTTTAGGTTTCAACAATAATGAATGTACCAGCGTTTTTTCCTGGCTGAAACCAAAATAACCGGCTGCCATTAGCAGTCCCAAAAGAATTGTCTTTCTCATGGCGTTTAGTTTTAGGTTAATTAATGATTATTTGATAGTTCCCCGGGGCAGGGTTTTCAAGTGCGGAGAAAGAATGCGAAACAGAACAAAAAAGTGCAGAACTGAAAAGTATTGTTAAGCTACAAAAAAAGAGTGAACACAAAAAAAGAAAGAAGTGACGTGTTGTAGAATTTTATATTTCACTATTCCGGCCGATAAACTAAAGCCTGGGTCGAAGTTGAGTCTGCAATATAAAAGTTAACCCCGTTTATCTGTAAGAATAATAGGACTAAAACCCGGTGTATAAATGTTTCTTCTCCCGATACATATCGGGAGGGCTAAAGCAACTGTAATGCTTATTTCTGTTTGGATATTCCTCTTATCCGGTATTCCTGTATCAGCGGCGGGTTTTCAGGTGACAATGTAAAATAGATAAGAATATCTGAATTTTCTCCTTCCATAATAAATGATCCTCTTAATTGATTCTCCGGTTTCATTTCTTTTACCGAAATTATTTTTCCCGATTTTGCAAAAATTTCCTTCGCTTGCTTTTTTAAACTATCAATGGGATAGTCCGGAAAAAAGTTTTCCGCGAAAATTCCGCTTTGTTCCGCATTGTTCCAATCGGGTAATAATTTAATTAGTTCATTTTTTCTTTTTTCCAAAATAGCGGATGCAGGAAGTTGTGCCGGTTGCAGGCCGGCTATTTTTATTATAGTATCCAATACCTGCAGGTTAGCTCCGCCTACTCCGGCATAGGTGCGATTGGCAAATGCTACTACACCTATTCCATAGTCGGGCATTATTCTCCATTGACTACCAAATCCCGGCAATCCACCACTATGAGCAATATACACACGACCCTCGCAATCTCTTGTCCAGCCTAAACCATAACAGTACGCCGATGCTATAGCACAGGCTCTTCCATCCGGATATTTATAGTTAGCATTAAATCCATTGAACCGCCATGGATGATGCATTTCTCTTACCGAACTTCTTTTTACAGGACCAGTTTCTTTGGCATTATTTGGCGGCCATGCAGAAAGATGAAAAGCCATATAGTTGGCGAATTCATCAATGGAACTGATCATACTTCCCATTGCGCCCCAGGAGCCATCCGGTGTATCATGCAGCAATTCTTCTTCATTCCATTTCTCATTTAACCAGCGGTACCCATGTGCCAGTTTACCAGGAGCAACATTGCTATATTCCCATTCCGAGGTTTTCATGCCCAGCGGTTTCCAGATATTTTCGCGGATATAATCCTGGTATCGCTTGCCGGAAACTTTTGTAACGATCTTTCCCAGCAAAGCAAACCCGAGATTACTGTATTCATAAGCAATACCCGGTGGATTAGAAAATATGATCTGTTTACTAAGGAACTCCATCAACTCTTTATCCGTATCAGCCAGTTGACGGTCACCCCATGGATTGTCTTCGGGAAAACCTGCTCCATGCGTCAGCAAATGGCGCACAGTAACGGGTGGTGAATCCGCAGTAGGATATTTCAACTTTTTTAATTCAGGAATAAAGCGATATGCCGGATCATCAAGATTTAATTTTCCTTCGTCACGCAATTTTAAAATAGCCATGGCCGTAAAACTCTTGCTCATGGAAGCAATGCGGAACAAAGACGAAGAAGTAACAGGGATTTTCTTTTCTATATCCGTATATCCATAATTACCGGTATGCACCAGTTTGCCATCCACTACGATTCCAAAAGCAAGGCCGGGGAAATGATTATCGGTCGCTATTTTTTTATAAATGCTGTCGATAGCAGGAAAAGCTTTTTTTATTTTTTCCATCCGGCCGGCATCGTTAAACACCGCCGGTTTATATGATAGATCGTATAAAACTTTTTCCTGTGTAAAACCGCGGTTATTAAAACAACAAAGAGTAAAAGATAGAATGATAAAGAAAGATAAGATCCTCATGGCTTGTAACTTTAGTTCTACTAAACTTACGTAAATATTACAGAAATCAAAGACCGGCCTTGTATCACCGTTTTAATATTTCTCTTTCCAATTAACGCAGCAGTGCTTTAAATTTTTTATATCACTCTTTCCATTCTCTAATACCGGCGGGGAGCCACAAAACTATTTTGATCCGGCTTGCAATATGATCTAAGCCGGATCAAAGCATCCGCTACTGTCTTTGCACTGGCTTCATCAGCAAAACTTATATCATGTGCCGGCAAGATGGTCCTGGTAACTACTGTTTCGCCTTTTTCATTTAATTCGTCCTGCTCAATAGTTTCCTCTACGAATAAATTTAAACTATTCCCGTTCAGGCTAAGCCCGTATTGATTGTAAGTGCTGTTACTATCCAATTGAAGCGGATGCAACAACAGTAAATTGAACTTAAGCGTATCGGAATTTCCTGTTGTCGCTATTTGTATGTTGCCATTTTTATGAAATTGGACCCGCTTTATCTTTTCGTTATTATAAAAGGCTGTATCACCACTGAATATTTTGTTACGGATGAGTTGAACAGTCTTATTGAAATCCGGGTTCTCTTGTGCCTGCAATAAGGTAGCAGTTCCGGCAAGCAGGAAAAGAGCGGCTATAAATTGTTTCATTTGTTTATTTTTTATTGTTTTTGGCCAAATGGATCCGATAGCTATCGGATTCGCCAAATAAACAGCACGGTTGATGATAAGCCTCATCATCGATCATTTCATGACTATAGTTTAAATGGTCCGGCGAAATAAGAGCTGCCTTAATTGGATGAAAATAATATGCACCAGCTTTTACCGCAATACCCCAAAAACGGTACAAAGAATTGAAAAATCTCTTTCGTCATAGAATAAATCTTTTTAATCTATCAACAGGCAGATAACTCTTTAAACTATTATTTAAAAATTGCTCTTCCTTTTTTTAAAGAATGTACTATATTTAAGACCAGTTCATCAAAATCAGTTTCGTCACGTTCCGCACTATTGAAGGCTTTTATCCCCAACCCTGATTGAGAAGCAAGTTTGTATTAACTGCGTTATCATCATGAGAAATAGCCACCCTTTCAAATTGCAAAAAAGATTTGCTTATCTGTGCGTCATATACAGCATTGCAGGATTGCTGTTTTCTTTATGGGTAAACGCACAACCCAGCCCCGAAAAAGGACTTCCTTTTATTACCAACTATACACCTAAAATATTTAAAGCCCTTCCCCAGGCCTGGTGCGCCATAGAAGACAGCCGCGGTGTCATGTATTTTGGTGTACAATCCACTATTCTCGAATACGACGGCGTAAAATGGCGCAAAGTAATTTTCAAAGGTCCCACTCCTCCTTCTGTTATAAGATCCCTTGCCCGTGATAAAAATGGAGTGATCTATTATGGCGCTGCCGGTGATTTTGGCTACCTGGTACAGGACAGCCTTGGACAAACCCGGGCAGTATCCTTACGTCCATACATTCCTGAAGCTTATCGCAATTTTTTTGATGTATGGACCATCTATGTCAATGGATCAGAAATATATTTTCAATCGAGGGAGTATATATTCAGGATGAACGAAAAAAGGGAAATTAAAACATGGATACCAAAGAGTAAGTTCATGTATGCCTTTTTTTATGATGATAATTATTTCGTTCATCAGCAGGGGGTAGGCCTTTTAAAACTGGTAAAAGATTCTTTGCAATTGATACCCGGCAGCGAATTTCTTGGCCAGGAACGAATGCAGGTAATGCTGCCGTACAATCCTCCATCTGTACAAACGAACACCGCTGCGGGAAAACAATACTTAGTAGGTCTTTTCTACAGCGGGTTGTTTCTTTTTGATGGCAAAAACTTCAGTCCATTTAAAACAGAGGCTGATGAGTTGATAAAAGCTGCGACATTATACAAGGCTGCACAACTTTCAAATGGCAGTTATGCCCTCTCTACCACCGGCAAAGGGTTGGTAATATTAGATGCCGCTGGTAAAATCCTGCAGTTGATAAACAGGGATGTAGGCCTGCAGGATGAATCGGTATACAGCGTTTATTCAGATAGTAAAGGAACTTTATGGCTGGCGTTGGATAATGGCATATCCCGTGTTGAAACCAATTCTCCGCTTACCCAGTTTACCAATCAATCAGGTATCAATACCGCTACCTTAAGTATACAAAGATTTGAAGGGAAATTATACGTTGGAACTACCAACGGTTTGCTGAAATTCAATAGCCAGAGCGGCCGTTTTGATGAAGTCGCCGGCGTTCCTCCTAATCAAACCTTCAGGCTTCTCCGGGATGGCAATACTTTATTAGTTCCCAATGATGGGCTTTTTTCAATTCACAATGATAAAACCACGCTTATCCGTTCCTCAATAGGCGGTGACCTCCAGCTTTCCGGTTTATTTATTTCAAAACTCCACCCTGATATGTTACTGGGCGGCGCCACTTTCGGTGTGGCCGTTTTTTACAGGGATAAGGAGACTAAAACCTGGCGATTTAAAGGACATGTTCCAAATATGGATGACCAGTTCTGGACCTTTTCAGAAAACAAGGATGGAACTATCTGGGCCGGTACTCAAAGTGCTTCGGTATATCGCCTGACACCGGCATTTGACGAAAACGGGCAACCGGATATTCACCGGTTTAGTTATGAAAAATTTGGCGAAGCGCAGGGATTAAAAAACTCATTGGGCGCCGTATATGCTGTAAAAGGTGAAAGCTGGTTTATAGGCGATTCATCTCTTTATAAATTTGATGAAAAGCAAAAACGCTTTTATCCCGATACAACATTTGGTCATTTTGCAAATGGCGGCGGCGCAAGCGAGTTTGATATGGTAGAAGACTATGCCGGAAGAGTTTGGTTACGTTTTGGAAAAGAAACCATTTTAGCCACGCCACAGCCCAATGGGAAATACAGGATTGACAAAACGTCTTTATTACCTGTTGCTGACAGAAGTTTCAGTGTTATCTATCCTGAACCCAATGGAATAGTTTGGCTTTGCACAACCGATGGATTGGTCCGCTTTGATGAAAACCGTGGAAAAAATTATGACCTTCCTTTCAAAACTTTATTAAGACATGTAACTGCAGGTAAAGATGTATTAAACCCCGTGGCTACAACTGACAAAAACAAAACATCCGTTTCTTTTAAAAACAATACGCTGAGATTTGAATATGCTGCTCCTTTCTTTGAACAGGAGGATAAAACACTTTATCAAACATGGCTGGAAGGATTTGAAGATGATTGGTCAAATTTTGATAATAATTATTATAAAGAATACACTAATCTTCCCGCCGGTAAATATCATTTTCATGTACGTGCCAAAAATGTTTACCAGAAAATAAGCGAAGAAACTGTATACTCATTTTCAATTCAGCCACCCTGGTATGCCAGTTGGTGGGCCTATACCTTGTATGCTTTAGCTGCTGCGGCTTTGATTTATTTTATTGTCCGTTATCGTACGCATCAATTGCATGAAAAACACCGTGAGCTTGAAAAAACAGTTGCCCAGCGTACCGGCGAATTAAGCCACCGGGTTGAAGAGTTAGCAGTGATCAATAGTGTGCAGGAAGGCCTGGTAAAAGAAATGGGCATACAGGATATTTATGACCTGGTAGGCGAAAAGATCCGTGCCATATTCAATGCGCAGGTTATCGACATTGTTACCTACGACAGTAAAACCAATTTACTGGAAGACAGGTATGCTTATGAAAAGGGGGACCGGTCGTTACTGGGACCGAGAGAACCGCAAGGATTCAGAAAATACGTTATAGAAACCCGCCAGGTACAGGTAATAAACGAAGGCATACAAAAAAGAATGCTGGAGTATGACAATAAGGTGTTGATGGGCGAAGAATCAAAGTCTGTTGTTTTTGTTCCGCTGATCACAAGCGGAGAAGTAAAAGGCATCATCAGCTTGCAGGACCTTGACAAGGAACATGCTTTTTCTGAGTCTGATGTAAGCCTGCTTACCACATTAGCTAATAGCATGAGTGTAGCATTGGAAAGTGCCCGCCGTTTTGATGAGACCAACCGCCTGCTGAAGGAAACCGAACAACGCAATGCTGAACTGGCGGTGATCAATAGCGTACAGGATGGGCTTGTCAGGGAAATGGATATACAGGGAATTTATGACCTGGTGGGTGAAAAGATCAGGGAAATTTTTGATGCACAGGTAATTGACATTGTTACTTATGACAAAAAATTAAATCTTATTGAAGACAGGTACTCTTATGAAAAAGGCGACAGGACATTGCTGGGGCTACGCCAGCCAAAGGGCTTTAGAAAATACGTTATTCAAACAGGACAATTTTTATTTCATAATGAAAATGTAGAGCAGAAAACAAGGGAATATGACAACGAGATCTTAATTGGCGAAATGCCAAAATCTCTATTGTATGTTCCTATGATTGCCGGGGGCGAGGTTAAGGGAATTATCAGCCTGCAAAATTTAGATCATGAGCAGGCTTTTTCCCAATCAGATGTAAGCCTGCTTACCACCCTTGCCAATAGTATGAGCGTAGCATTGGAAAGTGCGAGGCTTTTTGACGAAACCAAACGTTTATTAAAAGAAACAGAACAGCGTAATGCCGAATTGGGTGTGATCAACAGCGTTCAGGATGGACTGGTAAGAAAAATGGATATGCAGGGTATTTATTACCTGGTAGGTGAAAAGATCCGTGAAATTTTTGATGCGCAGGTTATTGATATTGTTACCTACGACCGTAAAACAAATTTAATAGAAGATAAATACGCTTACGAAAAAGGCGACCGTACTTTGTTAGGAGCCAGGTTGCCGAAAGGATTTCGCAAACATATTATTGAAACAGGTGAGCAGTTGGTCATTAACCAGAATGCAGAAGAAAAAGGTAAACAATATAATAACCAGGTAATAGTTGGCGAAGAGCCAAAATCATTGGTAATGGTTCCTATGATCACCGGTGGACAGGTAACCGGAATTATCAGCTTACAAAATGTAGATCATGAAAATGCATTTCCTGATTCGGATGTACGATTGATCAATACACTTTCCAATAGCATGAGCATTGCTCTTGAAAGTGCAAGGCTTTTTGATGAAACCAAGCGTCTGCTTAAAGAAACAGAACAACGCAATGCTGAACTGGCAGTTATTAATAGCGTACAGGATGGCTTAGTCCGCGAAATGGACATACAGGCTATTTATGACCTGGTAGGTGAAAAGATCAGGGAGATATTTAATGCCCAGGTTATTGATATCGTTACCTACGACCGCAATACTAACCTCATTGAAGACAAATATGCATTTGAAAAAGGAGATAGAACATTATTGGGAGCAAGGGAACCAAAAGGATTCAGAAAACATGTAATTGAAACCGGTGAAATGCTTTTGCATAATGAGAATGTAGAAGATGCTTCGCGGGAATTCAATAATGAAGTTTTGATAGGAGGAATGGCAAGATCACAGGTATTCTTTCCGCTAATAGCGGCCGGCAAAGTGAATGGGATTATCAGTTTGCAGAATCTTGACCAGGAATATGCTTTTTCCGAATCAGATGTCAGCCTGCTTACTACATTGGCCAATAGTATGAGCGTTGCATTGGAGAGTGCCCGCCTCTTTGATGAAACCAATCGCTTATTAAAAGAAACCGAACAACGCAATGCTGAACTTGCTGTTATCAATAGCGTACAGGAAAGCCTGGTAGCGCAAATGGATATGCAGGGCATTTATGAATTAGTAGGGGAAAAAATGCGGGAGATCTTTAATGCACAGGTTATTGATATCGTAACATATGATAAAACAAACAATCTTATTGAAGACAGGTATGCTTATGAAAAAGGGGACCGAACCCTGGTGGGATCAAGGGCGCCAAAAGGTTTTAGAAAACATGTTATTCAAACAGCGCAACTGCTTGTAATAAATAAAGATGTTGAAAAGCAAAGATCCGCATACGATAATACAGTGGTGGTGGGACAGGCGGCAAAATCATTGGTACTTGTCCCGATGATTGCCGGTGGAGAGGTAACCGGTGTTATCAGCTTACAAAATCTTGACCAGGAAAATGCATTTTCAGAATCTGATATCAGCCTGCTTTCTACGTTGGTCAACAGTATGAGCGTGGCATTAAAGAGTGCAAGGCTGTTTGATGAAACCAACCGGTTATTAAAAGAAACAGAATTACGCAAGGCAGAGTTGGCTACTATCAACAGCGTTCAGGAAGGATTGGTAAAGGAATTCAAATCCCAGGCCATTTATGAATTGGTTGGAGAAAGGCTTTGTCAATTATTCGATACACAAACCGTACTGATACGGACCTTCGATCATGAAGCAGGAATGGAAACCTGGCGATATGTTATTGAAAAAGGAGAACGCCAATACAGTGAACCAAGACCATTGATATGGGCTAATAAACAACTGATCAGGGCGCATCAACCTATTCTCATCAATGAAAATTATATTGAAACAGCCAAAAAATTTGGCGGCACGGGAGTAAGTATGGGCAAGCCCCCCCGGTCTGCCGTTTTTGTTCCGATGATCGTAGGTGATATAGTAAGAGGTTCTGTAAGCCTTCAGAATGTTGACAAGGAAAATGCGTTTAAAGAATCAGACCTGCGGCTATTAACAACGCTGACAAACAGTATGGGTGTTGCCCTTGAAAATGCCCGTTTGTTTGACGAAACAACACTGCTGCTTGCTGAAGCAAAACAAAGAGCCACAGAATTGAGCACGGTTAATAACATCAGCAAAGCATTAGCATCCCAACTAGACCCCGATGATTTAATTAAACTGGTTGGCGACCAGTTGAAAGATTTGTTTAACGCTAATATTGTTTACCTGGCATTATTAAATCAAAAAACCAAAACTATCCATTTCCCTTATCAATACGGTGATGATAATAAGCCTATGAAACTGGGCGAAGGGCTCTCTTCAAAAATTATTCTTACAGGAGAACCTCTGCTGATTAATAAAGATGTAGAAGAACTCAGGGCAAAATTAGGCGTACAAACCATGGGGATACCAGCTGCTTCTTATTTAGGCGTTCCCATCCCGGTAGGTGATGAAATAATTGGAGTGCTGAGTGTGCAAAGCACGGAACATGAAAACAAGTTTAATGAAAACGACCTGCGCCTTTTATCAACGATTGCTTCTTCAGTTGGTGTTGCTTTAAGTAACGCCCAGCTTTTTGAAGAAGTACAACAATCCAAAATGGAGGCAGAAGCTGCCAGTAAATTTGCAGAAAAGGCCAATGAAGCCAAGAGTGCATTCCTTTCCACTGTAAGCCATGAGTTAAGGACACCGCTTACTTCTGTGCTTGGTTTTGCCAAGATCATCCGAAAAAGATTAGACGAAAAAATTTTTCCGATAGTAAATAAAGCAGACCCTAAAACAGAGAAAACCATCACCCAGATCTCTGAAAATCTCCAGGTTGTTATTTCTGAGGGAGAAAGGTTAACCCATCTGATTAATGATGTACTTGACCTGGCAAAAATAGAAGCAGGTAAAATGGAATGGAACCAGGAAAATGTTTCCATGCCTGAAGTGGTCGAAAGAGCTATTGCAGCTACTACATCTTTATACGAACAAAAATCGCTGAAGCTGATCAAAGAAATTGGTAACAATCTTCCTGAAATTATCGGCGACAAGGATAAACTGATACAGGTTATTATTAACCTTATTTCCAACGCAGTAAAATTTACAGACAAGGGTTCTGTTACCTGCCGGGTTCACCAGGAAAAAGACGAGCTCATTGTCAGCATCGCTGATACCGGTATTGGAATTGCTCCTGAAGATTATGATGCTGTATTTGAGCAATTCAAACAGGTGGGTGGAGATACATTGACCGATAAACCAAAAGGGACCGGATTGGGATTACCCATTTGCAAAGAAATTGTAGAACATCATGGTGGAAGAATATGGCTGGAAAGTGAACGGGCGAAAGGAAGCATTTTTTCATTTGCTTTACCCATCACTGTTAAAACCGAAGTTGTAAAACCACTTCATCTCAATGACCTGGTAAAGCAGTTGAAAGAACAAATGGCTCAATCCAGATTCAATTTAAATGGCAATCATGCCACCATACTTGTCGTAGACGATGATGATTCTATCCGTTCTTTGCTCAACCAGGAATTGGGCGATGCGGGGTATACCATTGAAGAAGCCACGAATGGAAAAGAGGCGCTGGCCAGTATCAGAAACCATCGTCCCGACCTCATCATACTTGACGTAATGATGCCGGAGATGAATGGTTTTGACGTAGCCGCTATTTTAAAAAATGATCCGCAAACAATGGATATACCGATCATCGTACTCTCCATTGTGCAGGATAAAGCAAGAGGCTTCCGTATTGGTGTAGATCGCTACCTGACAAAACCTATTGATACGGCACAATTGTTTAGCGAAGTGGGTTTATTGCTTGAGCAGGGAAAATCAAAGAAAAAAGTAATGGTAGTGGATGAAGATTCTACAGCCGTTCGCACATTAACAGATGTATTACAGGCAAAGGGTTACCAGGTAGTAGAGTCAGATGGAAAAGAGCTGGTTGAAAAAGCGATTTTAAATCAACCTGATATTATTATACTTAATTCCGTTTTGAGTGATAAGCAGGAAATCGTTCAGTCATTAAGATTTGAAAAAGGATTGGAAAATGTTTTGTTCCTGATTTATCAGTGAGAACAGAATACCAGTTACCGGTTTCCAGTTACCGGTAACTGGAAACCGGTAAACTGGAAACATAAAAATATACTAATGGATCAAAAAATTTTAATTGTAGATGATGAAGCACATATCCGTATGCTGATAGAACAAACGCTGGAAGAGCTGGAGGATGATGGCGTTGAATTTTTGACAGCGGAAAATGGTGAAATCGCTTTGGAGATCATACAACGGGAACATCCTCAGCTTGTTTTCCTGGATGTGATGATGCCAAAGATGAATGGTATGGACGTATGTAAAAAAGTAAAGAAAGAACTGGGCCTTCACAATGTGTATATTGTTTTACTCACCGCAAAAGGGCAGGAGCTGGACCGCCAAAAAGGACAGGAAGTAGGTGCTGATGTTTATATGACCAAGCCATTTGATCCGGAAGTGATATTGAGCAAAGCCCGGCAGGTATTGGCATTAGAATGATCATCCTGTATTTTTTATTATTTCCACTCCATCAAAAACTACAGGCTTTTATTCTTTAAATTATGGCCAAATTAAGTCTCAGAAATATTATCGGAAAAAAGAATGGCAATTCCTCATTGCTTCTTTCGTTCATAGAACAAGTGAACGCTGTTATAAAAATTGAAGATGAACATGAAACTTTTTTATATGGTAATATCGATGTCCCGGTTAACCATAGTCACCCCGTAAAATTAGAAGATGAAATGCTGGGGTGGGTTAAAGGTGATGAGAAATCAATGCTTATCGCTTCCCTGCTTTCGTTGTTGGCGCAAAAAGACCTGGAGAAAAAAAAATTGGGGAGCGAAGTATTAGCTCTCTACCAGGAAGTGAATATGGTCTTTAATTTTTCTGATAAACTGGCCCAGGCAATCGGCCCGGTAGCTATTGCACAGATAACTCTTGAAGAGGCTATGCACCTCATCAGTTCAAACAGTGGGCTTGTTGCTCTGTGGGATGAAGCCACCAAACAATTGCAGGTGCCTGCTGCTTCGGGAGGTGAATTATTTAACAAAGAACAAATAAGTGCTCATGCCAGCCTGATGCTGAAAATCGGGCTAAGCGGACAATCAGACATTATGAGTGAGTTGTCATCGCTGAGAGAAGTAGGAATTATTGGACCACAGGTACAATCTCTTATGTATGCAGCATTAAAAGTAAAGCACCGGGTAATGGGCGCCATCATCCTGGCAAGTAATGAACCTATGCAATATTCGGCAGCCGACCTGAAGTTTTTAACTACACTTGCCTTGCAATCATCTTCCGCTATTGAAAGCGCATTGCTGTATGAAAAAAATATACAGGAAGCAAGGGAAAGGGAAGAAGCGATGCGTCGTATATATGAAATAACCGCCAAGTTTGTTCCTTACGAATTTATTGGTTCACTTGGTCATAAAGTAATAACGGATGTAAGGCTGGGCGACCAGGTAGAAAAAGTAGTAACCGTTCTTTTTACAGATATAAGAGACTATACTTCTTTATCAGAACAGATGACACCCGAAGAAACATTCCGGTTTGTTTGTTCCTACAATGAACACCTCGGCCCTATTATTCGTAAACACAACGGATTCATCAATCAATTTCTTGGCGATGCTATCATGGCGCTTTTCCCCGGAAGTGCAGACGATGCTTTGGCGGCGGCAATTGAAATAAAAAAAGACATTCTCAGCTTTAATGAAAAAAGAAAACATAAAAAAAGAGCCCCTATACAAATTGGAGTAGGAATGCATACGGGTCCATTGATCATGGGCATTACCGGCGATAAAGACCGGTTAGACGCTACAACGATTTCGGATACTGTCAATACAGCCTCCCGTATTGAAAGCCTGACAAAATATTATAAAGCGGGCATTTTATTGAGTGAAGCTACATTGCAACAAATAGCTCATCCCGAAGCTTTCAACCTGCGCCATCTTGGAAAAGTACAGGTAAAAGGCAAACAGGCGCCGGTAGGCATTTATGAATGTTTCAGTGGAAACACTGACAATGAAATAATAATAAAAGAAAAAACATTAAGCCTCTTCAATGAAGGAATGAATCATTACTTAAATAAATCATTCGCATCAGCTATAAAAAATTTTCAATCCGTCATTGAAGCACATCCTGAAGACCTGACAGCTGAGTTCTTTTTAGATAATGCGACCAGGTACCTGCAAAAAGGTGTTCCTGAAAACTGGGCGGGAGTAGTGGAAATGACAAACAAATAAATTATCACAACTCATTATCAGCAGCAGCAAATAACCATAACAGTCTGTTCTTATTTAATCATTAATTTATTTTTTAATACATCAAGCCATATAACAAACCATCTTTTTTTGAAATCAGCCAAAGCTTATCATCATCCGGCAAAACCTGGTGTGGTTGCCAACTGGTAAGATCAATTATCTGTTCGGGCTTTTTACTTTTATAGTTATAAATAATAAACTGATCGTTACAGATCAGCCAAAGTTTTTCGCTATCTGCTTTGAGCAGGGCAACTAAACCATCGCCATAAGAATCATCAGCGATATTGGCTGACAAGGAACTCAGTTGCACCGACGCTTTTCTCTTCAGTTTATCGCCCAGGATTGTTAGCCTGCCTTTTGCCAAACAGAAAGTATATTTTGCTGAAGTAAGCACATTGGGTGTTGTCATATAATCATTATCCAGTACCTCTGCTGCCAGTTTACCTTTTATCTCTTTCCTGTCATGTGTCAGTGCAGTAAAGTTTCGGACACAGGGAATATCAGTTATATAAATGTCTGGCTTCTTCCCGCAAATTGTATCCAGCAATACACCTTTATAATCCAGTTCTACCCAATTGTCAGCTTCGGCATTGGCAAGAATCCTGTCGTTAAAATAGTAAGGCTGCCGGGAATAACCATGCGCCAGGAAGCGGCTCCAGGTTACAGTGTCTTTTGCAATGTTATATGCGATAATCCTTCCCGCATCGTAAATAGCGGTACCGAATAATACTCCATCTTTGATAACAGGCCTGGTTGCTAAAGGACCAAAGGGTAATTTTTTTTGTACCCGACCGGTTTTAGCATCTGCAAGAACAGTCGCTGATGAATTGTCTTCGTGAATGTTTGTCCAGACAACTCCCCCTGCAACAAACGGAGCTATGTTTGATTTATAGTTTGCATCGTGAATCCAAAGCAGGGATGTATCTTTTTTGTTATAGGCATATAGTTTATAATCACTGGCATTAAACAATAACAGATCGCCTTCTATAGCGATGGAGGAATAAAAATTATTCAATTGCTCTTCGCTGAAAGCCTGGGTCGATTTGAAAAAGATCTTTTGCGAAAAGCTGCTGAAAGAAAAAAGAATGACCAGCAGTTGGGTTGTAATTAGTTTTTTCAACTGTGTATGTTTTGTGATTTTGAGATAGATAATCATCTGCTGTGTTTAGTAATACTCTTTTTAAGTAAAATCAGTTGGTCCAAAAAAGATGAAGCGAACCTGTCCAAAGTTTAGCTTACAAAATTTTTGTCGTCTTCTTGATGTGCTTTACTTATACCGGCTGTTTTTATAGAGTTGACAAACTTCATAACTTCCCATATATAAACCGG
>JAKFEJ010000711.1:0-16525 GCA_036675745.1 Chitinophagaceae bacterium | reverse complement strand
GCCTTTTGAAATTGTTCTTCTTCAGTAAGGCTGGTGTTGTCCAACACAATGGCATCATCAGCCTTTCTTAATGGGCTGATCTCACGATGTGAATCAATATAATCCCGCATTTCAAGATTATTCTTTACTTCCTCGATAGTTATATTTGGGTTCTTTTCATACAATTCCTTAAACCTGCGTTCAACCCTTACTGCATTATCCGCTGTCATAAATATTTTTAATTCTGCCTTTGGAAAAACAACGGTGCCGATATCTCTGCCATCCATAACTATCCCTTTTTTTTCGCCCATCTTCTGTTGCTGCGCTACAGCAAATGTCCGAACCTCCTTAATAGCGGCTACGTCACTTACCTTCTCTGCTATCACAAGATCACGGATAACATATTCTACATTCTCGTCATTTAGATATATCTCCGTTGTCTCGTTTTTTTCATTAAAATGAAAATCAAGATGAACTTCTTTCAAGGCAGACTGCACTTCTTTTTTATCAGTCCAGTCAATATGGTTACGAAGAAAGTATAAGGTTATGGCCCTGTACATAGCCCCACTGTCAACATATACATAACCCAGTTTTTTTGCTAATTGCTTAGCCAATGTGCTCTTGCCGCAACTGGACCAACCATCAATTGTTATAATTATTTTTTTTGCCATAACCCCCAGCCCCTAAAGGGGAGTAGTAATATTTACAGATCAAATGAAAACTAAAACAAAGCCTTATCAACCTATCAAAAGCTGACTAAGCAACAAAAATAAAAAGGAGTGCTGTATAAAAGCACTCCTTTAGCATTTATTATTAATTAATTTATGCCTTTGATTTTGTTTCTATTTTTTTAAAAGTGAATACTAGCTTACCATTCTCTTTGTCCAGATCCGCTTCCAGTACATCACCGGCTTTTACACTCATATTCAGTATTTCTTCAGCCAGTGGATCTTCAAGGTATTTTTGAATAGCCCTGTGCAAAGGACGGGCGCCAAACTGAACATCATATCCTTTTTCAGCCAGGAAAGCCTTAGCTTCCTCAGTCAATGTAAGACTGAACCCAAGATTGGCTAATCTCTTCATTACTCCCTTCATGAGGATATCGATGATATTGAAAATGTTTTCTCTTGTCAGGCTGTTGAAAATAACCACATCATCAATACGGTTAAGAAACTCGGGTGAAAAAGTTTTTTTCAACGCTTTTTCTATTACTGCTTTGTTTGCCTCATCCTCATGTTCTACTCTTGATGAAGTAGCAAAGCCGACACCGGCACCGAAATCCTTCAATTGGCGAACACCGATATTCGATGTCATGATGATCATCGTATTTTTGAAATTCACTTTGCGGCCTAATCCATCTGTTAGTTGCCCATCATCTAATACCTGCAATAAAATATTGTAAATATCCGGGTGAGCTTTTTCAATTTCATCTAACAGGATAACACTATAAGGTTTACGACGCACCCTTTCAGTTAGTTGACCACCTTCTTCATATCCTACATAGCCTGGAGGTGCACCGATCAAACGGCTCACTGTAAATTTCTCCATGTATTCACTCATGTCAATACGCACCAGCGCATCTTCTGAGTCAAACATATATCTTGCTAAGGCTCTTGCCAACTCAGTTTTACCAACACCTGTAGGACCCAGGAAAATAAATGTACCAATAGGCTTTTTCGGATCTTTCAATCCCACCCTGTTTCTCTGAATGGCTTTCACCACTTTTTGCAGTGCCTCATCCTGGCCTATTACCATCTCCCTCATATCTTCTGACATCCTGCGAAGTTTATCTGTTTCAGCTTGCACCATTCTTTTTACAGGAATACCGGTCATCATACTTACCACTTCCGCAATAGCTTCTTCATCTATCGGGTAGCGTTTATGCTTACTCTCTTCCTCCCAATCCAATTTTGCCTTTTCAAGGTCTTCAGCCAAACGTTTTTCAGTATCCCGCAGCGAAGCGGCTTCTTCAAACTTCTGACTTTTTACCACTTTATTCTTCTCATTCTTTACATCTTCAATCTTCTTTTCCAGGTCCACAATATTCTGAGGCACATTGATATTTTTTAAATGCACTCTTGCACCTACTTCGTCCATTACATCAATAGCTTTATCCGGAAGTAACCGATCCGTGATATAGCGGTCGCTTAGTTTCACGCAAGCATCTATCGATTCGTCATTATAATTCACATTATGATAGTCCTCGTACTTGGATTTGATATTATTCAAAATCTGGATGGTCTCTTCCACACTTGGTGGTTCAACCAGTACTTTCTGAAAACGACGATCCAATGCACCATCTTTTTCGATGTACATCCTGTATTCATCTAATGTAGATGCGCCAATGCATTGTAGTTCACCTCTTGCCAAAGCTGGTTTGAAGATATTGCTGGCGTCTAATGAACCGCTGGCTCCACCCGCCCCCACTATAGTATGCAACTCATCAATGAACAGGATCACATCACGATTTTTTTCCAGTTCATTCATAATAGCTTTCATACGCTCTTCAAACTGGCCACGGTATTTTGTACCGGCAACCAATGCAGCAAGGTCAAGTGAGATCACCCTTTTATCAAATAAAACCCTGGATACTTTTCTTTGAACGATACGAAGAGCCAAGCCTTCCACGATAGCAGTTTTACCCACTCCCGGCTCGCCTATTAAAATCGGGTTATTCTTTTTACGACGGGAAAGTATTTGTGATACTCTTTCAATTTCAGAGTCACGTCCAACGATGGGATCTAAAGATCCTGATTCTGCCAGTTTAGTAATATCCCTTCCGAAATTATCGAGAACAGGAGTTTTACTTTTAACATTAGCGCTTTGCTTTGAACCTTTTTGTTGAGAATATTTCTTTTCATCTTCAAAATCATCATCATTCTCATCAGTAAATTCAGCACGGGGATCGCTGGATTTTACAATGCCAAGTTCCTGGCGAAAAAGATCATAGTCCACGTCAAATTGATTTAAGATTTGAGTTGCAATGTTTTCTTTATTCTTTAAAATAGAAAGCATCAGGTGTTCAGTTTCTACCGTTGTGCTTTTTAGAGCTTTTGCTTCCAGTACCGTTACACGTATTACTTTCTCAGCCTGCTTTGTTAAAGGAAGACTGTTGATATTAGCAATATTTTTACCGGTTTTATCTTTTACCGCAAGCTCTATTTCCTTTCGCAGCTCGTACAGATCAACATTAAAACTTTTTAATATACGGACGGCTGTGTTATCTCCCTCCCGGATTAATCCGAGCAAAAGATGTTCGGTACCTATAAAATCATTTCCCAATCGTAATGCTTCTTCCCTGCTGAACGAAATGATCTCTTTTACCTGGGTTGAAAAGTTATTATCCATATTAGATAATTAGTTGTGTTACAATATTAACAAATATATTTGGTTCCTTGTTCTCCGTAATTATAAACGGAATGTTGATAAACTTAGTTGTATGAAGGTCAAAATAGATACCAAAGAAAGATTTCATGCCATCACGCTGCCAGGCGACTCGCTTTCTGCTACTATGACAGAAGAACTGGGTGCATGCTTACTTCCTTACCTGCAAAATGACGTTAAAAACGTTGTACTTATTTTAAAAGACATTCAGAGTATGGATAGTGCTGCTGCTGAAACTCTGGTTTCGATCCAGCAATCCTTCTATGAAAATAATGCTTCTTTTGTGATTTGCGAACTACAAAAACCGGTAGAAGAATTTCTTGATAAAAATGAACTTTTGGAGATCATGAATGTTACGCCTACCGAAAGTGAAGCATGGGACATTGTACAGATGGAAGATATTGAAAGAGAGTTGCTGAATGAAGAAGACCCCCTGTCTTCCTAAAGGAGAAACTTAGGTTATATAGTCTTTATGAAATCGAACTTCCTGAAAAGACGTTTAGTATATGTTTATTAAACTGTTAAACAACTATCACCTTGTGCATTCTTTGCTAGCTGGTAAACCTGTTTAATTAAAAATTTCTTTTTGCAAACTGTAAATTTTTACAATTGACAAAAGCATTAAATGACCTCCTTAATCAGGAACCTATAAATAATAAAAAAATCTTTGATCTAAGTCTCCCTTTCGGGGACAGGGGCTTTAACTTCGCTTATGCTCGCAGTCACCATCCTTGGAAATAACTCAGCCGTACCGGCTTTTGACAGGCATCCCACCAGCCAGGTAGTAACCCTTGATGGCTTTAGTTTTTTAGTCGATTGCGGGGAAGGTACACAGATACAAATGATCAATTATAAAATTCGTCGCAGCCGCATTTCACATATTTTTATTTCACATCTTCATGGCGATCATTATTTCGGACTCATCGGGCTGATCAATTCATTTAGTTTGCTGGGTCGCCAGCAAGAGTTGCATATTATCGGGCCTGCTCCTTTACAGCAATTGATAGAATTACAACTGAAAGTGGCTGATACAACACTTTGCTTCGATCTTCATTTTCATACCATCCGTAACGAAGGAACTTTGATAGACAATGAAAAATTTTCGGTAAAATGTTTTCGTACAAATCACCGTATTGAATGCTATGGCTTTGTTTTTTTAGAAAAAAAGAAGCCCCGCAAGCTGATTTTAGAAGCCGTTAAAGAAAACAATATCCCATTGCATTTTTATGAAAGATTAAAGAATGGAGAAGATTTTGTTTCAAGCGCAGGCGAGGTCATCAAAAACGAATGGCTGACAGAAGCTGCACCTAAAGGAAAATCATACGCCTTTTGCGCCGACACAAAATATAATGAAGACATGATTCCTCATATTAAAGGTGTGGATATGATCTATCACGAAACGACTTATCTTGATAATTTCCGAGATCGGGCTGAATTACGTTTCCATTCTACTACCAGGCAAGCTGCTTTAATTGCACAAAAAGCAGAAAACAAAAAATTACTGATCGGTCATTTCAGCAGCAAATATGATACACTGGAAGAATTTGAAACAGAAGCAAGAGAGATATTTCCAAATACAGAACTGGCTTTAGAAGGAGTTAGTTATAAAGTTTAGAATTGATTTGTCTGCCAAAGAACACGTTCCGATTAGTCCAAATGAAATTCTTTAAACAATGCCTGCAGGCGAACAGGCGGCTTGTTCGTAATAATTGTCGTCAATAGTTTACCTATATGGAGGAAAAGCGGGATCGATTTCTTCAAGCCATTATCTGGCACAATTTTTTTAATACTGCTGGTAACTAAAATGATTATCATGCAAAATTGGCTCAGAACATTATTAGCGGGATACGGTGCTTATAAATGGGGAGGGGGTTGCCTTGGCTTTATTGTTGTGTTTGCTTTGCTTTATTGGCTGTTGGGGCATTGTTAGAAAATTCTTTTTTCGGCTACTCCTGGGTTGCCCAATGGCGATTTTTTTACTCACTTTTTCGTTTAGCTCATTCCTGAATACCCTTATTTAATTGAAGGTAAAGCAGGCCGGTAAAAAAAGTGTATTTTTAAACAACACAACCGCTTGTTTTGAGTTATTGTGATAGTTGTGTATTTTGAAAGCACAAAAGCCCCCATTATGAAACATTTGCTATACTCTGCCTTGTTTTTTTGTTTTGCAGTTCTAGTTTCCTGCGAAGAAAGACAGGCAAGCGGACCAGGAACAAGAGCTGTAAAACCAGTTTCTTTACCTGTACTTACGCCTTCGACTACACCTTCAACTACACCAGCAAATACGGCTCCTGTACCAGTGAATAATATTGTAGCGGCTACCCCTGCATCCAAACTTAACCCGGCGCATGGACAACCGGGACACCGATGCGATATTGCCGTCGGGGCCTCATTACCTAATGGACCTACACCGAATGTAAAGCCTGCTACCCCAAATCCAACACTTATAAGTTCTCCGGCCCAGGCAGCACCGGCAATTCAGCCTAAATCCGGCATAACTGCCGGGACAGTACCTGCGATAACATCCGGTATAAATCCGGCACATGGACAACCCGGACACAGATGTGACGTTGCAGTTGGCTCGCCTATTCCAAAAACAGCTGCGCCAACTACCAAAACAACAACCAATTCTCCAGTTATAAGTCCTGTTGTACAAAATACCCCTCTTATTCAACCACAGGCTCAGGCAGCTGCCACAACTACTGCTGTTGCAAATGGTTTAAATCCTGCACATGGGCAGCCGGGACACCGATGTGAT
Organism: Chitinophagaceae bacterium; assembly: GCA_036675745.1. Taxonomy (GTDB): domain Bacteria; phylum Bacteroidota; class Bacteroidia; order Chitinophagales; family Chitinophagaceae; genus Terrimonas_B. The sequence continues at coordinate 10,404 of JAKFEJ010000711.1, read as the reverse complement.
ATTGCTGTCGGCAAACCGCTTAACAGTACGCCTGTAAAGAATTAATTAAAACGGCCAGGAAATACTATCGGAGAATACCGGGTAATCATTCAAATCCTTCTTTTACCAGTACCCAGAAACTGTCTAATGCCAACATCCGTGGTTTTAAAAAAGAAATAATAGCGGGCCAGTCCGCTGTATCAAAAATATTTACGCCTTTGAGCATTGTGCTGATACGACTTACCAATTTACCATCTTCATCGATAACATGCAGCTCCCATTGCCATTTCTCTCCAATTGTTTGCTGAAATGGTTTTTTAAGTTCAGTGAATTTTTCAAAATAGAATTGTTGTAATAAGGGATCGCTGTGACGCAATTCAATAGCAATAGTCGCTACTTTATTATTTACGTCCATTCTGAAATAAAGATGTTTAATTCCTGTTTTATAGTTGAGCCAGTTAACGGGACCTCCGTCGGCACCGGGCAAGGGACGCATGTATTGGCCAAACTGTGTCCAGAATTTTTTACGAAGCTGTGATGCTTCCTGTTTACTATACATGCAGGTAAAATAAACCTGTTATTTTATATCTGAAATTTATTTTTTTAAAAAAAAGTAGCATCTGACAACTATGCTCATTTTTTTATCTTTACTGAAATAATCAATTTACGAAATGAGTTATAAAAAATAAAAATATACAAATGAAAACAATAGGTCTTATCGGTGGTTTGAGCTGGCTTTCCTCGATAGAATATTATCGTATGCTGAATGAAATGGTGAACGAACGGTTAGGCGGCGTGCATTCGGCAAAGATCATTTTGTATTCAGTAAATTTCGAAGAAATAAAACTGCTGACCGAACAAGGCCATTGGGACGTGATGACAAAGATGCTTGTAGATATAGCTAAAAAATTAGAACAGGCTGGCGCTGATTGTATCCTCATAGGAGCGAATACTATGCACAAAATAGCTGGTGAAATACAGCAGGCGATAAGTATTCCTGTCATTCATATTGCTGAGGTGACGGCTATTGAAATAAAAAAACAACAACTAAAAACGGTAGCACTGCTGGGAACAAAATATACTATGCAACTTGATTTTTATAAAGATAAATTAGCAGGACAGGGTATTACTACTATTATACCCGGGCAAGACGATATAGAATATATCAATACCGCTATCTATACAGAAATGGGAAAGGGGATTTTTTTACCCGCTACCAAAGAAAAATTTCTTGACATCATTAACGGGCTTATTAACCAGGGTGCAGAAGGAGTAATATCCGGCTGCACCGAGATCCCCTTATTAATTAAGCAGGAAGATTGTTCTGTGCCTGTTTTTGATACAACAAAAATACATTCGACGGCAGCGGTAGACTTCGCATTGAAGGACACAGGTATTTTGGCACACAATTATATATAGCTATAATGTATCCTTCGCAAACTGATTTGAATAACCCTTTCTTCTACATCAAATTATGATCGCTATATGAAAAATAAAAGACTTCGCAACTACCTGCAACAAAAAGCTGAGAGGAAAAGCGATCTTATTCAAAAAGAGGACATACAAAACCACCCTGATAAACATATTGATCAGGATTTTTCCGGCTACCCTCATGCTCCTGCAAAAGAAGAAATAATAAAACCAAAAACAAAGTTGGAAAAAAAGGTAGCAGCTATTGACAGCAAGGATGGAGAAAAAATAATTAATCCACAGGCTAAAAAGAAAAATAAACCTTCCGCTACGGCAACAGGAGAAGGAGTATCAGATGGTTCTGCCAATGCTTTTGAAGCCACCGAACGGGTACAGGATGATGAATAATTTATCTATAACAATAAAACACATTAAAATGAGCCAGGCATTTGTCAGAGAGTGAGGAGCTCCCGATAGCTATCGGGAGGCTGCATGATGTTGGTCCTTCACTTTCAGCTTTACAGATCTATCTTACCCGTGAAAACAATGGCATAAGGGTATATGAAAAAAGCAGCCAGTTCAGCAGGAAATACGACCGTGAAGTGTACCTGATGAGTAATGGTTTTACTTACGCAAAAGATGATGCAGAGAAATGGTATATAGCGGAGTGAAATAGAAATACCGGGTACTGGATATTGAATGCAATCAATAAAAAAAGACTGCCTTTTGAGGCAGTCTTTTTTTGCTCAAATTTCTTTTATTAAAAATAATTCAATTTTAATTCCACGCGACGATTTTTCTGACGACCCGCAGCTGTCTTATTATCCGCAACAGGCTGTGCTTCACCATAACCTGCAGATACAAGCCGGCTTCCATCAATGCCTTTTTTAACCAGATAAGCTTTTACCGCGGCAGCACGGTTTTCACTTAATTGCTGGTTGAGCGCATCGGCACCTGTATTATCCGTATGGCCATCTATGGCTAATTTCAATTCAGCATCATCTTTCATGATACGAACTACTTCATCCAGGCCTTTGAATGATCTGCTCAGCAGAGTAGCTTTACCGGTTGCGAAATAAATATTCTGTGCTGCATAATTAATTTTTTTCACTACTTCTTCTTTGATCTCTGGACATCCCTGGTTTTCCTTTGGCCCTGCTACATCAGGACATTTATCATCGGGATCAGGAACACCATCACCATCCGCATCTACAAACGGACAACCCTGGTTGCTGGCAGGCCCGGCTTCTGTGGGACATTTATCTTCTTCATCATTTATTCCGTCTTTATCTGTATCAGGTATGGGGCATCCCTGGTATCGGGCAAGGCCGACCACCTCAGGGCATTTATCCTCGTCGTCATTTATACCATCTTTATCTGTGTCAGGTACAGGACATCCGTCGTAATTAACCAGTCCTGGCACAGTTGGACATTTATCCAGGCTATCAATAATACCATCTTTATCTGTGTCAACGGGGGGAGCAGGTGGAAGTGCTTTTAAAACCGGTTCTTTCTTAACTCCTATTCTTCCGGCTATTCCAACCTGGTTGAAAAAATGATAGTTTACTGTTTCTTTCGTAACTGGTATCCGGTATTGGCTATTAACAAAAAGATGCGCATCATCAAAAAGATTCAGCTTCATCCCAACACCGGTAGGAATAAAAGCCCCGAAATAAGTGCCATCATACATCTGGGCGCCGAGACCAACTATAAGATAAGGTTGTACCCAATATTTCTCTGATACCATTTTGAGATTTACTGATGCATCGGCTTCTAACAAAAACTTATCGCCTGAAGATGCAGGCCGGTTAAGAAGAGGATAGCTAACAAAAGAACCGGCAAGTGTGCCGGCAAAATCTATGTGTTTTCTCAATCCTTTAAAATAAGTAACAGCAATACCCGGGGCCATTTCTTTGAACTTTGCCCACTGTTTATTGGCAAGAACTCTTGATAATGAACCAGTACGGATACGATCTGCAGTCGTAAAATCATTCAGAATAAAACTTACACCAATAGCGGCAGGTCTTATTTGATCATCCTGTGCGAAACTCTCAGGAGTAATCAGATACAATGCCAAAAGAACGGCTAAAATCTTCTTCATAAGCAGATTATTTTGTTTTTAAACTGGACAAAAATAGCGGGTATGTTCAATATCCTGAAATAAATTATTCCCGTAATTTTCATTGTACTGATCATCGAAAATGTCTTAAAATTCTACTTCAAAACAAACCGTTGATCACATTATTAAACAATAAAATCCAGGAGTCAAGAATGGTTTATTTCCCTGCAAAAAACTTTTGATGAAGGGCTTTATCGTCTCCATATATATCATCATAAAACAATAGCTTACCGTTTTTCCCTTCACAGGTAAAATACCGGATATAAACAGGCAATCTTTTCCGAACAGGGATTGTATGCTTTTCTTTTCGCCCCAGCCAGGTAGCAAGAGAATCTTCTGCTGCAAAAGCTTCTTCAATCAACTTGTCTTTAAAATCATAGCGAATGATGTAATAAGCCAGCTCCTCCCATTCCTGCACCCGTACACATCCATGACTCAATGATCGCATAGTCCTGCTGAAAAGATAACGCTGATTGGTATCATGCAGGTAAACAGCATATTTATTAGGAAAATTGAACTTTAATATGCCCAATGCATTCTCATCGCCGCTTCCCTGAACTACTTTGTAAGGAATGCCTTTTTTATATTTTGACCAATCTACGCTGGCAGGATTAATTACATCTCCTTTGCTGTCGATCAGGCTATAACCTCTCCGGGCAAGATAGTTCGTATCTCTTTTCAAACCCGGTAGTATTTCTTTAACAATAATACTATTCGGTATCGTCCATTGCGGATAAGTGATCATATCCGATATAGCACTTGTAAGCAATGGAGTCCTTGTAATATTCTTACCACATATGATTTTTGAAGACAGGAGGACAGAGTCATCTTCTACCAGACGCATATTATAGCCAGGCAAATTGACCCATACATACCTGGCTGGCATTTTTTCCGGTAGCATTTTATAGCGATCCAGAGTAATTGCTATACGAACAAATTTATCCTTGTCAGATTCATTTAATAGCCTGATAGTTCCTTCACCGGCTTTCCCATCTACTGTGATTTTTTTACTACGCTGAAATTTTTTTACAGCTTCAACCAATTGTGATGAATCGGCCCGCACACTATCAAAGCCTATAAATCCACCTTCATATAAGCGGCGTTGCAATGCCTGGGGAAAAGCAGCAGAATCTTTTTTAGGTGATGGCACATTCGTATATACTCGATTATCAGCGCTGTCCAAAAATTGTTTTATCCCATCTTTTAAAGCTATATATCCCTGGTGTGTTGGTTCTACTGATTGAAGAATTTCTGTTACTGCTCCTTTTTGTTGTATTGTTTCAAATTGCTGCAGATAAAAACTATCTGACAAAACAGAATCTTTTCGCTGTGTCATACTATCCCGTACCAGGCGACCCAATTTCAGATCTTTTATGATATGCAGCAATCCGTCAGTCAGCATCAGGTCAGCTTTTGCCCATTTTACTGCATCTCTCCGGGTAGTCGTTGCAAAAGTATCTTTTAAAAAGTTTTTACTCAACGAATCCAATAATGAGAAATGATAATCATCAGGAAATAATCCATACAGTTTAGCCTGGCTGATAAAATATAGTAATGAATCTGCTAACGGATTCCATTGTTCTTTACCGCTCCATAGCGTAATAAACCCGTTCTTTTCATAAATTAATTGCGCCTGCTTTGTATACACCAACTGAATTGTATCATCAATCCTTCCTTCATTAGCCTCTGCAAATTCCAATGCTCCGCGAATAATATCAGTGGCTTTTATATCCAGTTCTTCCGGTGTTTTCGCTATATCACTTACAGGTGGTTGCCTGGCATCATTACATGCGGTAAGAGTAAACAGGAACAAAGAAAAAATAAATGGGTACCAAAATATTTTTCTACTCATAGAAATAAAATGCTGAAGTGGTAATTTCGTTTTACATTTTTTTTGTAATGAACGTTATGAATAACAAATTAAGGAATCATTTTTGCATTCCTCTTTGGCATTTGTTATTTTTTAAAATATTACCTGCCCTTTATAATTCTACGCAATATCTACTCGTAAAGTTGATCAACAACTGATGGGAAAAATTCGTTTATAGCAAAAACCTATGAAGGAATATCACTTTTAAATTAACTGGCGGCAGCAGGGCTGAGGGGAAATTGCTCACCGGAACTTTTGAATTTTTTCCTCCCCGGTAATATCATTGTTGCTTCTTATTTGTATCTGTATACTACTGATCCATTCATTACAACCTTTTGTAACCAGGTATTCGTTCACAGCGTGGATCACATTCATCACTTCCTGGTAAGTACCTTCAAGGATAGTAGTAAAAGGTCCTACTTCATGCCTGATGCCGGATTGCTGTATAACGGCAATAGCTTCATCCACCCATTCGTAGGGATGTTTATCCTGTACAACAGGCACTATTTGTATTGAAGCATTGACAAGATACTGATGCATACGTTTTGTATCAGATTGCGATCACGCCTATTACAGCGTCTAAATTAATTGGCCCGTAAATATGCGGGAAAGTATCCTGGGTTGATGGCGACCAGTCAAACACAAACCTACTGGTAAGTTTATCGGTATCAATAACCAGTTTAACTAACCCACTCTTATCCGCAAAATACCTTTCCACCACACCAGCTACCTGGTGTTCCTGCGAGCAGTGAATAAACCCTTCTTCTTTCAAAGATGGCACTTCGTAAAACCCTTTTTGTTTCGCTGCATTCCATTCCGCAGCAGTAGTGACGTGATAAATGGTTGGCATGATCGTTAATTCTTTTTAAGATATAACTCTTTTACTATTCTGTTCAAGCAAAAATAAATCCACCAGAGCAATAGCAGTTGCAGCTTCCAATATCACAGGAGCCCTGAGAGCTACACACAGATCATGGCGACCTTTGATGGAAAAATCTTCAACTTTCCCTGTATCCCAGTTTAAACTATTCTGCTGTTTGGGTGTAGAGGCTGTTGGTTTAATAGCAATACGAAATACCAACTCATTTCCATTGGTAATACCACCTACTATACCACCGGCATGATTGGTTCTTGTCTTGCCTTCCATATTTTCTATTGCATCATTGTGCTGCGAACCAAACATTTTAGCTGCGGCAAAACCGCTACCGAATTCAACACCTTTTACAGCAGGAATAGCGAAGGCAATATGCGCAAGCTGGGATTCAACAGAATCGAAAAATGGTTCACCTAAACCAACAGGCAATCCATTCACCCTGCACTCCACTATACCACCTACAGAATCTTTTGCATCAATGGCATTTTGCAGGCCTTTTTCCAGATCGGATTCTCCATTGATTTCGGTAACGGCTGCAATTATTGAGACCTCACCCTCCAACTCCCTCTCCAAAGGAGAGGGAGAGTCAGACTCCGATACTTTGGAAGCCGCTTTTGAATTATGAAGCACTTCTTTTATCTTTTGAAAAACTACAGGCATCTCATTTAATACTTGTTCGTTGGTAAAACGTAAAAAAGAATAATTATGCTCTTTCAGCCATTCAGTTCTTGCAATGTCATATTGCTGCTGATCTTTCGTATTATGATATTCGCCATCAATCTCAATAATTAACTTTTGTTCTAAACAAACAAAGTCAGGAATAAATCCGGCTATCGGATGTTGCCTTCTGAACTTAAACCCATCAATCTTTCTATTCCTGACTTCCTGCCATAATTTATCTTCCGCTTCGGTAGCATTTTTTCTATTTTGCTTTGCAAAATCAGACAAAATTCTCCATTGATCTTCGGTATTAGTAATGTATCCGGGTTGATCGGAGTTTTCAAAAGCCCCTCTCCTTTGGAGAGGGGTTTGGGGTGAGGTCTTTACAGCAAGATTCATCAATTTCTTTGCAATAGCCCCTGCTGCAACCAAACCAGTGGTCAACCTTGCACTGAAATGTCCGCCACCCCTGTAATCTTCATTGCCTCCGTATTTTTGATGAGCCACCCAATCGGCATGGCCGGGACGTGGAAAGCTGCGTTGCTTTTCATAATCTCCGCTGCGGGTATTATTATTATCAAAAATAATCATTATCGGTGCGCCGGTTGTCTTTCCATTGAATAAGCCACTTTTAAAAAAAGGATAGTCCGCTTCCTGCCGGGGAGTTGTTCCTTTTTGTTTGCCGCCTTTTCTTCTTTCAAGATCAGGCAACAGGTCATCTGCTGATATAGCAAGTCCTGCCGGGCAGCCATCAATAACAATGCCTACAGACTCGCCATGCGATTCGCCAAAAATATGTACACGGAATATGCGGCCAAATGAATTCAAAACGGTTAAGTTGATTAGTTAATAAGTTGTATAGGTAAAGATAGTGATGCGCCCAATGATTTCAGATCACGATAAAAATCGGGATAGGATTTTTTTATGGCCTGGGCCTCATCAATGATCACTTCTCCCTCTGCTTTTAATGCCGCTACGGTGCAGGCCATCGCTATACGATGATCATGCCGGGAATGAACTCTTGCTCCTCTTACTATAACGCCTCCATGAATAACCATCGTATCGTCCTTCAATTCAACCTTTACACCCATCTTTCCAAATTCTTCCTGTAAGGTCAACGCCCGGTTACTTTCTTTATGTGTTAAACGGCCTACTCCTTTGATAGTCGTTTCACCTTTGCAATAAGAGGCCAAAGCTACTAATGGAGGAAACAAGTCGGGACAGTCCGTTGCATCAAACTCAAATGCATTCATTTCCGCAGGAACCAGGTGAATAGCTTTGCCATCCATCGCAATGCCTGCATTAGCTTTCATCAATGCATCTACAATTGCTTTGTCTGCTTGTGTTGATGCAAGGTCTAATCCTCTTACTGTAATGGGTCCTGCAATTGCCCCGGCAACTAATAAAAACGCACCGCCGCTCCAATCGCCTTCCACAATATAGCTACGGGTTACGGGTTCTGAGTTATGAGTTTCATTCGCAAAATAGAATTCTTCATAATTCCTGTTCTCCGGCACTTTCAAACCGTATTGTTTCATCACGTCGAGTGTAAGATCAATATAGGGTTTGCTTTTGAGATTTTTGACTTTGATAGAAACATCTTTTGCACCGGCGGCTGCATAGGCCATTAACAAGCCCGTTAAAAATTGTGAACTTAATGATCCGTCAATTTCTATATCTGCTGGCTCTAAAGGACCCTGTATCACCAATGGCAATTTACCTTCATTGCTTTTTATTTTTACCTGCAGCTTAGGAAAAATTTCATCAAAAATATCCATTGGCCTTGTCAACAGGCTTCCTTCACCGACAATAGTAATTTCTTCTTCGCTTAATGCAGCTATTGAAGCAAACATTCTTATGCTCAAGCCGCTTTCACCGCAGTTTACTTTACTGGCAACAGGATCAAGCCCATTACTTTCAACGTGCCATTCTCCATTCACCAGTTCGGTTGTAGCACCTAAGGATTGAATAATTCCCAAAGCGGCTTTATCATCATTGCTGTGCCCGGGATTCTGAATAATCGTTTTTCCCTTTGCCAGTAATGCAGCAGCACAAGCTCTTTGCATAGAGCTTTTTGATGCCGGCGCCTGGATGATTCCTTTTAATTCAGATGGTTGTATTGTTACTTTCATGGCAGAGAGGAACACGGATAACACGGATTAAACGGATAAACACAGATGAATCCGGCTTATTGATATTTCGCATGTTACAATGTTTGATTAAAATTCATTAATAATTTTTTCTAACTGAGATAAAGGAATAGACTTCACTACTCCCTTCCCTATTTTCTCCAGCAATACATAATTCATTTCCTTTCTTTCCCGCTTCTTATCCATCTTCAATACTTCAAATGCTTTTTGTTTGTCAAATGTTGCATAAGTGGGCAAGTCATATTGTTCTAATAATTTTATTACTTTTTGTGTTTGCTTAAACCCGGTCAACTGTTCTGAAATATGACAGGCATAGGTCATTCCGATGGATACAGCCTGTCCATGTAATAACTCGTATTGATTTTCTAAAGCATGACCCAATGTATGTCCGAAATTTAACAGCCTTCTTTCATTTTTCTCAAATTCATCCTGCTGTACTACTTTAGCTTTGATCATCGCATTTCGTTGCACCAGCTCACAGATAGCCGTTTTTTTCCCCTGGTAAGTTTTAAAAGAACCCGCTTCCAATTGCCTGAACATGGCTGCATCTTTGATACAGGCATGTTTAATGATCTCCGCAAAACCATTTTCCCATTCTCGTTGCGGCAGGGTATTCAGGAAGAGCATATCGTGCAGGATAAAAGATGGCTGACGGATAATTCCGACCATATTTTTATATACTCCCACATCAATCCCATTTTTACCGCCAATTGATGCATCAACTAAAGCTAATAAGGAAGTAGGCACAAACCCAAACCGCAATCCTCTCATGTATACAGAAGCAACATATCCCGTAATGTCCGTGATCACTCCACCGCCTACACCTACCAATGTTGTTTTGCGGTCGGCTTCCATTTCGATCAGTTGTTCAATTACAGAATCAACCGTTGCCTGCACTTTGAACTCTTCTCCCGGTTTTAATACAATCGTATTCCAGCCTTTAAATCGGTTGCCGTGTGCATTATAAACATTCTCATCTGTTATCAATACCGTTGCTTTTTGATCAGTTATTTTTTTTAAATGACTGATACCTTCAGCAAAATAGAAATCAGTTGATGAATTAGAAAATTTATACCTGATGCCCCCATCTCCTAAAGGGGTGTTTAGAAATTGCTTACTCATTTATCGAATAGAATTACAGAACGATGATGAGTGCGACGCAACCGAAGCCCAATCAGGGAACTACAGTTGGTAACACAATAATAACTTTCTTCTTAAAGAATCTACAAATAAAAAAGGCACATCGACCTAAGTTCCCCCTTTAGGGGGACAGGGGGTTTAGCTATCCATCACCTTCTTCTGATGATTGATACTTTCCATATGCACCGCATCAAAATATTTG
>JAKFEJ010000429.1:0-2463 GCA_036675745.1 Chitinophagaceae bacterium | reverse complement strand
GGAGGATCAATGGAAAGCAGTGGAAAAAAGTATTGCTGATGCCATGACATCACATGAAAAAGAACAACTGAAAGCTGAGTATAAAAAAGCGATGAATAAGCTTGATTGGGAAAAGATGGAAGATAAACTCAAAATAGCCTATGACAATATTAACTGGAACCAGATCAATATCCAACTGAACAAGGCTCTTGTTGAAATAAAGCTGGATAGCCTGCAACACGTTTATACTACGGCGATAGCCGAACTTGCTTCTCTTGAAAAAGAATTGAAAAAAACAGAACAATGTAGTGTGCCAGATACTGATATTACCTTAAGGTCTGTATCACAGCAGCGGAAGGAAGTGCAAAAAGCAATCAACACATTGAAGGCTGTTCGTAACAGGAAGATCGTACATCTGTAAGACCGAAAAGATTTGAAGAGTTGAAAGTAAGTTTGAAACAATCAATATTATTAGCCGGCAACTTTCGTTGCCGGTTTTTTTGCGCCTGAATTTTTAGTTCAATTTTTCTGCTGCAGGAGCATGCAATAACCTGGAAAAATTATTCATTAAATTCTTTACTTCCTGTAAGGTAGTTTCATCTGTTATTATATTGCTGCTACTAACCTTTGATTTTATAAAGGGTATCAACAGTTGAATATCTTTATTGGTTACTGCTTCTATTACGTTAAGAGTACCAATTAATGATGCATGTGCTTTTTCCCCGGATGTAGAGGCTGTAATAACTGCAACAGGTTTTTGTGAAAAATCAGATGAGGAAACTGTCCAGTCAAGAGCATTCTTCAATGTTCCCGGTAAGCCCATGGCATATTCAGGTGTACAAATAAGAACAGCTTCTGCCTCCCTGATCATTTTCCTGAACGCAACAACATTGAGAGGTGGATTTTCATTATCATCATCAGGATTGAAATGCGGCAATAAGGACAGGCCGTTAAAAAATGTGAACTCAAAATCAGAGTCGAATAAAATGGAGATTGCTTTTAAAAGATTGAGATTGGCAGATTGTTGTCTTGTGCTTCCAGAAATTGTCAACACTCTCTTCCCTGGTTGCATTAATATGAGGGTTGGATTTTTTAACAGTGCAGGTATTTTTTTATACTTCACGCAAACGCTTAATTGCATTTTTTACAGGAGTTACTTTGAATCCTTCTTTACGCAGCAAATTGATACAGCCCTCTTTTCCGGGCAGGTGTCCCGCTCCTACAGCTATCAGCAAAGGTTTTTCGGGCAGCAATTCTTTTAGCTTCTCCACCCAATTGTGATTACGGTTGTATAACAATATATCCGTGTAGTTGGAAATACTGGGATCGCTTTTCATCAGCATCTCTTCCAGTTTTTGAAGATCCTGGCTTTTGTATGCATTCATCATTTCAGCAAGTTCTTTGTCATCATCACCACCTTTAATAGCGTTATCAATATAACTTACCAATTGTTCCGCCTGTAGCTTATAAGGAATGCTATCCAGTACCGATGCCTGGTAACCCATGCTCTCCAATCCTTTTATTGATTTTTTGTATTGCTTCGCTTCTTCCATGATCACTTGTTCCATCATGGCCGTTGTTTCGCAGGGCAAACCACCCTGTTGCAAGGTAGAAGCTGCCAGCATTGGCTTATACGTTTCCAGCATAGAGAAAGGAAGCATTGAGCCTTTCGTTTCAAAATAATTTTTTACTTTTTCATAATCGGCTGCGCTGAGAAGATCCTGCAAAGTAGTATCCCCGTTCATTTTCATTTTGCCCATCACGGTTAGCATTTCAAACATGTTATCAAGGTCCACTTCAAAATAAACCTCTTTTACATTTTTGATAATGTTTTTCAAACTATCACTCAATACAGCATCGTCTTTGCAAAGCATATGGATGGTGCCAAAAAGATAAGATGGTTTTTTAAGTCCATTGCCACTTATCTTCCAGAGAAGTGTGTTGTTCGTATTGTTTTTCTGAGCAAACGCTGCTATTGCCATAATGCTTCCCAATAATAGTGCACTGAATCGTTTCATATAAGTGGCTGTTCTTTTATTTTTGACCAAATGAACCTGCCGGTTCATCCGGATTATTTTAGCAAGTTAGTTGAATAGTTGATAAGTTAACAGGCCCGCAAGTTGATTAGTTTTGTTAGAGGATATAAAATTTCAGGTATCGCACAGACTTTACTTATCAACCTGTCAACGTATCAACTTCTCTCTACTCTACCACCGCTTCTTGTCCATACATCTGCTCTTTAAACTTCAGAGATGGTGAAGGAATGAATGCCCCGATATTTAATCGCTCCCATTTTTCATCAACAGCCTTTATCGTTTCATCATTAGCTACAATAATATTTGGCCAGTCGCGGTGAAAATCATCCAGCTCTTTCGTTTTTCTTGTGCCATCCAGTCCTATACAGGCAAATTGTTTACCCGGATCAGTGAATGATTTTCTTTGGGAAAGAATGCTATCTCTTTTCGGATCAAGGTTATTACAAAA
>JAKFEJ010000622.1:0-2478 GCA_036675745.1 Chitinophagaceae bacterium | reverse complement strand
TTTTGCCTAAAAGAGAATAATGGTATTGCAACCGTTGCTGAAAATCATCATAGCTTGTTTTAACATTCCATAATCTTTCTGCAAAAGCCTGCAACCGCGGATAAAGCATGTAGTCGGCATTGTGTTCCGTTACCCATTCGGTCCATAGCGGAGAGTCTGCCCCCAATACTTTTTTCTCCGCTTCTGCCATCCCTGGGTTGAATTGAAATGTTTTTTTCAATGTCAGTGCTGCCGGTGGCCCGTCAAAATAAAGCGTTTGAAGGATCACATTACCATTAGCTATGGCCTCTTTAGCTTTATCCTGTCCGCGCCATACTTCAATAACCGCATTTTTATCAGCGCCGCCTTCCAGTATCTCATCCCAACCAATCAATATCCGTCCTTTTGATTGCAGGTATTTTTGAATCCGTTTTATAAAGTAACTCTGCAACTCATGCTCATCTCTTAATCCTTCAGTTTTTACCCTTTGCTGACAAACAGCACATTCCTGCCAACGAAATTTCGGCACTTCATCGCCGCCGATATGAATATATTTTGAAGGGAAAAGAGCAAGCACTTCATTCAATACATCCTGGTTAAATTGGTAAGTTTTTTCCTGGCCCGCACAATAGACATCGCTGAGAACGCCAAAATAAAAAGGGGTTTCCAATTGTTTTTTGCGGCAGCTCAATTCAGGATAGGCAACAATCGCTGCCATACAATGCCCCGGCATTTCAATCTCAGGAATGATCGTTATGTTTCTTTGCTGCGCATATTTTATTATTTCCTTTATCTGTTCCTGTGTATAAAAACCGCCGTAAGTGGTACCATCGGCTTCTTTCCGCCAGCCGCCCACAGTAGTAAGTTTTGGATATTTTTTTATTTCAATACGCCAACCCTGGTCATCGGTTAAGTGCCAGTGAAATTTATTAATCTTGTATAATGACAAAAGATCAATATGCTTTTTAAGGAATTCAACCGAAAAAAAATGACGGCTTACATCCAGCATATTGCTGCGCCAGGCATATTGCGGTGCATCTTTTATCTGCAGACAGGGCAGTTCAACAGTAGTTGTTTTTTCCAAAGGCAATAATTGCCGTAGTGTTTGCACCGCCCAGAATAATCCTTTATCGTTTGAGGCTTGTACCAAAATGTTTTTTGGTTGAATGGTGATATCATAGCCTTCAGGATCAGTAATTGATCTTTTGTAAACAAAGCTGATTGTATTGTGAGATGAGCTTTTTGCCGGTAATGATATACCGGTTTGCTGTTTTACTGCATCCGCAAAAAATTGTACAACCCTTTTCGCTTTGACATCAGCAGGAATATTAAGCTTAGCATGCTGCAATGGAAAACTGCCTTCCTTTATACTTAATTGCTGTGGTTGAGGAATGATGCTGACTTGTTGCTGGGAAAAAGAATACAGTGCTGCCAGTTTACAAATGATAAAGCAAAAAATTATTCTCATGAATTCTATTTATTGATGATAATGATATTGGGTTTATGCATTTTCTGCGCATGGATAAAACCAAAAGCCGGCAGGAATAACAACAGGTAAAAAAATCTTTTCATTTGTAAACAGAATTTTATCGGGTAAATCATTCGATGGTGAACCATGTATAACTTTCCGGTTCAATACTGAATGATAATTCCATTTCATACTTCCTGTTTAAAGATACTGATCGTCTCCTCTTTTCCTTTTCTGTAAGTACACCCGTAGTATTAATTCCTGCATAGTATAACGGCACTTTAATAGTCCTTGTAATTTTTTCTTTCAATGGATTGTACAGCATCAGCAACCCCTTTGTTTTCAAATTTGGATTGACATGTAACAGGCCATCCCAATCTCTTCCATCAGCCCTTCTTAAATGGATGATATCCGAGTTGAGAATATCACGGTATTTTTTATACCACCCGACAACTTTTATAACTGTTTGTTTTGTTACTTCTGTATCATACAATCTCGGACCGCGGTAACAAGCCTGCACACCGGCGCCATAATATTGCATCATCAGTTGTTCATAATCTTTGAGGTGTTCACTTAATGGCTCCAATACAGCTTCCGGGCCACCACCCTGGTAGCGGGTCAGTGGTACAAAACCCCAGCTCATAGAACCCGTTTTTTCCCAGGTGCCGTCAAATATATTTTGCCTGTTTAATATTTTTTGATTTTCCCGTGGTAAAGAAAAATTTACTTCCCTGTAACCGATAGCAATTTTATGGGTACCATCCAGGAAATACCAATCAGGCGCATTGATATAAACACCTTTTTCATTCAACCAGCGATATAATTCCTTTTGAATTTCCATTTGCCGCCACTGCGAATCATCCAATCCTTTGTGACCGGGATGTGCCGTTGATGCACAAACATCACCGGGATAAGGACCATCATTCTCCCATATATCAAAACCAGTTTGCGTAAAGAAATATTTTATCTTATCGCGATAACTCAATCCCCATTTGCTTCCAAAACATGGTGCATTACCAAAGAAGGCTCCA
>JAKFEJ010000150.1:0-2479 GCA_036675745.1 Chitinophagaceae bacterium | reverse complement strand
TTCAAAATACAACAATACATGATCCTTCAAAAAACTTTCCTGTTCAAAGGCATTCATTTCGGGCATGGGTTTCAATTGCTTAAAATGAGGCCAGCCCTCATCGTCTTTTTTTTCTATTTCATAATAGCCGCTTGGCATAAGCAATGTGCATACGGCTACATGCATCAGGTCCTGTTTTTGTTCCTTGGTTATCTTTTCTTTGATCAGCCCTGTTTCCTGTAAGCCAATTAAAAAAAGAATGGTTTCAAGATCAGGTTTTTTACCGAATCGTTCTACTAATTTGGCTTCGAGGGCCCACCAACGGGTTTGGAGATCGTCTTGCATTTGCATAAAGCAAAGATAACAGTTACGGGTTATGGGTTAAGAGTCCAGTCTATCCCACAACACGTAACTCCTAACTCAGCCTTATCTTTGTCACAAATTTTTTATAAAATGTTGCAGTTACAGGTATTAAGACAAGATCCGCAGGCGGTAAAAGAAAAGTTAGCGGTAAAGAATTTTAAAGAAACGAGTTTGGTTGATACGATCATAGCACTTGATGATCAGCGAAAAAAATTTCAATTAGAGTTTGATAATACACAAGCTAAAGTAAATTCATCATCAAAGGAAATAGGCCAGTTGATGGCAAATGGATTGAAAGAAGAGGCGGAAGCAAGAAAGGCAGAAGTTTCTTCCTTGAAATCTATGTTACAACCAATAACAGATCAATTGACCGAAACAGAAAAAAAATTGCAGGATGAACTGGTAAAACTTCCCAATCTTCCTTCTGAAAAAGTACCTCCGGGTAAAACTCCTGAGGACAATGTGGTAGTAAAAGAAGGAGGAAAAAAACCGCAGCTTGCTGCCGGTGCCGCTCCGCATTGGGATCTTATAAAAAAATATGATATCGTTGATTTTGAAACCGGCGCTAAAATTACAGGCAGCGGGTTTCCCTTATATAAAGGTAAAGGCGCCAAACTGCAGCGGGCATTGATCCAGTATTTTTTAGATTACAATGTAGCTGCAGGCTATACGGAATACCTTCCCCCATTTATGGTCAATGAAGCATCAGCCTATGGAACCGGTCAGCTTCCGGATAAAGAGGGCCAGATGTATTATATGCCCGCTGATAATTTTTATATGATCCCAACTTCTGAAGTGCCGGTAACAAATATTTATCGCGATGAAATTGTAAAAGAAGCCGATCTGCCAATTAAGATGACGGCATATTCGCCTTGCTTCAGAAGAGAGGCGGGTAGCTTCGGAAAAGATGTTCGCGGCCTCAACCGCGTTCACCAGTTTGAGAAAGTAGAAATCGTTCAGTTAGTGCATCCTGAAAAAAGCTATGCTGCACATGAAGAAATGGTCAACCATATAGAAAAGCTTTTGCAGACTTTGGAATTGCCTTACCGTATATTGAACTTATGCGGTGGTGACATGAGTTTTACTTCAGCGATGACCTATGATTTTGAAGTGTACAGCGCCGCGCAGGAAAGGTGGCTGGAAGTAAGTTCCGTTTCTAACTTTGAAAACTATCAAACCAATCGTATGAAGATTCGGTTCAAGGACGGTAATGGTAAAATGCAACTGGCGCATTCTTTAAATGGAAGTTCATTGGCTTTGCCAAGGATACTTGCTTGTTTGCTGGAGAATAATCAAGCTTCAGACAATATTAAATTACCGGAAGTATTGCATAGCTATTTCGGAGCATCAAGTGTTTCTTAATATGCTGCATTGGTTTTTAAATTTCTATTTTGATTAGGATAATTGTTCGTTAAAGGAAGTAATACATAGTGTTGCTTCCTTTTTTGTTTTCAATATTTGCGTTGACATTTTTTTATTAAACAAAAAATCAACGCTATGAGAAAAATTATCCTCGCTATTGTTACAATGACCCTGTTTGCATATTCTGGTAATGCACAGATCAAAAAAGGTTCTGTCTTTTTGGGTGGAGATATTAGTGGATCTTCACAAAAGACGAAATCAGGTGATATAACTACCAATAAACAAAATGGTATAAATATTTCGCCTGTATTTGGAAAAGCTATAAAAGGAAACCTGGTATTGGGTGTAAATGCGGGATTTTCAATTTATGATAATGAATATTCTGCTAACTATTGGGATGAAAACACAAGCTCGTATAATGCCGGGATATTTGTAAGAAAGTATAAAAACTTTGCGTCAAGCGGGTTTTATCTTTTTGTGCAAGGCGGATTGGGCGGAACTTATTACAATCGAAAATTTAAAGACTCTTCTCCCGTGAATTCTGATGAGACAAAGCGTGTTACTATAGGAGTAAATGTTTATCCAGGCATTTCTTATGCAGTAAGCAAGAAATTACACCTGGAAACCGGATTCAATAATTTGTTATCATTAAATTATTTTAATGAAAAAAGAGAAACAGGCAGTCCTGTAACTACTGCTAAAACAAACGGGTTCAACATAGCCAGCAGTTTAAACAATGCATCTTACCTGTATGTTGGGTTTCGATTACTAATCG
>JAKFEJ010000579.1:0-2486 GCA_036675745.1 Chitinophagaceae bacterium | reverse complement strand
AGGAGTAAATGTATATGTAGCTGAATTCTGATTATCAACAACTGAAGGATTCCAGGTGCCGTTAATAGCATTATCAGATGTTGTGGTTAGTGTTGGTACTGTTCCGCCTTCGCAAATAGTTAGTGATGTTCCAAAACTAAATGTGGGTGTAATATTCGGATTTACTGTTACTGTAAATGTTGCAGTGGTAGCACACAATCCGGCAGTAGGAGTAAATGTATAGGTACCGGAAGTCTGATTGTCAACAACTGAAGGATTCCAGGTGCCGGTAATACCATTATCAGATGAATTGGGTAATGCAGGTACTGTACCACCTGCACAAATAGTTAGTGCTGTACCAAAACTAAATGTGGGTGTTGCTCTTGGTATCACCGTAACATTTATTGTGGTAGGTAGCCCGCATTGACCGGCACCGGGTGTAAACGTATAGGATCCGGAATTTTGATTATCTATTACAGCAGGACTCCATACACCACTGATGCCATTGTTTGACACAGGAGGTAATATCGGTTGCATGGATCCGGCGCAGAAAGGAGCAATTTTGGTAAACGTAGGTGTAAATAAAGGGTTTGATAAAATTATTCCTGTAAAAAGATTCGTTGAACACCCATTTACCAATAATTCAAAATTTGAATAAATACCTGCATTTAATCCGCTAACTATAACCTGTCCTGATCCGTTTGCAATAATATTAACCGGGCCAACAGGAACGCCATCATCAGTATAATTGATTGTATAAGTTGCGCCTGGCACTAAACCATTTATTGTTATTACACCTTCTGTTCCGTTACAGGTAGTTGGATTGTTGCTTGCTAAAACAGGCGCCTGGATAGAAAAAAAAGCTTTGTAATTGTTACCGCTGTTATTCAAAGAAATCGTCTCATCGCAAAGTGTTGTCGTTGCAGAAGAACCTGCCATATCATAATATACTTCCAATACATAATTTCCCGGTGCAAACGATGTAAGGTTTACAGGAGCGTAAGGAATAGTTGTTCCATCGGCTATTACGCGGTTCCATTTTTGATCACCTGCCTGGCAAGGGCCGCCCGAAGGAAATTGACTGTTGGGTATATCACAATCATTTAAAAGAGGAAGATCAATGCTATTGAAAGTTCCCGGTATGCCACTTTGAAGATAAATGCGGTAATGCATTTGAACACTGCAAACATTGGCAACGGCATTTTTAAACGTTCTGACTTCTGCTCCTCTCAGGACAAGTGTCCCTGAGTTTTGCGTATGAGCTCCAAGATTTGCATTGGTGAACACATTTCCTGCAGGCCCGATTAGATCGGCGCCGCTGCCTGAAGTATTAAAAAAATTGCTTTGATTGCAATCGGTAAGCCAGAGAGCCGAAGCAACAGTACCGAAAGTTTGACCCTGGGTTCGGATGCCAAAAAAGGCTGAACATAGGAATACAATGGAGAGGGTGGTGGTTTTTAGACTCATAGATACTGGCAGTTAGTAGAAACACTTAGTAAGCCAACGGTAAATAAACGGTAGCTCGCACTATCAACGCTAAACCATAAAAAATATTGTCAGATATAACAACGAAGGATTTAAACCAGGCCGGGTCAGGATCAGTAAGTACTCCAAATTTGCGCTCATTGCACTTCTGTAGCCGGCACGCCCAATATCCCGGCTAACCGTTGCCTTCAGAACTTATAAAAGAAACCCCCTCAATATTTTTCAAAGACTTTCATGATAAATTTTCTATACCGTTTTATTGTAGATTTATCTGCTAAAACTTTTAATCATGCCTTCCAAAGTCAACTGGCCTGAAGCCATTAAGCCCTTGCTAAAAAAGTACAAAAACAAAAAGCATCCGCTTGATTATGAAAATGTTTATCAACTGGTAGTAATGGTCATTTTATCCGCACAGGATTCTGACAGGCATATCAACCAGTTGGCGCCAAAACTATTTGAAGCTTTTCCGGATATGAAGGCCCTTTCAAAAGCAACCCCTGAAACCTTATATCCTTTTATTGCGGATGTGAGAAATTTTGTCAACAAAACAAACTGGTTAATAGAGATAGCACAAAAAATAAAGAGCGATAAAAGCATCCCGTTAACACTGGAGGAACTTACTGAGTTAAAAGGTATCGGGAGGAAATCGGCCAATGTAATATTGCGTGAAGCCGGTAAGCCTGCTGAAGGAATAATTGTAGACCTGCATGTGGTAAGAGTAGCGCCAAGACTTGGCATAGCTTCCGGAACTGATCCAAAAAAAATTGAAAAGCAGGTAATGGATACACTTCCTCAAAAAGAATGGGATGCCGGTATGGCGATGTCTTTTCTTGGCAGAGAGATCTGCAGGCCTCAACCTAAATGTGAGATATGTCTTATGAATACAGTTTGTGCCTTCTATCAGCAAAATAAATAGTAATCATATTTATAAATGGCTTTCTTTTTCAACCTCTGAAATTTTATAGTTAAACCAGCATATTACAAAATCACTATCAGCGAAAATTATTTCTTCCGGATCTTAG
>JAKFEJ010000427.1:0-2491 GCA_036675745.1 Chitinophagaceae bacterium | reverse complement strand
GGTTCGTTTCATATTAGCTCGTCGTGTTTATTTTAATGGGTTAATTCTTTTAATCTTCACATATTGTTTAGTTATGAAAGATTTACTTTTGTCTCTACACTATGAACGGACTGCGCAAATTTAGTTTAAATTATTTTTTAACCAGGCTATTGCTTGTTGTTATTCTTTGCTCTGTAACGGCTGCAGCACTGGCTCAGCGTATTCCAACCAAAGATTTTGACAGTCTTTTAACAAAAAAAGCTGATACTATTCCACCATTAAAGGATTCAATCAACATTATTTCATCCGATACGATCCCGTTTTCATCCGACACCATTCCTGCCAGGGATTCAATGGTGCAAAAGATAGACACTTTTTCATTGAAACTTTCAAAAGATACATTAGCCTCCCCTCTGCAATACTATGCGGAAGACTCCGTAGTAGTAATGATAAAGAATAAAAAGATCCTGTTATATGGTAAAACAAAAACGGAATACCAGGATGTGGTCCTAACGGCCCCGCAGGTATCAGTAGATCAGCAAACACAAATAATGACGGCTGTTAACAGCAAGGATAGTACAGGCATGGTGTTGGAGGATGCCCATTTTAAGCAGGGGGAAAGTGAATTTACCAGTGATACTATCGTTTATAATATTAAAACACAAAAAGGGTTAACCAAAAATACCATTACACAATCGGGAGAAATGTTTGTGCATGGCGAGGTGGTGAAAAAAGTAGATGATAATGTAACTTTTGTCAAAAGAGGATTTTTTACTACCTGTAACCTGGATGATCCTCATTTTGGCTTCAGGGCTAACCAGCTAAAAGTTATCAATAAAAAAGTAGCTATATCAGGCCCGGCACATCCTGAGTTTGAAGGAGTGCCCGTACCTGTTTATTTGCCATTTGGTTTTTTTCCATTGAGCCAGGGCCGCAAGTCCGGGTTGCTGCCACCACAATTTGCTACGAATGAGCAATTCGGCCTGGGATTAGAGGGACTTGGTTATTATAAAGTTTTTAACCAGTATTGGGATACCAAATTTTATGGTAATATTTATTCTTATGGGGGCTGGTCGGCCAATGTAAACCCTACTTATCGCAAACGCTATCGTTACCAGGGATCATTAAATTTTGGTTTGCAAAAAACCAAGCGCAACTTTAAGGGTGACCCGGATTTCTTTTCCAACAATAGCTATTCGCTTACCTGGAGCCATTCTGCCGATAGCAGGGCAAGACCGGGAACTTCTTTTTCTGCCAGCGTAAATTCAAGTTCTACTACTTACAATGAAAATGTTCCCAATGATCCCCGGGTGAATTTTCAGAATCAGCTCGGTTCCTCCATCGCTTATTCAAAAACATGGGTTGACAAACCCTATAACCTGACAGTAAGCGCCAATCATAACCAGAACAACCAGACAAGATTGGTGAATTTAAATCTGCCTGATATTGGTTTTACCGTCAGCACCATTTACCCGTTTCAGAAAAAAGATTTTGTAGGTAGCAAAAAATGGTATGAGCAATTGGGTATTGCTTACAATGGTAGTTTCAGGAACCAGGTCTCTTTTTATGATACTGCTTTTAAATTGCGCAACCTGATTGATACCCTGCAATGGGGGGCACAGCACAATATTCCTATCAGCTTGTCACTACCGCCTATTTTAGGTGGTGCTGTTGTTGTATCACCCGGCATAAGTTATTCGCAGGTATGGCTGGCGCAAAAAAACATGCGCAAATGGAATGATGCTGAACAAAAAGTGGATACGACGATTCAAAAAGGTCTTTTTGTTGATCAGCAAACATCTTTCTCCTTAAGTTTTAATACAGCACTTTTTGGAACCTACCAGTTAAAAAATGCAAAAGCGATCCGGCATGTTATCAGGCCTACTTTCGGGATCAACTATTCACCTTCTCTTTCGAAGAAATATTATGAAACCGTTAGGGTGAATGCAAAAGGCGATTCTATTCGTTATTCCCAATTGCAGGGAGGCCTTTATAGCGGTTATGGTGATATTACTAATGGCGGTATCAGTTTTGGCATAGACAATAATCTTGAAATGAAATACAAGCCGAAAAAAGATACGGCGACTGATGGTGAAACCGAATTCAAAAAATTAAGGATCATTGATGGGTTTGGGTTTAATGGCAGTTATAATTTCCTTGCTGACTCTATGAAACTATCCCGCTTTAATTTTTACTTCCGTAACAACCTTTTCGAAAAGATCAACCTGAGCGCCTCAGCAAATATGAGTCCCTATCATCGTAACAGGTTTGGGCAGGATAGTTCCTTATACATCTGGAAAGGCGACGAGGGGTTCAGGTTAGGCCGCATTACAAACGGCAGCGTTTCTCTTTCTACTTCTTTCCAAAGCAAACCAAGAGATGAAGAAAAAGATAAAGAAAAAAAAGAGCAAATGGAAAATGAGATGAATGATCCTGTACTGGCTGGCGATAAACAAAGATTAATGGAGTATATGCGTCAGAACCCGGCAGAGTTTGTTGACTTTAATATTCC
>JAKFEJ010000309.1:0-16673 GCA_036675745.1 Chitinophagaceae bacterium | reverse complement strand
ACCCGCAGATGAAGAAGACCGTTTTACATTTTCTCCCAACGCAAATTTTATCTGTCCGGGCCAGCCCTGAAATTTCAGGTCTTCCGCATTAGCCCCCCAGCGCAATTTGATAAGCTGTGTTTGCCCGCCAATAACATTGGCAGATCCATGCAGGATATGTGAACTGGTAACACCGCCGCTTAACTGGCGATAAATATTTATATCATCCGGATTTAGATTATCGGCAATGCGAACTTCAGAAGTTACACTCTGACCACCTTCATTAATAGATGCGGCAGCAATATGTGAATGCTCGTCAATAATACCAGCGGTAACATGTTTGCCTGTTCCATCAATTGTCTTTGCTCCCGCATCAGGAAGGTTTTTTCCTACACCGGCTATTTTGCCATTTTTAATCAGCACATCGGTATTTTGAAGAACGCCTTCTTTCTCATTTGTCCAGACAGTTGCATTTTTTATAAGAATGTTTTCCTGTCTCGGCGCCTGTCCTTCTTCCCAGCCGAATGGCTCAAATGGATAGATCACTTTACCAATTGGGCCCTGTCGTTTTGGACGGCTGCTATCCGGTTTTGGCGTGCCTGCTTTATCAAAATGAGCCGTCCATGTTAAATTATTATCGGCAGTATCTACTCCATATCCATTCCATATATTATTATCGCTGACAATACCGCTTAACCGGTAATCAGCACCTCTTTTTATTGGTGCAAAATTGATCTTTACCTGGCGGCCATCATAAGAAAACTTAGCACTGATCGTATCTTTTGCAAGTATGCTTGCACTGTTGTTTGATTTAAAATCAAGTGTATAATTAACAGGCCCGGTGCTTGTATTCAATACCAGTTTATAAATTCCTTTTGAATCGTTCCACGAATCATCTTTGACAGTATATTTCAAACCCTGGATCCAGTTTTGGTAGATCGTTGTCTTTTCATTGAACAGAGAACCCGAAGTAATTAAGAAATTGGCCCATTTGCCAGTTTCAATACTTCCTACCTGTTCGTAAATTCCTAATGCAGTAGCAGGAGTTTTTGTCAAAGCATTCAAAGCTGCAGTTTCGGTCAAACCATAATTAAACGCAGTTCTTAAATTGGAAAAAAATGTTTTTACATCACGCAAGTCAGCTGTCGTTAAACAAAATGGAATAGCCGCTTTTTCAAATGCACCGGCATTGGTCGGCGCCATTTCCCAATGTTTCAGATCGGCTAAGGAAACAAATCTTGCATCAGCAGGATCTTCTACGTCCTGTGCCTGCGGATAATTAACGGGTATAATAAATGTTGCATTGGTTGCCTTTATTTCTTTGATCCGCTGGTATTCATTACTTCCGGCTTTGATGATATATTGCACACCAAACTCATCACCAATTTTATCAGCCCGCAAATCATTCCACTTATCATTCGCTTCAAAGATCTGGGGAAGATCCTGTATTTCATTCCATGCTTTCAGGCTTAGATTTAAACCTTCCAAAGCAGGTTTATTTTTATACCATTTTGCATCAAGGTAGGATTGGCGCAACAAAGCAATAGTACCCATTATAGAACTGGGATAGCTTTGTGTTGAACTCCCCTTACTGAACGAATAATGCGCCGAAGCTCTTTCTTTAATAATAACCATGTTTTCTTTGGCATCAGCTAATGTAACAACGGCGCCGGTGCCTCTTGCTATACCATCCCGTACATGGGAAAGTACAGTACCAAAACCTGCATCCCGCAATGGTTTTGCTTTTTTATCATCCACTTCAAAAACTTTATAAGCTTCCGCATCACTTTTAATAGCCTGGTTCCAGCCATAAGGGCCTTTTGTAGCTGTTTCTAATTGCGGTTGCTGACCACGGGTAAATCCACCACCTACCCTTTCAAGGGACGGTGTACCATAATCAGCATAGATGTCGATGAAAGACGGGTAAATGTATTTGCCTTTACAATCAACTTCCACAGCGCCTGCAGGCACTTTAAGATTAGTACCAACAGCAACAATTTTTCCATCTTTAATAACGAGTGTTGCATTCGTTAATGTAGTAGTTGCATCTTTTACAATACTTGCATTAGTAAAAGCATAATGCCCGTGTCGTGGATCGGCAATACCATTTTCAGGAAAACTTACCTGGGCCTTGCTATTGGTTGCCACCAAAAAAAAGACCGCTACAAAACAAAGTTTGCAGAAGAGCTTGGTTTTTCTCATTACAGTAATAATTTTTAAATTAGATGATCTTTCTCAGTGATACTTGCGTAAAAAGAATTTCGAATGTAAACGAAATAAAATAAATGGAACACGGATACATAGATTAAACAGATCAGTACGGGTTTCTCCTGGTTTACCGGTATGGATGAGGGCTGGCCTACTATCCATGTTCTATCATTACCCGCAGAAAGGGATTTGGGAAGGCTTCAAACTTTGCTACCTTTGGTTTCCTTAATTTCATTTTATATGGCTATTGCCAGAACCTTACAAACAATCCCGGATTTTGCATTATCACCCCGCATTGACCAGGTAGGCGTGGAAGAAAGAGCGGCCCGTTTTACAACACGAAGCATTAAAAAAGAAACTAAACTGAACGGGCTTAAGCTGGTGTTGAACATGATTGATCTTACTACACTGGAAGGAAAAGATACGGACGGTAAAGTGAAACAACTTTGTTATAAAGCCATGCATCCGCATGATGCAGTGCCCGGACTGCCAACCGTAGCGGCGATCTGCGTATACCCTTCTATGGTTAAAGTTGCCAAAAAAGCATTGGGAGATTCGGGTGTAAAAGTCGCTTCCGTTGCCACGGCATTCCCAAGCGGACAAGCTCCAAAAGAAGTAAAGATCCGTGATACCAAATATGCTGTAAACGAAGGAGCAGATGAAGTGGACATGGTGATCAGTCGTGGCAAGTTTCATGCAGGTGAATACAATTTTGTATTTGATGAAATAGCGGCGATCAAAGAAGCCTGTGGTGAAGCAAGATTGAAAGTGATATTGGAGACAGGTGAATTAGGAACATTTGACAAAGTAAGACGAGCCAGTGATATCGCGATGCATGCCGGGGCAGATTTTATAAAAACATCAACAGGAAAAATACAGCCTGCGGCTACCATGCCGGTAACATTGGTAATGCTGGAAGCCATCCGTGATTTTTATTACAAGACAGGTAAGATGATCGGTATGAAACCTGCAGGTGGTATTTCAAAATCAAAACTGGCCTTGCATTATTTAGTGATGTTGAAAGAAGTATTGGGAGAAAGCTGGATGAATAATGAATGGTTTCGTTTTGGTGCCAGCAGTTTGGCGAATGATGTGTTGATGCAGATTGTAAAGGAGCAGACGGGGGTGTATCAGAGTGGGAATTATTTTTCGGTGGATTGAACCCCCTGTCCCCCTAAAGGGGGAACTTAGATCGAAGATTTATTTTTGTTTTGAATTTTTCTTAAAGAAGAAAAGAAAGTTGCTCCGACTATAGGATTCATCCCCTCCTCGGAGGGGCGAACTAAAGACAATATAAAATTTAAACTACTGGGGTGGGTTGCTCAGTAGCGAACAGAACGTACAAGAGTGCGACGCAACGAAGTTGAACAGGGTTGTTGTTGCCTGGTTCAAAAAAAAATAAAATATGTCAGTAACGAAGAAAAAAACGTCTGTTAAAAACAATACACTCAAACTAAAGTTTGATACTACCTGGTCGTATGCTCCTGCCCCCGAGAGTAAGAGTGCTGCAACCATCAACAAACAATACGATCTGTTCATTAATGGTGAATGGCAAAAACCTTCGGGCAAAAAATATTTTGACAGCATCAATCCTGCTACTGAAGAAAAGTTGAGCGAAGTAGCGGATGCAAATGCCGCTGATGTTGACAAAGCTGTAAAAGCTGCCCGCAATGCTTATGATAAGACATGGCGCAAAATGCAGCCGAAAGAAAGAGCTAAATATATTTTTCGTATTGCGAGAATGATACAGGAAAAAGCAAGAGAACTGGCGATCATCGAATCATTGGATGGTGGTAAGCCTATACGGGAAAGCCGTGATTTTGATATTCCAACCGCTGCTAATCATTTTTTCTATTATGCAGGCTGGGCTGATAAATTAGAATATGCTTTTCCGAATCGCCGGACTGAACCGCTGGGTGTAGCGGGGCAGATCATTCCCTGGAATTTTCCATTACTAATGGCAGCCTGGAAAATAGCACCGGCAATAGCAACAGGAAACACCGTTGTCTTAAAACCTGCTGAAACAACATCACTAACAGCTTTGAAACTGGCAGAAATAATCCAGGAATCTGATTTGCCGCCTGGAGTTGTAAATATTATAACAGGAGGAGGTGCAACCGGCGCCGCCATTGTCAATCATCCTGACATTAATAAGATCGCTTTTACAGGCTCTACGGAAGTTGGAAAAATCATTCAACGTGCTATCGCAGGAACGAATAAGAAAGCAACATTAGAGCTTGGCGGTAAAGCTGCGAATATCATTTTTGAAGATGCCCCTATTGACCAGGCTGTAGAAGGTGTTATTAATGGTATCTTTTTTAACCAGGGCCATGTTTGTTGCGCCGGTTCAAGATTATATGTACAGGAATCTGTGGCCAAAGAAGTGATCAGAAAATTGCGTGACCGTATTGAATCATTGATCGTTGGTGATCCATTGGATAAGAACACCGATATAGGGGCCATCAACTCAAGAGAACAATTACAAACGATCAGGAAATATATTGCTATTGGCAAAAAAGAAGGTGCAGAAATGTATGAAAGCAGTTGTCCCTTGCCGGGCAAAGGGTTTTGGTGCCGCCCTACTATATTTACGAATGTGGCGCAAAGCAACCGCATAGCACAGGAAGAAATTTTCGGCCCCGTTCTATCTATCCTTACATTCCGTACCGATGATGAGGTGATTGAGAAAGCCAATAACTCTCCTTATGGTTTAAGTGCAGGTGTATGGACGGATAAAGGTTCCAAGATATTTAATATGACCAAAAGAATGAGAGCGGGTGTAATATGGGCGAATACATTTAATAAATTCGATCCATCTTCTCCATTTGGCGGCTATAAAGAAAGTGGTTTTGGAAGAGAAGGTGGATTGCATGGGTTGTTACCTTATTTGAACCTGAACCCCCTGTCCCCCTAAAGGGGGAACTTAGGTCGCAGAGCCCTGACAAATAATTTACAGGCTTGTGATATATCATTTTAATCTGTGCTCATCTGAGTAAATCTGTAGCAAAATAATTCGTGTGTATTTGTGTAATTCGTGGCAAAAAAATAATTATGGGAAAAACATTAATAAAAAAGTCTTCACTTACAATTAGTGAAAACGGGTTGGAGAAACCTGTGAGAGGCCAACGTCTTGAAGTGCTGAAGACTTATAAAATTTATATCGGTGGTCAATTTCCCAGAACTGAATCAGGCCGTTATTATATTCCGATGAATGCCGCAGGAAAAAAGTTGGCGAATATATGCCTGAGTTCAAGAAAAGATTTTCGCAATGCCGTAGTGGCTGCGAGAGGAGCCGTAAGCGGATGGAGTGGAAGAGCTGCTTTTAATCGCGGCCAGATACTTTACCGCATGGCAGAAATGCTGGAAGGAAGAAAAGCACAATTCATTGATGAACTGATACAACAGGATGTTACCAAAGCAAAAGCGGAAAAAGAAGTAAATCTTGCTATTGACAGGCTGATCTGGTATGCTGGCTGGTGCGACAAATTTCAGCAGATCTTCAGTGCTGTTAATCCCGTAGCCAGTTCTCATTTTAATTTTTCTGTACCAGAGCCTACTGGCGTTGTTTCTATTATAGCGCCTCAATCAGATTCGCTCCTGGGCCTGGTATCGGTAATAGCTCCCGTAATTGCAGGCGGTAATACCTGTGTGGTCTTAGCATCAGAAACGAAACCACTTTGTGCCGTAACGTTCGCCGAAGTACTGAACTCATCTGATCTGCCGGGTGGAGTCGTTAATATTTTAACAGGAAAAGTTAGCGAGTTAGCCAGTTGGTTCGTGGAGCATATGGATGTAAATGCAACCATTTACTGTGAAAAAGATTCTACGATACAGAAAATGATGCGGGAAAAATCGGCATTGAATTTAAAACGTATCTTTTTTTATGATAAAGTGAACTGGTACAATGAAGAAGGCCAATCACCTTACCTTATCATGGATACACAGGAAATAAAAACAACCTGGCACCCGGTGGAGAATATTGCAGGTGCAGGCGGGGGTTATTAGGTTTGATGTTCGAAGTTTGAAGTTCTTATTCCCGGAAAGCATTACAAAATCGGAAAGAATGGTTGATCTTCAACAAACGTCAAACCTCAAACCGCAAACCTCAAACTTTTTTTGGTAAGAAATTTGTCTGTAAACAATATATGAAAAAAATAATTTTCTTTAGTTCGTTACTTTTATCAGTTAATGTATTTGCACAAACAGGTAACACCGCCGACAGCAATTCAGTGGTCATTCATAAAGATCCACGCATTGAACTATTGGTGAGCAAACAGGCTGAGATCAACGAAGCCACCAGCCGTGATTCCCGCAAAACCGGCAAAGGCTACCGGCTGATGATAATCAGTACTAATAACCGTGATGAAGCTATCGCTGCTAAAACAAAGGTTTATACTTATTTTCCTGACCTAAAAGCTTATCTCTGGCATCAATCTCCTTATTACAAAGTAAAAGCAGGTAATTTTAAGGAGCGGAAGGAAGCAGAAGATTACCAGAAAAAAATGAATGCCTATTTTCCAAAAGGTGTTTTTATTATGAACGATATTGTAGAGCTTAAACTGGACAGGAACCAGGAAGAGCTATAAAGATTTAAGAAGTTTCAAAACGTTTAAAGGCTTCAAGGTTTTATAATAAACTTTTGGAACCTTTTAAACTTCTTAAACCTATGAAACTTATCTTTTATTTTCGCAGTATGTTAGAAAAAATTAAAGGCCTGGCAAAACAATATGCTGCCGAATTCGTTGAAGTACGTCGCCATCTTCATGCACATCCCGAATTAAGCTACCAGGAATTTGAAACATCAAAATTTGTCCAGGAAAAACTGGCTGACTGGAACATTCCTTTTGAAATAAAAGCAACCACCGGTGTAGTAGGTTTGATCAAAGCAAAAAATCCCGGCAAAAGGATCATTGCCTTACGGGCAGATATGGATGCATTGCCGATCAAAGAAGAAAATGATATACCTTATAAATCTAAAAATGACGGTGTAATGCATGCCTGTGGTCATGATGTGCATACCACTTGTTTGCTGGGTGCGGCAAAAATTCTCAACGAAACAAAAGACGATTGGGAAGGAACAGTAAAATTAATTTTTCAGCCCGGCGAGGAAAAAAATCCCGGTGGTGCAAGCCTCATGATCAAAGATGGAGTACTCGACAATCCAAAACCAACAGCCATTTTTGGATTGCATGTTCATCCGGGTTTAGCTGTGGGCAAAATGAGTTTCCGGGATGGAAAAGTAATGGCCAGTGCTGATGAATTATATATTACCATCAAAGGAAAAGGCGGTCATGCCGCTTCTCCGCATTTGTGTATTGATCCTATCCTGATCGCTTCGCATCTTATCATCGGCCTGCAACAATTGGTAAGCCGTAATAATAATCCGCATAATCCAACTGTTCTTTCCATTACCGCTTTCAATGGAGGAACTACCACTAATGTCATTCCCAATGAAGTAAAATTGAAAGGTACATTCAGGGCAATGGATGAGGAGTGGCGTTTTAAAGCACATGAGTTGATCCGTACACTCTCTACCAATTTAGTGCATGGTATGGGCGGAGAAATTGACTTGCTGATCGATGTGGGTTATCCCTCTGTATATAATAATGAAGCATTACATGAAGTAGCTAAACAAAAAGCAGAAGCTTTCATTGGTGTTTCCAACGTAGAAGAAACAGAAAAAAGAATGGGAGCTGAAGATTTTGGTTACTATACACAGCAGATACCCGGATGTTTTTACCGGCTGGGAGTAATGAATACAGAAAAGGGAATTATTTCCGGTGTTCACACACCCACCTTTAATATTGATGAATCAGCGATTGAAACCGGGATGGGGATGATGGCGTGGCTGGGAAGTTCTGTTGAACAGTGATGAACTTATACTTCCTTTCTATTTTTTTAACAGCCTTATAGATTACCCTGAATTGTTTTTTCAGTCTATCTGAAAACTAAATGATGAAAAACTCCGACTTCAAATATTTCTTCTCCTCTGCGGTTCTGTTCATTTCTTTTGAAGCAATGGCGCAAAAAGATACCAATTCCGTCAAAGCATTTAAAGACATACATAAAACACAGGAAACGGACCACTATCTTGAAAAAGAAATAAAAAAGAAGGAACTTCAAAAAGCCCCTTCTCAAATATATGTAGATACAACAGCGGCGTCTAAAACAATTAAAAAGAAAAAATACAGGAGAAAAAAAATCAATCGCTGATTATTAGTCTTCCCTGTACATACCCGTAAATTTCTTCGATTCTAAATTTTTTTGAACCGGTTTGGTTAATTGCTGTGCCTCCATTTTCAATTTTACCTGCCTGTTTTCTACAGCTCTTCCGAAAGCTCCCGTTTCAATATATTTCAAAGCAGCGGCTAATGAAGGCTCACTAATATCACCCCAATCCTTATTGACTCCGTCAGGAGATAATTTATCAGGGACAAATCCATTGTAATAATCGGCATTGCCTGCACTATTTATCGTTCTGAATGAAATAGGATAGATAGCATATTTAGAAATTTCAATCGGAAAAAATCCAACTGGCTTACCATAAGTAGTGTCGCCAATCAATTTTACATCCATGTATGGTTTCAGGTTATTTATGACCAATTCACTTGCAGAAGCACTTGAACCTGTTACTATAAAAAATACCCTGCTAAGATTCAATGTTCCTGCCTTATCATAGTTAATAGTGTTGACAGCCTCAGAAAAAGATACATTTCCAAAACCAGGTTTCTTTTTCAACAAGGGAAAATTGTCTTGCTGCAATTGCGGGTTAAACTGGTAGGTGTACATTTTTTTATTATCTGCTGACAGCGGCGCAATTAAATTGGCCAGCGTATCCTGTGTGTCTGTTGATCCGCCTGGGTTATATCTTAAGTCAACTACCAGTTCTGTTATTCCCTGCGACTGAAACAGTGCAAATGCCTCCCCTAACTCTTTTCGTGAGGGGTCGCCAAAAAATTGGTTGAAAACAAGATAGCCCACCTTATACCCTCCTGAGTTCAACACTCCTTTATATAATACTGAATTAGCCACAAAGCTTGTCTTACTCAATGAAGTGGTAGATTTTGAATTATCAGGTTTAATAAACTCAAAGCTGGCCGAAGTGGTGTTGCCAAAGAAAATGTTGTTAAGAACATTAATGCTTGCCTGGTTATACCCTATCTGGGCGCCGTCAATCTTATTCACGATCCATCCTCTTTTAATACCAGCTGTACCAGCAGTTGATTTATCATATACATAACTAACAAACCAATAGATAGAGTCCATTGGTGCAGCTATATCCACAGAAGCTGATTTTACAAAAAAACCAAAATCCTTGCTTCCGCCGGTTTGCAAACCATCGGAAGCTTCTGTCGTAGTAACAAAGCTATACCTGTCAAGAGGCTGCAATTGCCGTATTCCATTCATCGTATTGCCGGCAGATTTCAATTCGTCAGAACCTTTGTATTGACGTGGGTTGAATTGATCGTAGGAAGGGATGCGGTCATTCCAGAAATAAACTTCTTTTGAATAGAGGTAAACCGAATCCATTAGTAACTCTTCGGCTGTAGAAATGGAAGATGGCGGTGGGTTATTTCCGTCACCGTCCTTTTTCTTACAGGAGAATGTAATTGCTACAACCGCAAGAGTAAGCAGGCAAAGCTTAGCTTTCATAAAGACGCTTTCTTTTTTTGATTATTAAACAAATACAAACGAAAATTAATAAGGCGTAGTTGCTAAAACCGTTATCTCTAAGAAATTTTAACAAATCGCTTAGACAAATCAAAAACCGGGCTATATTCTCAAAAAAATTTATCGTTTGTTCAAAAAAATAAGAAAGCATATTATTTTCTTGTTTTGAAACTATGATTGTATCACCCCCTCTCCTTTTTGAACCGCATGTCCAGGAAAGCAATAATGGTAAAGAATATAAAGTATCCGATAGAGTTGAGCTCATGATTTTGGAGTAGCGGCCCTGCTAATTCATTTTTGCTTTCAGTAATACTCGTCATAAAAGTACGCAAAGGAAAAGCATAGGGCACTTTATCAACATGCTCCCAAGGAAGTAATATCATAGAACAAACAAGCAAGCCAAGACCAATACCGATGGGCACTATAAAATTGCGGAAACGTAAACCTATCCAATATTGAATGGAAATAATTCCAAGTAAAGAGACAAAGGTTTTAAAATTCAATTTCAGCAAAGCACCCCAATCAATTGAATTTTCAAGAAAAGTATATTTAGGAAAGAATAGGTTGGGTACCGCCCCGGACAATAACATAAATATATTGAACATTAGAAACAGGAACAATATCATCATAATTATGGACAGGTACTTAGAGAAAAAAATATTTCCTACAGACTGCGGTGAGGCGAATACCTGTTTCCATGTATTATTTTTGTACTCGATCTGGGGTATAAGGCTGCAGATCAGGATAACAAACATCGGCAATAAAAATGCGGCAAAAGCCTGCCAACCTTGTGTAAAATGCAATTCCCATGGTTTAACCTGGAACCTTGCGGAATTTTTTGGTTCTATTACATACATAAGAAAAAAAATAAGAGGGATCACTGCCGATCCGATTAAACTCAACCAGAATGAAGCACTTCGCTTCGTTTTGATCAATTCTGCTTTGGTAGATATTATAAAACTCATTTGTTGTCAGATGTAATGTCAAGAAATAATTGTTCAAGATCGTTTTGCCGGGGGTGAAGAGCATATACTTCAATACCGTTTTGTACCAGCATCTTATTAATAACCGCTGTTTGTTCTTTGCTTTCAAACGGTAATACCAGTTTACCATTCATACTT
Organism: Chitinophagaceae bacterium; assembly: GCA_036675745.1. Lineage (GTDB taxonomy): Bacteria > Bacteroidota > Bacteroidia > Chitinophagales > Chitinophagaceae > Terrimonas_B. Next base: position 5,694 of record JAKFEJ010000309.1, on the reverse strand, counting down.
TTTAAAGAAAAAGATTGAAGCAGTTGTGCTGCAGTAGTATTGTTACTGGTTTCAATTTCCAGGTCAGTTTTTCTTGTCTTCATCTGTTGCAGTTCCTGCAATGGCCCCTGGAAAAGCATTTTTCCTTTATGGATAATTCCGACATGTGTAGCCATTCTCTCCACTTCGTTCAAAATATGACTGGACACAATAACTGTTGTATTGTGTTCTTTATTTAATCTTTTGATCAATTCCCTGGTTTCGATGATACCATTGGGATCAAGGCCATTTGTCGGTTCATCCAGTATTAAAAGTTCCGGCTGGTGCAATAAGGCAATAGCAATAGAAAGCCTTTGCTTCATTCCTAATGAAAATTGCTTCGCTTTCTTTTTACCGGTATAATCAAGCCCTACAATTTTTAATACTTCATCAATGCGGCTTTTATCTACTTTATAGATCAGCCGGTATATTTCCAGGTTTTCTTTAGCCGTAAGGTGGAGATACAAAGACGGTTGCTCTATCAATGAACCTAATCGTTTTAATATTTCAATGCGATGAGTTGAAAACTCTTTTCCAAAGATTTCCAGCTTGCCTTGTTGATTTTTTAATAATCCAAGAAGCAGGCGCAGCGTAGTAGTTTTTCCAGCACCATTCGGCCCCAGGAAACCATACACACTTCCCTGCGGTACCAGCAGGTTTATATTGTCAAGTGTTTTCACACCGTTCCTGAATGAAAAATTCAGGTTGGTTGTTTGAATAACAGGAGTCATTTATAAAGTTTGAGGTTCGATCCCGATAGCTATCGGGATTGAGATTTGAGGTTTACTAATAACATGAAAGATCATAGAGCTATCCTGATCTGTCAACTGTCATCTATCAACTGTTATACTACTCTTTAGCCAGGGAAGCCAACCTTCTTATATTTTTCCAATTCGCTTCGACTGTACAACTATCAGAAATAAATCCGCTTAATTGATCAATATGGCTATTATCGTTCACGTTCACCTTTGATGTGCCATCTATTTGCAGGTTCAAATCCCTGATCGTTGCATAAGGTCCTATTGCAAGGTTTGCAGATACGGCTTTCACATTTAATTTATTAAACATGCCCGTGCTGTTTCTTTTTGTTACTGAGTCTTTAAATTGTCCTCCAGGTTGAGCAAGATGCACTTCATGAGAAGTTGCAGTTCCCCTGTTGCTTAGGTTTAAGCTGGCTTTATTACGTAAATCAAAGAAAATTTCCTTGTTCGCCGTTATGTTGATAGAATCAATATTCACATCAGCCCCTTCCACAATGACATTCGTTATTACCGGCAAACGCAGAGCCATACTTATATTGCTAAATTCACTACTGTTTGTATTATTACCCGATTGATATCCTGTATTGACGTATGTCAGCAATAATGTATCATTTACCTGCTCTATTTTAATACTATCCTGATCGCTATAGTTTTGATAAGAATAACTGGCTGACTCAGCAGCGATAAGGTTGCAGGAAAAAGTACCCGGGAATCCGGGCCCGACAATTTTTATTACCTGGTAGGGTTTGATCGTTCCACTCCTGGAATTAGCACCTTCATAAATCTCACGTTTCACAACCGTAAACTGGCCTTTTTTGATCTTACTATTAAAAGACATCAGAATAAAAACAGGGATGAGAAAAATAACGATAAAAAAACCGGCCAGTATTTTATTACTTGTTTTCATGTGTTAATTTTATTGTTTTTGGTCACATGGAATTCACCATAAAAATTTTCATCGCGGTGGTATAAATTGCTCGAAAATTTTTATGGCTCATTTCATAAATCTTTTTTTGAAATTAAGCGGTATAACTTTTTTTAAATTTCTCGAACCGTGTTTTCAGATCATCTATCTCAATGCCCAGCATATGCATGATGCGGAACACAGCCGGCATTTCTTTTTCAGTAAATTCCTGTTTGCGGTAAGCCATAGCGTTCTGCAGACCATTAGCGGAAATGAAATAACCAATTCCACGTTTATCATAAATAATATCCTGCTGCTTCAGAAATTCATAAGTGCGGGCCACTGTATTCGGATTCACTTCCAGTTGCACAGCCAGTTCCCTTACGCTGGGAATTTTATCTTCACCAACCCACTCTTTCAGCAGCACTTTTTCACACACGTAGTCTGCTATTTGCAAATAAATCGCCTGACCACTATTATTAAATTGCATATTCCAATTTTTAAATCATTAATTTTTTCAAGAACCGGCAAACTTCCACTTTTTCTATATCTGCTTTTCTTTTAAACGAAACCAGGCTACAACCCAAAAGACAGGTGCCCAGATAAACTTCACTATAAATCCAAGCACGCCGGACATCCATGACGATATTTCGTATCGCTGGTAAGTATCATAACCTTCATTATATTTTCTTAAATGATCTCCGTTCCAGGAATATCCCTCCAATGAATTTTGAACTAATTCCATAGTATAATAAGCAAAAACAAAAATCAATGCCGATCCTATGATTGTTGTTATAATAAAAGAATAACGGGAGAAATAAACAGAGCCCATCAGATAAAATGCCTGTATAGCGAAAAAGCCATAGATAAAATAAGGAAGAATGGCCAGGAAACTACGGTCACTGCCCCATACCGATCTCCTGAACGAATAAACTGATGGTTTCTCCGCTATCAAGGAATTAACATATGCAACGGCTGCTGACTTTACCAAAAAGAAACAAATACAATACACAACTGTAAAAACAATCACATTATAAAAGATCATGCAAATCAATTTCTCAAGGTGACTGGCAGGAAAAGCCAGCCAGTAAGTGCCCTTTTCTTTATTGCCCAGCATAGAAAATGACATGCTGGCGAATACAGCGCCGGCAATGTATAAGCCAAAAAGAAAGATGATATAGAGCGAATCTTCGTTATAGTGTTGTCCACCTGATATTATCCAGAAGATCATGATCAGCCCCAGCAGCCCCAGCAGCGCCAATACTGAAAAAAGATATAACCTTGAGTTTTCAATCCATTGTTTGCGGACCAATTGTAACAACCGTGAAAAACTAAATGTCGTTGTCATATTCTTGAATAAATTTTATAATAGAATCCTGAATAATTATTGTAATACTGAACGGATAGCATCGCCATTGGTAACAATGTTCTTATACATCATCTCTGAATCGGATTTGCTTGTCCCATTCTCCATAGTAGTCTTAATTTTTCCGGCATCTTGCCTTATATAGCCCGTTTCTCCTGAAGCAGTTAGAAAAAAAATAAATACGATTGCAATCAGTACCAGCAATGTTACCGGCGAAAACAAGGATAATTTTTTATTCTCCAAGCCAAACTTCCTGGCGAATGGCAGGAGCCTGAAAGTTGTTGTCATGATAATTATATTTTTAAGGATAAAAGGTTTATTGGTTAATGGGGTAACTGAGTTATAAAAGCTGGCAGTTCTGTCTTCTGACCTCTGTCTTTTGTCTTTTCACTGAAATACGGATCTTACTTTATCGCCGTTAGTGACAATTGCTTTGTACAACATCTCCAGGTCCAGCTTACCTTCTTCATCATCCATGTTGGCGGTGATAATAGCGTTGCCTTTCAATGATTCTTCACGATACAGTGCTTGTTTTACTTCCTCACTGTCAAAAGATATTTTAAAACTTAGTTTTGATGTAATGCGATCCACCGTTTGATCAAAAAGTATTTTGCCTTCATCAATAACCGTAATACGATCTATCAGGCTTTCCATATCCTTTACCTGGTGTGTACAAATGATAATGCATTTGCTTTCATCAATAGCGCCGGCAATCACTTTGCGAAACTGGCTTTTACTCATGATGTCAAGCCCGTTTGTGGGTTCATCCATCAGTAATAAAGATGTATTGCAGGCCAGCCCGAAACTGATCAATGCTTTTTTCTTTTGGCCATAACTCATTTGCTGTAATTTGTTACCGGCAGGAATTTCAAATTCACGGAGATATTGGGAAAACTGGTCATGATTGAACTTTGGATAGAATGATGCATTGCAATCCACAAATTTTTCAATGGATACATTTGGCAGGTAAAATTCCTCCGGCACCATAAATAATTCCTGCAAAAAAACGGGGCTGCGATGACCTGGATTATGATCCAATACTTTTACACTACCCTGGTCAGGAAATAATAAGCCGGCAATATTTCGCAGGAGCGTTGATTTACCAGTGCCATTTTTTCCCAGCAAGCCATAAATATGCCCCGGATCCAGGGAAAGATTCAAGCCGGTAAAAACCTTTTTCTTTTTATAAGCAAAATGAAGGTTTTGAATGTCAATCATGGTTTATTGTTTTAGTGTACTATTGTAGTAGTACAGTACAAATGTAAACATATCTTTTACTCTTCCAAATTTTTTTTAGAAAAAAATGTTTACTGATCTCCTGGCAGAGCTTTTTATTGTTTTTAATTGATACTTTATTAGTTGCTTTTCAAATCTTTACCGGCATTTTGAAAAAAACAGAACGAGATTTTATTTTGTACCTTGCAGCCCCATTTGAATGGAGACGCCAATATCGCAGCAACTATGACGCTCCGGGTAAACCAAAATAAATTAATGAAAAAAGAACTTCGTAAACAACAGGCTTTAGATTATCACTCCAAAGGAAGGCCGGGAAAAATAGAAGTAATACCAACCAAAGACGCTAAAACACAAAGAGATCTCTCTCTTGCCTACTCTCCCGGTGTTGCCGAACCTTGCAAAGAAATAGCAGCTAATAAAGAAAACGTTTATAAATACACAGCCAAAGGAAACCTGGTGGCCGTTATCAGTAACGGAACAGCAGTACTTGGACTTGGTAATATTGGTCCCGAGGCCGGCAAGCCGGTGATGGAAGGAAAGGGAGTTCTCTTCAAGATCTTTGCAGATATTGATGTTTTTGACATTGAGATTGATGAAACAGATCCTGAAAAATTCGTTCAGATCGTAAAATCTTTAGAACCTACTTTTGGCGGGATCAACCTGGAAGACATCAAAGCCCCTGAATGCTTTTACATTGAACAGAAGCTAAAAGAACTCATGAGCATCCCGGTCATGCACGATGACCAGCATGGAACTGCTATTATCAGTTCTGCTGCTTTGCTGAATGCATTGGAAATACAGAAGAAAAAAATTGACAAGGTCAGATTTATTGTGAATGGCGCCGGAGCTGCGGCCATGGCCTGCACTCAATTATATGTTGCATTGGGTGCAAAGTTTGAAAATTTTATCATGTTTGACCGTAAAGGCGCTTTGCATAAAGGAAGAACGGACCTGGATGAACTCAAAGCAAAATTCGCCAATCCAAAAACTGACATCACATTAGAACAGGCAATGAAGGATGCCGATGTATTCATCGGACTGAGTGCCGGTAATGTGTTATCACAGGAGATGGTTAAATCAATGGCAAAAAATCCTATTGTATTCGCGATGGCTAATCCCGATCCTGAGATAAGCTGGGAAGACGCCATAGCTGCACGCAAAGATGTGATCATGGCAACAGGCCGGAGTGATTACCCGAACCAGGTCAATAATGTTTTAGGCTTCCCTTATATATTCCGTGGCGCATTGGATGTAAGGGCCACGCAGATCAACGAAGCCATGAAAATGGCTGCCGTTAAGGCTTTGGCAGAAATGGCTAAAACACCGGTACCGGATATTGTAAACCTGGCGTATAATGAAAAAACAATTTCTTTCGGGCCTAATTATATTATTCCAAAACCCGTTGATCC
>JAKFEJ010000414.1:0-2495 GCA_036675745.1 Chitinophagaceae bacterium | reverse complement strand
TGGGCGCCACAGGTTTTCTTGTACAACAATAAATTTTACATGGCCTATACAGCGAATGAAAATATAGCCATTGCTGAAAGTAATAGCCCTGCAGGGCCTTTTACACAAACGACAAAGGGATCGTTGAAAGCTCCTGTAAAACAAATCGATCCTTTTATATTTATTGACGATGACGGAAAGAAATATTTATTTCATGTGAGGTTAACCAATGGTAATAGAATTTTTGTTGCTGAAATGGCGGATGATTTTTCTGCCATTAAAGAGGAAACACTGCGTGAATGCATCACAGCCACAGAACCATGGGAAAATACAGTAAAAGGTTCATGGCCGGTAACGGAAGGACCAACAGTTTTAAAACGAGGTGGAATTTATTATTTGTTTTATTCTGCCAATGATTTTCGCAATCCTGATTATGCTGTTGGATATGCCACCAGTAGCAATCCATCAGGGCCATGGACAAAGTATGCAGGTAATCCTATTCTTAATAAAAAGTTAGTTGGACAGAATGGAACAGGGCATGGAGATTTTTTTATAAACAGGAAGGAGTTGTTATATGTTTTTCATACCCACAACAGCGATGCGAAAGTTGGCCCCAGAAGAACAGCACTGTTGAGAGCCGGATTTATAAAAAAAGGCAATACAGAGAAGCTAGTAATGGATAAAAAAAGCTTTTATTTTTTAATGAAATGAGCCATAAAAATTAACGCATGAAATCACGCAATTGCAGATAAGACCTGGTATATAAAATGAGATCTCGTTGAATATAAAGGAATCGGAATTTAGTTATTAAATTAGCCCATTATGGTTTTTAAAAAAGTAATTATTGTAATTCTCGTAATTCTACTCTTGGCGCAGGGAACTGTTGCTCATACACAGGCACCAGATGATAAAGGAGGAATAGCTTTATTAAAATATAAAGAAATTCCTTTGGGCGCTATTAAGCCCACTGGTTGGCTGTTGAATCAATTAAAAATTATGCGCAATGGAACAACGGGCCATTTGGATGAAGTATATGCCAAAGTAAAAAATGACAACGGCTGGTTGGGTGGTAAAGGCGATGGCTGGGAAGAAACACCTTACTGGCTGGATGGTGCGGTGCCACTGGCTTATCTTTTAAATGATCAACAACTCCAGGATAAAGTATTGAAATATATCAACTGGACCTTAGACAATCAAAGACCTTCAGGATATTTTGGGCCCATTACAAAATGGGAGAGGGAAACAGGCAAGAAAGTAACAATTGAAGACTGCGATAAGGGAGAAGACTGGTGGCCCAAAATGGTTATGCTGAAAGTTCTGCAACAGTATTATACGGCTACTAACGATGCCCGTGTCATTTCATTTATGACAAAATATTTTAACTACCAGTTAAACGTATTAGATAAATGCCGGCTGGGAAAATGGACAGAGTGGGCTCAATCAAGAGGCACGGATAATGCGTTGATAGCTCAATGGCTTTATGATATTACAAAAGACAAATCTTTGTTGAAGCTTGCTTCAATGATACAGGAGCAATCATTTCCCTGGAGCAAATGGTTGGGCAACAGGGATTGGGCGATCAATGCAGCAACCTATCAGAACGATAAGGATTGGATGAGCCGCCATGGCGTAAATGTAGGAATGGCTTTAAAAGATCCTGCTGTAAATTATCAAAGAACAAAGGATGGAAAATACCTGGCGGATTTAAAAACCGGGTTCAATGACCTGATGACATTGCATGGACTGCCAATGGGCATCTTCTCTGCTGACGAAGATCTGCATGGCAACGATCCGACACAAGGTGCAGAGCTATGTGCTATTGTAGAAGCTCAATACTCTTTAGAGCAGATCATCAGTATTACCGGCGAACTTTCTTATATGGATGCGCTGGAAAGGATGACATTTAATGCACTCCCCACACAAACAACAGACGATTATAACAGCAAGCAATATTTCCAGGTTGCTAACCAGGTGCAGGTGAGCAGGGGAGTGTTCAATTTTTCACTTCCGTTTGACAGGGAAATGAATAATGTTTTTGGTATGCGCAGTGGTTATACCTGTTGTTTAGCAAACATGCACCAGGGATGGACCAAATTCGCTTCTCATCTTTGGTATGCTACGCCTGCTAATGGTTTGGCCGCGTTGGCGTATAGCCCCAGCCAGGTTACGGCAAAGCTGGGCAAAGAAAACAGGGAGGTAACCATAAATGAAGTAACCAACTATCCCTTTGATGATGTGATCCGGTTTGAGATCTCCACCAAAAAGGAGGTTGTTTTTCCATTAGAATTGCGTATACCGTCCTGGTGTAAAGAAGCAACAATAACTTTAAACGGGCAGAAACTGCGTACGGAAAAAGGTGGGCAGATTATTACCATTGACAGGGCCTGGAAAAACGGTGACAAGCTGGTATTGCAATTGCCCATGGAGGTCACTACTTCTAATTGGGGTCGCAATTCAAGAGTGGTAGAAAGAGGACCGCTTGTGTATGCATTGAAACTGGAAGAAAATTGGCAAAT
>JAKFEJ010000051.1:0-2499 GCA_036675745.1 Chitinophagaceae bacterium | reverse complement strand
AAAGAAAGAGCAGGTTCCAGGAAAGATCAAAAAACAGGGATGGAAAAATGAAAGCTGACCTCGGCCTCAGCGAGGAGCAATCAGCTAAATTGAAAGGCAACCGTGAAGCAATGAGAGAAAAGATGAAAACGATCCGCGAAGACAAATCTCTCAATGATGAAAGCAAAAAAGAACAGGTAAAAGAACTGATGAAGAAACAAAAAGAAGAGATGAAATCTATACTGACAGATGAACAACTGAAAAAATTAGAAGAGCAAAAGAAACAAAGGCCTTCCCGTAAAAAAAGTGCATAAGGCATTCCAATGAATAGCAAAGTCCCCTGATCGCTATCGGGGGACTTTTTTAGTTATCTTTGCGCCTCATCAAATTACTGTTGTAAAACAGCAAGCATCTACACATGAAAAAGAAATCAACGCATTTCGACAAGTTTACCAAAAAGAAAAGTAACGCTGCTATCAAAGAGCAGTTCAAACAGGAAAAGAGAAAAATCAAAAAAGAACGGGAAGAATATTTTGAGCAAAAGAGGGCTGAGGTAAGAAAGCAGAAAGCTGAAGGTGCAAGAGAAAAGGTGCAAGGTGCAAGGCACAAGGCACAAGAGACAAGGCACAAGGGACAAGGAACAAGGGACAAGGTACAAGGAACAAGAGACAAGGTGCAAGGTACAAGAGACAAGGAACAAGCATCCGGAAACCAGCAACCGGTAACCGGTAACAGGCAACCGGCAATTAGCAATAAGCAACAAATGAAGTCTGTTCCGGTACAGGCAACCGGCAACCGGCAACCGGTAACCGATCTCATGCCGCTGAATAAATTCCTGGCACATAGTGGTATTTCCGGGAGAAGAGAAGCCGCTGATATAGTGAAACAGGGAAAAGTGAAAGTAAATAATGTAGTAGTCACTGAACCTGGTCATAAAGTATCTGCAAAGGATGAAATAAGAGTGAATGGTAAAAAAATATTTGTTTCAAAAAACCTGGTTTATATTTTATTGAACAAACCCAAGGATTTTCTTACCACCACCGATGATCCGCAGGGAAGAAAAACAGTTTTAGACATTGTTGGGAAAGCAACGCCGGAAAGAATTTATCCTGTAGGACGATTAGACAGAAATACATCCGGTGTTTTATTGCTGACCAATGATGGCGATCTCTCTCAAAAACTGACACATCCCAGTAACAATATCAAAAAAGTATATGCTGTTACACTCAACAGGCCATTAGAGAAAAAAGATTTTGAGAAAATATTGAAGGGTGTAATGCTGGAAGATGGCATGGCGAATGTAGATGCATTAGCGTATGCCGACGTATCGGACAAAGCGGTGTTGGGGATTGAAATCCATAGTGGCCGTAATCGTATTGTCCGTCGCATTTTTGAGGCGTTGGGATATGATGTAAAAAACCTGGACCGTGTGATCTTCGCCGGGCTTACCAAGAAAAATATTGAAAGAGGAAAGTTTCGCTTTCTTACGGAGAAAGAAGTAAGAGACCTGAAGCATTTTGGGAAAGGGAAGTAAGCCACACCCCTAAATCCCCTGCCCGGATGAGCCGGTCGGACGGGCCTAAAGGGGACTTGAGAAAATTCAAAAAAAAAATAATGAAACTCGCAGATCTGCTCATCTTTGAAGACGACGATTTTATTGCATTGAATAAACCTTCGGGCTTGCTGTCAATTCCTGACAGGGAAGGAAAAGAAATTTCTTTAAAAAATTTATTGCAGGATAAATACCAAAATATATTCACTGTTCACAGGTTAGATAGAGATACCAGCGGATTGATCGTTTTTGCAAAAAATGAAATAGCGCATCGTTATCTTTCCATGCAGTTTGAAGAAAGACAAACGGAAAAAATTTATGTGGGCCTTGTAATAGGTTCACCCGCTATTCCGAAAGGAAGCATTGATTTGCCAATAGCTGAGAATATGGTGACAAGAGGAACGATGATCATAAACCGGCGTGGCAAACAATCATTAACAGACTATGAAGTGCTGGAAAGTTTTGGCACTTATTCCTGGATGCAATTCCGGATACATACCGGCCGCACCCATCAAATAAGAGTACATATGAAAGATATGGGTCACCCGATAGTTTGTGATGAATTATATGGTGATGGAAAACCGCTACTACTTTCCTCACTAAAAAGTAAATTCAAACTTTCTAAAAACGAACTGGAAGAAAGACCGATATTAAATCGCCTGGCATTGCATGCTTTCAGGCTTAGCTTCACCAAACCAAATAATGAAAAAATAGAGTTAGAAGCCGATCTCCATAAAGATCTGAAAGCAACACTTCAGCAATTGACCAAATGGAAAAAGGGGAAACAGAAATAATGGTAAAATTCGTTGCTGAAATTTAATATAACAACGCTAATTCTTATTTTGAGGTGATAGAAAAGATATCAGGTTTGAATATCCTGATCTGCAAGATTTCATTGTACCATTCCATTTACATTAAGAAAAACCTTAGTAGAAAAAATAATTTTCAATGATTGAACCTTATTAGCT
>JAKFEJ010000513.1:0-2503 GCA_036675745.1 Chitinophagaceae bacterium | reverse complement strand
CGCAGCGGACAACAGAAGGTTTTAAAAATATAACAGCCGGGCCATCCCCCGGTTGCTCCTTATTATAGCATAGCTATTTTTGGGGGTGCGAAGATAAGCGGGAGTGAAGTGTTTTTCCAAGAAAAGGAGAAGGTATTTTTTATGCAACCTTTACAACAGGTTGATTTTCAGTAAAAATTTTGTCATCTATTTTTTCAGCCACTACTTAACCTGTCCTGAAACCGGGTAGTATCTATGATTCATCCTGAATTAACACTATTACAATCTTTCCACAACCATACGACTATTGCTTAAATAGGTAATCAATACCTTTATTTTATCGCCCGTTTTCACTTCTTCCATGCCTTCCGCAGGCAGTTGAAGTTTCGCTTGAATTTTATTGGTAAACAGATCAAGATAAACAGCAAAAGGAGAAACCTTAGTAACACTTGCTTCTATTGGAGTCTTGCTTTTAAAATATTCCTGGGCCTTGCGGTACTCGGGAATAAAATCATGGGAGAAAAGTTCGGCTGCTATCGCATTGGGTTTATCCAGGTTTAATAATTTGAAACTGATCGCTTCATTGAATGCCGATTCAGCAGGCGGGTTTTCCCATTTGGATAATTTTAGCGGGAAAAATATATAGCTGTCCCATTCTTTTACAAAAAGTTCATCATCTGCTATTTTTAAATACCCTGAAAACCTGTTTTCAACCTTTGCTTTGTTGAGCAGTTTTTCCAATTCAGTATTATACAGGAATTTTATATCGTAAGCGATCATCTTATCGCCCCGGTCGGAAAGTTTTACCCGGAAATTCACTTCGTCACCAATACGGAATTGATGCGGCCTTCTTGCCTTCTTATCTTTTGATTGTATTTGTTCTTTCTCATCCGTTTTACAATTGATCGTTTTCTTTTTACCATTCTGCTCATAATCAATCGTAACATACTGCTTATCATGATTGACAAATGAGATCGTTCCTTTATATATAGTTGTATCCATTAATGATCATTCGATTGATGTATGGCAAAGTTATGTGTAGATAAGCTTGATTATATTTATTGAAAAATTAAAATATGGCAACTCACCAACTCGGCCGTTCGGTTTTTGGCGACCCGGAAAATGCAGGTAATCTAATGCCTATTGAAGAAGCTACTATTTTATTAAACGAATGGGTACCCAATGAAAGGCTTCGTCTGCATATGAAACAGGTAGCTGCTATTATGAAAGCATGGGCTATTGAAAAAGAAGGCGCCGATGAAAAAATGGCATTGAAATGGGAGTTAGCTGGTTTGCTGCACGATGCTGATTGGGAAAAATATCCTGACGATCATTGCCGGATCATCATTGAGGAATTAGAAAGAAGAAATATTGATCCCGATGTTATTCATTGTATTGCTTCGCACGGGCCCGGTTATTTTGGCGTAGAGCCCGTGAACAGGATGGACAAAATGATCTACGCAATTGATGAATTATCGGGATTCATCCATGCTGCCGCATTGATAAGGCCTGCATTATATGAAGGGCTGGAAGTAAAAAGCATTCTGAAGAAATTGAAAACGCCTTCTTTTGCAGCACAAGTGAATCGCGATGATATCAGCGATGCCTTATGCCGGGCTGCTGTTCCGCTTGAAGATCTCATTGCATTTATCATTCAGCATCAAAAAAATGTTCAATAGATAAATTAAAGGAATGACTATCCTTATTGAAGGCTCTGTATTCTTTGATCAATATCACTAAATCGCCATGAGCGGGGCTGTTCCTTAAAAGTATAAAGAAAACAAGCTGACACTTTGCAGTACCAGCTTGTCTGAACTTCAAGATTACGGATCTTCTACTATTTTTTTGTAGCAGGATTAAAGGTTTGCCAGCTATGCCAGAATTCCTGGTAAGCCGGTAAAGGCTTTAATGAAAAAGACGTATCTATTCCTTTTCCATCAACCCGGTAATGATAACTTCCTGATATCAATGTATCCTGGTTCAGTGTGAATGATAAATTCTCACCGGGTCTTTCAAAAGCAAAAAAACTTTTATCATCTGACGCCAGCACTAACAGTAATGGAGTGTTTTCTATTTTATCATGTATAATATGTTCCTTTTTTAATTGGTTCCAGTCATAAGCTTTTCGGACTTTACCCACTTTTATTCCAATCACCCATGATTTATCTTTCCAGGAAAGGCTGTCGGTTCCTGTCAGTTTACTCTTGCTTGTACCGGCCTCAAATTTTGCAGTGCTGTCATATGATTTTATAAATGCAGGATCAGCCTGCATAATGAGAGAATTAGGATTTAATTGTAACCATTGGGCTAATGATGTCTGGGTGCTGAATACTTCGGGCAATTGTTGTCCTTTTAATTTTCCGGTAATAGCTTCGCCATTCACCTGCCTCCACCAGCTTTTTGTTGTTTCATCTTCAAACATGGCGTTGAAATGATCCATGCCAACCAACCGGAATTGTTCTTGTTTACCATTCACTACCGGTTCAAAAACACGTCCTGTTCTGCATACGGTACAATAAGTAAC
>JAKFEJ010000624.1:0-2506 GCA_036675745.1 Chitinophagaceae bacterium | reverse complement strand
TGGCAATTATAACATCTTGCCTGCAATAAGGGCTGTACCACATCAGCATATAAAGTTGCTTCCTGGATATTGGGAATCGGTTTCATCACTGTTTCTTTTTCATCTCCACTGTTTAAACCTTCTGTAAGATAATCTGAACCATGCGTCAATGATCCACCTAAATGACCAGTAATAGTTATAAGAATGATAATGCCCAGAGAAAATACACGGGCAGTTTTTTCACCAATCGATAATTTATACAACAGGTATAATACCAATGAAGCAATTGCTGTAAAAATACCCAGCCACTGATGGCGGCCTACCAATTGCCCTTCATAATCTCCGCTCAAAGAAAGCATATAGCCGCTGACGCAGGAAAGTACTGCACCAATCATTCCCCAAAATAGCATTGTTGGAATGGCTGGTTGTAAAATCGTGAACCTGTTCTTTATAGTAAGTATTTGAAAGAAGCAGGCTAATAGCAGGATACCTATCGGTAAGTGAACTAAAACAGGATGAAAGCGGCCAATAAGATCAGCAAAGGATAATAGACTCATGAATTGTGGTAACTAATTTATTGATAACGTTTCCGAAGCAATTTCATCATATGCACATTGATGGCCCATTGATCTGCAACAGGCTGTTTTGTATAGGGCAAGGTGGGCATATAATCCGCCGGACCGAATTCGGTAAGGACCGTCATAAGTTCTCCATTTTTCTTTTTTCTGTCCGCTACTTTATCCCACCAGTCAAAATGTTGTTTTACTACGGCTTCCCATTCCGGTGCACGGGGATCGTTTACCTGTGGCCCTTCCGGGTGGCCGATACGGGCATGAATATGTTCTGTTCTTTCCAATGCCATGTCAACCGTTTCTTTCTGATCGGCCAGCATGCTTTCATGCACATTGCACCAATGTGATACATCGAAAGTGAGTTTTAACTGCGGATGTTTTTCTATATGCTGCCTTGTCACATGCGCCGCAAACATGATCCTTGACCGGTGTGTTTCATGACATATTGTAATACCGGTTTCTTTTGATAGCTGCGTTGTATGATCGATGAATGCTTTATTTTGTTCAAAGCTGAAATGATCTCTTCCTGAATGACAATTAATATAGAGCGGCTTTTGAATTTTATTTGCTGCCGCATCTGTTGTCACTTTTTTAAAAAACTCAAGATGTTCTTTCCAATCGGGTTGGTAGCCGCCACATAAAAAACCAACATCGAGTGAATGTTTTTTCAAAGCAGTAAATAATTCCTTTTGCCCGTTTGCATCACCGGGCCACCATATTTCTATTCCGTCATAACCTTCTTTTTTTGCGGCAGCACAAAATTGATCAGTGGTTCCTTCAAAGCCCCAGTTGGTTGCTAATATTTTTAATTCAAAATTTTTATTCACGATGGCAGATTTATATGGTGTTGCAAAAATATCTAATGAAGATAATAATAAGGCAGCCGTTGCAGTAGTTGTTGTTTGAAGAAAGGCTCTTCTGTTTTGATTCATAAGGAAGAATAGAATTGATATATTATTTATAATTTCCTCGATATGTTAAGTGTCCAATGTTCAATAGCGAACAGAACCCTGAAGAGTACGACGCAACAGACGATCATAGTAGCAATGCAGTTGGGTTCAAGACTCATCAGACCTCTCCTTCCTTCTTCCTCTCCGGTGGAGAGGAAGCGGTGCTGCAAACATATCCAAGCGATATAACTTCCACATCAAGTTTAATTCTTTATTCAGCATTTTCGACGACTCCGATTAGTAGCAGAGTTTTCGAAAAGCAAGGGCTGTGTACCTGCAAGTCCCCTTTAGGGGATTTAGGGGTTACACTATTACATCCCGTATCACTTTCCCCGCTACATCCGTCAATCTGAACGGTCTTCCCTGGAATGGATAGGTGAACTCTTCATGATTAAATCCTAACTGATTTAAAATAGTCGCCTGTATATCATATGCATCAACTTTGCCACTGATAGCAGTGTAACCTATCTCATCGGTTTCGCCATGCGTGTATCCTTTTTTTATACCGCCACCAGCCATCCAGATAGTAAATGCTTCGGTATGATGATCTCTCCCTTTGAACGGATTCTGCACACCATTCCTGTTTTCCATCATCGGCGTACGGCCAAACTCAGCTCCCCATACCACCAATGTTTCTTCCAGCAAACCTCTTTGCTTCAGATCAAGCAGCAAGGCCGTAACAGGTTTGTCGACACTGCGATACTTATTAATGATACCAACATTCAATGCATTGCTGGCATTATCGCCATGCGCATCCCAACCCCAGTCAAACAATTGTACATACCGTACACCTTTCTCCACTAATTTTCTCGCTAATAAAACATTGTTGGCGAAACAGGCTTTGCCAGGTTTGGTGCCATACATTTCATGAATATATTCAGGCTCATCATTAATGTTCATCACTTCCGGCGCCGTTATCTGCATCCGGTATGCCATTTCATATTGCGAAATGCGGGATAAAATTTCCGGGTCATTATATTCTTCATACTCCTGCTGATTGGCTTT
>JAKFEJ010000382.1:0-2518 GCA_036675745.1 Chitinophagaceae bacterium | reverse complement strand
CGAACACCGAGTCCTGCCGCTGTTATTACACAAACTATAGGAATTTCCACAGTGACAATTAATTATTCAAGACCTGCTGTAAAAGGGCGTGAAGTGTGGGGCAACCTGGTTCCTTACGGATGGAATGCACAGGGATTCGGATCAGGTGTTGAAGCTCCGTGGCGTGCGGGGGCAAATGAAAATACCACTATTAAATTCTCACATGATGCTAAAGTAGAAGGGCAAACTGTTCCCGCTGGCATCTATGGTTTATTTTATGTTATTAATAAAGATAATACCGGCGAAGTGATCTTATCAAAAGACAGCAGGTCATGGGGAAGTTTTTGGTACAATGCGAAACAGGACCAGTTGAGAGCCAAAATACAATTGCGTGACATTCCCCACGCAGAATTGCTTACTTACGATTTCTCTAATGCCACAAAGAACTCAGCGGAACTTGATCTTAACTGGGAAAAGAAACAATTCCCGGTTAAGATTGAATTTGATGTTGATAATATAGTAATGGCCAATGCGACAGAAGAGTTAAAGGGACCTATTGGTTTTAACTGGCAGGGATATTCCAGCGCTGCTAACTATGCCGTACAAAACAAGATCAATTATGAGCAGGCTTTAAAATGGATAGACCAGGCCATAGCACAAAATAATAGTTTCGCAACACTGAGTATAAAATCAAACCTGCTGAAAGAAATGGGTAAAACTGACGAGGCAGGTAAAATGATGAATGATGCTATCGCTATTGCTACGGAAAACGAACTCAATTTATATGGATACCAGTTGCTCAACCAGGGTGATCATGATAAAGCAATTGAAATGCTTAAGCTAAATACACAGAGACACCCAAAGAGCGCCAATACCTGGGATAGCCTCGGAGAAGCATATGTTACAAAAGGTGATAAAAAAAATGCTATCGCAAATTTTAAAAAATCATTGAGTATGAATCCTCCTGCCAATACAAAAGCAAATTCAGAAAAATATCTCAGGCAACTGGGCGCCTTGTAAATCTTCATCTTTTCACCACTAAGTGAAAATATGTAGTTCAAAATACTACGCCTTTCTTTTTTAAAATAGTACAACATAATCAGCGGTTGTACTATTTTTTTTGGCCCTGTATAGTCGTTTCTTTGTGTTGTTGATGGAGAAAATAGTTGTTAAAGAAATATCCTGATATCCATGAAAACCTGTAAAATCCAATATCCGCCATCAATGATTGAAAACAAGTCCTGCCGTTTGCTGCCCTAAGGAGGCAAACGGTTTTTTAAAATTATTTTGTAGCGGAAAGCTGCATTAACATAGATAAGGGGTTAACCGATTCGCCTCTTTTCACAGGGGATGGTTTTTATGACCATCCTCTTTTTAGTATTTACCCCTAGCCCATGAAAATTTCTACCCGGGCTCAGTTAAATGCAATAGCTACTAATGGTATAAGTTCTGTACTTTTGTAAAAAACCAACAATATGAACCTTTTTGTAGCAGGTCTCCCTTACGATCTTGATGATGATGAATTAATGGAAATATTTGAAAAATTTGGCGCTGTTAATTCCGCCAAGGTAGCTATGGACAAAGAAACAGGCAAAAGCAGGGGGTTTGGATTTGTAGATATGCAAAATGATGCTGAAGCAAAAGATGCCATCGAAAACCTGAATGATATTTCGCTTGGTAAAAAACCGCTGGTTGTAAAACAAGCAGAAGAAAGACAAGGCGGTTCAGGAGGTGGTGGATTCCGTGGTGGTAATAGTAGTAATCGTGGTGGTTATAATAGCAGGCCTCCGGGAAATAACAGGGATCGTAACCGGTATTAAATAACTAATCAGTTTACTTTTTGATCTCTGTTTATCAAAGAGCAAACTATATTCCATTAAGTCCTGAGTTTAACGCTCAGGACTTTTTTGTTGCTCAAAAGTTTAATTATTTTCAAGAAAAATTAATACCGTTTAAAGAGCTTTCACTGTGCTATTGCGAGTACAAAATTGTTAAATGTCCTTTTCACTAAACCACTTATTGCTAATAGCTTACCTTCTTTTTTTGACAGACATTAACAACTGAAGTTTTTGTGGCATTTTTTCTGTTTAATGGTTACGGAATTTATATTTCTAATCATTTTTAAAACTACAGTTATGAAAAGAATTTTTTACACTTTAAGTATCGTCACCCTGTTTGCAGTATTGATGACAGCATGTAACAGAAAACCCGGAGCGGCTTTAGAAGACACAAAAGGAATGTCTTATTCTGACACCGTTGGCTTAGCTGAGTTCCAGGGTTGGAAAGCGCAAAATGAACGGTTGAACGCAATTGAAGCATATAAGAGAAGTGAATATGCGACACAGGCAGCGTCCCGTACAACGGCAACAACCAGGAAGCGTTCAACAGCCAGTCAAAGCGGTTCAATGTCATCAGGAACAGAAAACCAGGCGAAAACAACTGAAAAGAAAGGCTGGAGTAAAGCAGCGAAAGGCGCAGTGATTGGCGCAGGGTCTGGTGCTATTCTTGGTGCGGTAATCAACAAACGTAACCGTGCCGT
>JAKFEJ010000449.1:0-2520 GCA_036675745.1 Chitinophagaceae bacterium | reverse complement strand
TGCTTGTTCATATGTTTCTGCTATGAATAGTTGTACCGCCTTGCTTGCATCACCCATCCTACCCGCTGCATTTACTCTTGGGGCAATGATAAAAACAAGGTTATGAATATGCAATTCTCCCTGTAATCCGCTCAACTGGCACAAAGCTTTTATACCATTATTGGGATTTTCATTCGCCTTTTTTAATCCATGAAATGCCAATATCCTGTTTTCTCCAGTGATAGGAACAATATCAGCGGCAATAGCAACAGCAACCAGGTCAAGAAAATCATAAATATCTTCCTGTGGCAGGTTCAGTTTTTCTGCCAATGCAGTTATTAGTTTAAAACCGACTCCGCAACCGCACAATTCTTTATAAGGATAATTACAATCTTTTTGTTTGGGGTTTAAAATAGCTACGGCCGGTGGAAGATCTTCATCCGGCATATGATGATCGCAAACAATAAAATCTATTCCCAACTCCTTAGCATAAGTAATAAGATCAACTGATTTAATACCACAATCCAATGAAATGATCAACGAAAATCCATTTTCTTTGGCAAATTCAATTCCTGCTTTACTTACACCATATCCTTCGCGGTAGCGATGTGGAATATAAAAATCAAGATTGGCGTGATTTTTTTTAAGAAACTGGTACATAGTAGCTACTGAGGTAGTACCGTCCACATCATAATCGCCGAATACTAATATTTTTTCATTGCTATTAAAAGCAGATAGTATTCTTTCCACCGCTTTATCCATGTCTTTCATCAGCCACGGATCATGCAGTTGTGTTAATAGCGGTCGAAAAAAATCTTTAGATTTATCAAAAGTTCCAATACCCCGCTGGGAAAGTATCTTACAAAAAAGCGGATGAATATTCAATGCCTTTTGTAATAAAAGGGTTTGCTGCTTATCATCCGCCACTATCGTCCATCTTTTTTGCATAAATGTATTTTCCGTGGAATCCTGAATAAAAATCCTTTAATCTGCGATCAGTATTTCCTATCCGTTACATACAGAACGAGATCTTCTAATCCTTTCCTGGCTTTGTTTTCAGGAAACTGATAAAGAATATCCAGCGCATCTTTTTTGTATTCATTCATTTTTTGGGTGGCATATGCAATGCCACCGGCTTCTTTTACTTTGCTGATCACCCAAT
Organism: Chitinophagaceae bacterium; assembly: GCA_036675745.1. Classification (GTDB taxonomy): domain Bacteria; phylum Bacteroidota; class Bacteroidia; order Chitinophagales; family Chitinophagaceae; genus Terrimonas_B. The sequence goes on along the minus strand of JAKFEJ010000449.1, from coordinate 1,379 downwards.
TTACCTTTTCTTTATCCTGGTTCTTGTTTTTTACAATATAAATAATCTCTCTGCGTGTCTTTTTATCTATAGTATTCAATGTGTAAATAAGCGGCAGCGTAAGTTTTTTTTCTTTAATATCATTACCGGTAGGTTTACCAATATTATCACTTGAATAATCAAACAGGTCATCCTTTATCTGGAAAGCAATTCCTGTTTTTTCGCCAAACAGCCTCATTTTTTCTGCAATCGTTTCATCATTACTGGTCGACCAGGCTCCTGCAGAACAGGCAGAAGCGAGAAGAGATGCAGTTTTATTGCGTATGATCTCAAAATAAATATCTTCATTTAAATTCAATGACCTCGCTTTTTCGATTTGTAAGAGCTCGCCTTCGCTCATTTTTCGGACCGCATCTGATAATATATGAAGAATTTTGTGATCATTATGATCAAGGGACATTAAAAGACCTTTTGCCAGTAAATAGTCCCCAACAAGCACAGAAACTTTGTTTTTCCAAAGGGCATACACAGAAAAAAAACCCCTTCTTTCCTGTGAATCATCTACAACATCATCATGCACAAGTGTCGCTGTATGAAGTAGTTCAACCAGGGAAGCCGCCCGATAAGCCGGCTCAGTTATTTCGCCACATAGCTTTGCTGAGAGCAGTACAAACATGGGACGGATCTGTTTTCCTTTCCGCTTTACTATATAACGCATGATGCGATCCAGTAGTGGGGTCTGGCTTCGAACCGCTTCTCTGAAACGGGATTCAAATATCTTTAGTTCGTTTTCTATTAATCCAATGGGAAGGCTCATATGTTAAAAATGGCAATTTACGCCGCAAAAAATAAATGGCAATTGGCTTTAAAAAAACAAGTTTTTTGGGACTAAGTAATTGAAAAATAACAGCAAACCAAGTAAATAATTTTCACAAAAATTTGGTTATTATGGTTCAAGTCATATTTTTGCGTTTTATTAGGACAATGTTTTCTCAATCTTAATCCTTAGTTATGATAAGCAAAAAGTACACTTTATTGGCAGGTTTATTCTGTCTGCTGGCTTCATTCGGCTTTGCCCAAACAAAAGTTGGCGGCGGTTATGATGTTTCAGATTCTTCTGTTGTTCCGTCTAAAAGAATGCCTCAGCACACTGAGTTTCTGAACGGAACGAATAATTTTCCTGCAAAACCACGTAATCAATGGGAAATTGGTATTAAGTATGGATTGTTTCAGGTAAGTGGTGATATTCCTGCTACTTTCTTAACGGCCCCCAATTTTGGCGTTCACATAAGAAAAGCCTTTGGTTATGTTTTCTCCATGAGACTTGAATATTTGTATGGTATTGGTAAAGGTTTGAACTGGAAACCAACAAGCGAATATGCAAATAACCCAGCGTGGAG
>JAKFEJ010000384.1:0-2523 GCA_036675745.1 Chitinophagaceae bacterium | reverse complement strand
AAATTCTCCTACAACAGCAATATCGGTTTTCGGTATGAAGGCCGTGGTGTAAGACCGGAAGGAACGGTGACCGGCGAAGCTTTCCAGGTATTGGGCGAAACACTTTCTGCCGGTGCAATGGGAGCAGGCCTGGGGCTTGGCATGGAGTTTCCACGTTTTGAAATCGCATCATTAGGAGAGATCATTGTGCCCTATTTTTTAATGAATACGTATTTAGATACGCAACTGGACACCTATCGCCCTTGTCAAATGGGTAATATGAAAGGTAAGCTGGTAGCGGGTTTGAGCTTGAGTTTTTTTGGAGCTTCTTATAATGCTGAAAAAGAATTATGGAAAGCACAGAAAAGATGGGAGAGAGAAGGAAGTAACTGCCCGCCGGTTGATGATTAAATGTTAAGAGTATAAAAAAGCTGGCTCCCACAAAGGAGCCAGCTTTTTTAGTTTAAAATCCTTATCCCATATTATGAAACACTTTCTGCACATCTTCATCCTGTTCCAAACGTTCTATCAGTTTACTTACATCTTCCGCCTGTTCGTCTGTTAGCGGCACAGTAGTAGAAGGGATCCATTCCAGTTCGGCGCTGATAGGTGTAATACCTTTATCTTCCAGCGCTTTTTGCATATTGCCAAAGTCTGTAAAGCCAACCCGGATCACCAATACTTCTTCGCCATTTTCACCGGTACCTTCGCCCAATTCTTCCAAACCAAAATCAATTAATTCCAGTTCAAGGTCATCAGGATTTAATCCTTCGGGCTTCAGTTTGAACACTCCCATTTTTTTAAACTGGAAAGCAACACTGCCGCTATTACCCATTACACCATGCCCTTTATTAAAATGCGATTTTACATTCGCCACGGTCCTTACATGGTTATCGGTTGCTGTCTCCACCAATATCGCTACGCCGTGAGGTCCGTACCCTTCATACAATATCTCATCATAATTCACCAGTTCTTTACCCTGTGCTCTTTTGATCGCTGCTTCCACACGGTCCTTGGGCATACCTACACTTCGTGCATTCTGAAAACAACGGCGAAGAGTTGCATTTGAATTGGGATCAGGCCCCCCCGCTTTAACCGCAATGATTATTTCTTTACCGATCCGGGTAAAATTTTTCGCCATTTTATCCCAGCGGGCAAACATCGATGCTTTTCTTACTTCAAAAATCCTTCCCATCGTAAAATTTTATAGTTTGTATTGATAGTTTAAGGTTGGGGTGCAAATTTAAGACAACAGCATTAAAAGAAAATAATCAGTTGCAAAAAGGACAGGGCCTATTTAACTGTTATATTGTCCAGGCTTTTCCAGCCCATAACTGCATGACCTTTATAATTATATTGATCTTCACCGCCATATATGCAGATGCTTTTTACTTTCTTGTTGCTAAGCGCAGCATAATAATTCAATCCTTTAAAAAAACTGTCATTAATGGTCTTTGCGGACTTTATTTCAACCGCATAAGTGAAACCGGATTGTTCTATAATCAGGTCCACCTCATTGCCATTACTGTCACGGAAGTAATGAAAGACAGGTTGTACCCGTTTATTATAACAGTTCTTCATCAGTTCATTGATGATAAAATTTTCATACAAAGCTCCTTTGGCAAAATGATTTTTCAGGTCATTTGTATTGCGGATATTCAGCAGGAAAGAAGCGATGCCTGTATCATAAAAATAAAGTTTCGGGGCTTTTATCACCCGTTTATTAAAATTGTTGTGAAAAGGCTGTAGTAAATAAATAATATAACAGCTTTCCAGTACACCGAGCCATTGCTTTACAGTTTTATTATCTATACCCAGGCTGTTGCTGATATCATTCATATTCAGAATCTGACCGACCCTGCCGGCACAAAGGCTCATAAATTTTCTGAACTGCCCCAGGTCTTTGATGTTCATGATTTGCCGGGTGTCCCTTTCAATATAAGTGGTGATATAATCCGGGTAAAACAATTCTGGTTTTATACTCCGGTGGTGCAGGCGGGGATACATTCCTTTCCAGCAAAGTTCTTCCCAGCTTTTTGTTTTTTTCAGCTCATTGAGCTCTGTCATTGAAAAGGGCAGGAGGGTGCATAACGCAGTTCTCCCTGCCAGACTCTGGCTTATTTTTTCAAACAATTGAAAATTTTGTGAGCCGGTGAGTATATACATTCCATTTTTACCAATGGCATCGATATGTACCTGTAATTGCGATAACAATTGTGGAGCATTCTGTACCTCATCCAGGATAATATTTCCGGGGTATCGTTCAATAAAACCTTTGGGGTCATTAGTGGCAAAACGGCGGTGGTCAATATCTTCCAGGTTTACATATTCAAACCCGGGTTTCAGCATTTTTGCAAAGGTGGATTTACCCGACTGGCGTGGGCCGGTAATGGTAAGAAGGGGATACTTCCTCAGCAATAAAGCCGCTATGGAACTCATTTCCCGCTGTATCATCGGATTTTTGATTTATGTAAATATGGACTGATACTCCTAAATTACATAAACCAAGGTACGCTATTTTTACCAGGTGTAAAGAATTTATAG
>JAKFEJ010000493.1:0-2527 GCA_036675745.1 Chitinophagaceae bacterium | reverse complement strand
CCATATAATTTAATATAATTTTACCGGGAAATAATCCGCCCTAAATTAATTAGCTTTAGATTTTATGCTAAGTTTTACCCGCGAAAAATTGAGGAGTTTTATCAGCCCAAATCACGAAAGAACCCGGTTGGCTCAAAAAAACATACTCCTTTCCTTCATAATAAAAGGAATGAGCATTGCAATCAACCTGGTTTTTGTTCCCTTAACAATTAACTATATTGACGCCGAACGTTATGGCATATGGTTAACACTAAGTTCAATCATTGTCTGGTTCAATTTTTTCGACCTGGGGTTAGGTAATGGCTTGCGCAATAAACTTGTAGAAGCGATTACCAAAAAAGATCTCGCGGAAGAATGCAGGCTGATAAGCACTACATACGTTTCCTTATCCATCATTGCTGTATTAATAAGTGGTATTTACCTCTGTATAATGCCATTTATACAGTGGGACAATATTTTAAATGTCTCATCAGTTTACAGAGAAGAATTAAAAAATCTGGGGCTAATTATTGTACTGATGTTTTCTCTTCAATTTGTTTTACAATTAATCAATACCATTAATCTTGCCCACCAAAAGGTTTTTCTCACATCTTTTGTTTATTTAGTTGGGAGCATTTTTTCTTTACTTTTCATATTAATTCTTCGTGGTACAGTACCAGGCAGTATCTTATTGGTTGGTATCGCCATGTTCGCCGGAAATTTATTAGCTTTATTGCTATTCTCTGTACACTTTTTTTTCTTTAGCAGACCAGATTTACTGCCGCGGCTCAAATATTTCTCCCGTTCTTCATCTAATAGTTTACTTACTCTGGGTGGGAAATTTTTCGTAATTCAGATTTCGGCAATTGTACAATATCAAACAACCAATATATTAATAAGCAGAAGCTTTTCTTCAACCCAGGTGACAGAATATAATATCGCATACAGGTTATTCGGTATCCTCATCATGGTTTTTTCAATTATCATATCTCCTTTATGGAGCGCTGTAACTGATGCGCAAAGTAAAGGAGACTATGCATGGATCAAACGTGCTGAAAAAAAATTACTTTTTTTATGGTTACTACTTGCTTTCAGTGCAGTGGCTCTTTTAGCCTTAAGTAATTTTCTTTATAAGGTCTGGTTGGGAGATGCCATTAAAATACCATTAAGCACTAGCCTGGGTGTTATGCTTTATATAATTTCCACAACATTTGCGATGATTTATGTATACATATTAAATGGTTTGGGGCGTTTAAAAACACAATATTATTTATCACTCCTCACCATGATCTATTTCATCCCATTAGCTTACTGGTTGTCTGTTACGCTAAACTGGGGGGTACTAGGCATTTGTATTGCTCTTATTCTTGGAAATGTTAATGGATTAATAGCCGCGCCTATTGAATATTATAGGTTTATTAAAAAAAATAACTAAAAAATATTATTTTCATCTATACTGATATAAACCAGTTGACGGTCATAATAAAAATTGTTATTAAAACTAAACTATTTAACACAATCAAATGAGGGTTCTTTGGTTTACACCGACATCATCGCAATATGACAAAGGCTCCCACTATTACCACGGTGGTGGTTGGGTAGAATCCTTAGAAGAAACGGTCAAGGAACAATCTGTCATAGAACTGGGAATATCGTTTTTTCACGATAAAGATTATCTGCAAAAGAAAAATGGAAATGTAACTTATTACCCGATTCAGAGAATTCAAAAAGGGAACCTAAATAAATTAATAACTAATTGGACTTGTAAAACCGACTCTGAGAAATATATAAAAAAATTTATTGAAATAATCCATGATTTTAAACCTGATCTAATACAGGTTTTTGGTACAGAAGGGCCGTTTGCCGGGATTCAGCATTTTACTGATATCCCTATTGTAATTCATTTACAAGGATTAATAAATCCTTGTATCAACGCTTATTATCCACCGGGAATAAATAATTATAATTTATTAACCTATTTTCCATTTGCTAAAAATCATCTACTGGGAAATAGCATCCCCTTTGACAAAAAACGATTTAAAAAGCAAGCAAAAAAGGAGTTAATATATTTTAATAATTCAAGATACCTGATTGGCCGGACCAATTGGGATAAAGCAATTTCATCTCTATTAGCGCCTCAGGCCATCTATTTTCATGTTGATGAAATACTTCGTTCTTCCTTCTATAAAACCGAGCCCTGGACTCCTCATAGCTATACCCGTCTTCGGATTATTTCAACAATTTCGGGCAGCATTTATAAGGGTCTTGATCTTGTATTAAAAACAGCATTTTTATTGCAAAAAAACTTTAACAATAACTTTGACTGGCATATTGTTGGTCTTGATGAAAAAGATAAAATAATTCATTTTTTTGAATACACTTTACGGAAAAGTTTTAAAGATTGTAATGTTTCTTTTCGGGGAGTTCTTTCTGAGACAGAATTAATTAAATCTCTTCAGGATGCAGATATTTTTGTACACCCCTCATATATTGATAATAGCCCTAATAGTGTGTGCGAGGCACAGCTATTAGGGCTGCCAGTTATTTC
>JAKFEJ010000072.1:0-2538 GCA_036675745.1 Chitinophagaceae bacterium | reverse complement strand
CTCTGCCTTTTTGCACTGAACAATCTCCAGATAGAAATTTAGGCTCACGACCTATTATTAAGGTTTTGGAAGTGTTCAATGCCTGATTGTTACAAAGCGTCTTAAAGTTATGAAAAAGCTAGTTCATTTCATTGGAGTTGATGTATCAAAACTGACTATTGATGTTGCTGTTATCATTAATAATGATATTGGCAAAATTATTCAGCTTGTATTTTCTAATGACAGCAAAGGGTTTAAAGAACTTAAAAGTTATCTGACCAAAGAAAAAATCTCCTTTGCTGAATCAATCTTTTGTATTGAACATACCGGCTATTACAGCAAGCAACTTTCCCGGTTTGTAATTTCCCAGCATGGGAATCTATGGATGGAAATGTCTCTTAAAATCATTCGGAGCCTTGGCGTGCAAAGAGGTAAAAATGATAAGTTAGATGCAAAAAGAATTGCCTTATTTGCCCAGCGCAACCAACAGGATTTTGTTCCCTATAATCCGCCTCGATTAATTGTAGAGAACCTTAAAACATTACTAATGCTAAGAGAAAAACTTATCAATAGTAAAACATCCCTTATTGTACCTATCAATGAACTGGCTTCTGTAAATAAGGATGCCGGAAAATTAGCTCTGAAATCAATCAGCAAAGCATTGCAGGCTATTAAAAACAACATAGCCAGCTTGGATTTACAAATTGATGAACTAATAAAATCTGATAAGGAACTTACAGAAAAGTTCAAGCTGGTAACTTCTGTACCTGGAATAGCCAAAGTGACTTTTTGCTATTTGATTTACTTTACCAATGAGTTTAAAAACTATGCTGAAGGAAAACAGCTTGCCTGTTACTGTGGTGTTGTTCCATTTGAATATACTTCAGGTAGTTCAGTAAGAGGAAAGCCACGAGTGCATAACATGGCCAACAAGAAAATGAAAAAATTATTGCATACTGCCGCATTATGTGCAGTAACTTATTATCCTGAATTTAAAGATTACTATGAAAGAAAGATTGAAGAAGGAAAACCTAAAATGCTTATCCTGAACAATGTCAGAAACAAAATAGTACTTCGTATTGCAGCAGTAATAAAAAACAACAAACCATATCAGATAGCAGCGTAAATAGTGATATCCGGAGAGAAGGAGCTGGCGGCTCCTCTTTGCCCGGCTTCGCAGAAGCCGAAAAAAGCCTCGTTGTCATTAACGAAGCTTTTTCCTGGTGACCATCCGTCGAGCTATCGCCGTATGGCTCCTCTTTGCCAGTATGAAATTAATTCAAAAATTATTTGGTTGAGACATAGAAATCAGGTTGCGGCTATGCTCAAATCCACTCACGGCAACCCCGCCGGGACCGCTAACTTATTTGGAGATTGGAAGACCCTGCCTGAACGGAAAAAACGAAATCCTCCCCCACGAAGCTTTAATGGGTAATTTTTTTCATACCCACCAGGCTCTTTTCACTTAATGTTCTTTCTTTGTTCGCAGATCTTTTTTTGAATCCAGTTAAATGCGAAATAGGTAATTTTTGCTGATAGTATTCCTATGCCGGCTCCTGCTGCTACATCAGACAGCCAGTGCTTGTTATTAAGCATTCGCAGTGCGGCTACGGTAGCGGCAAATGTATAACCGCCGATAGAAATCCAAATACTTGCATCCTTAAACTCCTGGTGCAGTATTTCGGCAGCTAAAAAGGCGGAGGTAGTATGAGCAGAAGGGAAAGACAGGTAGTCGGTACTATCAGGTCTTTGGATATGAGAGATTCGTTTTGTTTGATCTGTGAGAAAACCATTCAGTGCATTGGCAACACCAAAAATAATGGTTTGGCTCACCCAGTTATTTTTATGCCTGACACGGGCCAGGTCCAGTACATACATGGCTGCAATTGGGATGGAGGGCATGTGATCATCAATATCCGTTTTAAAGCTGGAAAAGTTTTTATTTCTCCATTGCTGTACGTCTTTGCTGGATAGAAATAAGCCATTGTTGCCAATGGTGGAAACGCCATAACCTATGAGGATAGCAGGCGCAGCACTAATCCTGAATGCATTGGTTTGGTGCCATTTTACAGAAGGTTTATTTTTTGAAACATAAAGAGCGGTGTCATGGCAAAATATAGCCATAGGACTTTGCGAATTAGCAAGCTGACACAGAAGAATGCAAACGAAGAAAAGTATTCTTTTTATAGGAGTATTTCTTTCGCACATATATTCTTCTCCTTAATGACAGGCACATACAGTAAGGTACGGAACTTCATTGTACCAGAAACGAGTATTTGTTATAGTTGCCAGGGGGAGCACGGTTTAAAGAAGTGCCACCACAGTGGTTCACAGCCATTCAAGCTTTTTTATTTTTTCAGTTTATCGGTGCTTTCAACATTCCGGTTCTATTGATTAAGAACTTTGTACAACGGGGTTGCTGCTATGCGCAAACCCATTTACGGCAAATCTCGCCGGGACCGCTTATTTATTCGAAGATCGGTGAAGACCCCAGCAGAACTAAAGAGTAATTATTTTTTAATTCATTTTGAATATCGGCAAGTCTTTATTTCGTGTGGC
>JAKFEJ010000176.1:0-2540 GCA_036675745.1 Chitinophagaceae bacterium | reverse complement strand
GGCAAACAATCCCGGGTATTTTAATACAGCGGGTGTGCTATTAACCGATGCCGTGATATTTGCCTTCGGTGGTGCTCATTTGGAACTTGGTGAACATATGTTGGGTAAAGAATATTTTCCCAACAATAACCTGCAGATGAGAGATGATCTGAAAACAGCGTTGGTAAACTATTATGATTTCCTGGTAGCTTATCAAAATCTTTTAAGGGATGGTGGAAATTTTAATTCACCTGCACTTACCTGTTCAAATGGAGTTATGTCGCTTACAAACTGGCCTCCGGTAAGTGGCAAAATAGCTGTCGCAGGAAAAGAGTTCAGTAATAAACAGGTGTTACATTTAATCAACCTTGCCAATGCGGTAAGTTTTGACTGGCGGGATACGGATGGTAATCAACCCGTGCCAAACACTTTGCAAAATGCAAGCCTGGAATTTATAACCAGCAAGACTGTTTCTAAAGTATGGGTGGCCTCGCCCGACATACAGCAGGGCATCGCTATCTCTATTCCATTTACCCAAAATGGAAATAAGGTTTCCTGGAATTTACCTTTTTTAAAATACTGGGACATGATCGTTGTGGAATACTAATTATTCAATTTATCAATCTAATAGTATGCGTTATTATTTTTTGTTGATCGTCTTTTTTATAACAACTTTTTGTTTTGGTCAGCCTAAAACCGGACCCGGTATTTGTAGCTCTTATGTTGTGGCCGGTAATACGATCACTTTTACTTGTTCCAATAATCAAAAGGTTTCACTGAAGCTATGCAGCAGCGGGGTGGTAAAGGTCTGGTATGCACCTGCAGGAAATTTTACAAGAAATAATCCTTCGTTCGCTGTCATCAATGAGGAACTGGAAGAGATGAATAATATTCATGTAGAAGAGCAGGCTCAATCGTATGAAATATTTACTTCCAAACTACGGATAAGAGTTAATAAAAATCCTTTTCAATTACAGCTGTTTGATAAATACCAGAAATTATTGTTGAGTGATTTTAAAGACCAGGGTCTATTAAGTGATTCCGGCAAGGTCATCTCCTATAAGTCGCTGCGTTTTGATGAGCAGTTTTTTGGGTTGGGTGAAAAGAGTGGTCCATTAAACAAAAGAGGAAGATCTTATAAAATGTGGAACAGTGATAAACCCTGTTACGGTCCAACTGAGGATCCTTTATATAAAAGCATCCCTTTTTTTATCAGTAGTTATAAGTATGGAGTTTTTTTTGACAATACTTATAAAACTGAATTCAAATTTGGTTCCGAGTCCAATGATTATTTTTCGTTTGAGGCACCCGGTGGAGAAATGATCTATTATTTCATTTTTGGTAATGATTACAAACAGATCATTGAACAGTATATCGGGTTGACAGGTAAGCCGATCATGCCGCCCAAATGGGCCTTTGGTTTTTCGCAAAGCCGGGGTATGTACACCTATGAAGACCAGGCAAGAAGTATCGCCAAAGAATTTCGTCAACGAAACATTCCCTGTGATATCATTTACCAGGACATAGGCTGGGTAGAGCATTTACAAAACTTTGAATGGAATAAAGAACGCTATAAAGATCCCCGAGGCATGTTGAAGCACCTTGATTCGTTGGGTTTCAAAATGATCATATCACAAGATCCCGTTATTTCACAAAAAGATAATCAGCAATGGAAGGAAGCGGATTCATTGCAGTATTTTACCACAGATATAAGAACCAATAAATCCTATGATATGCCCTGGCCCTGGGGTGGCAATTGTGGTGTGGTTGATTTTACAAAACCCGAAGTTGCTGATTGGTGGGGCAAGTATCAGCAAAAACCTTTGAACGACGGTGTACGTGGATTCTGGACGGATATGGGAGAGCCTGCCTGGAGTAATGAAGATGCAACAGACCGCCTGTTTATGAAACATCACCTGGGTATGCATGATGAGATTCATAATGTATATGGATTGACCTGGGATAAAGTAGTGAAGGAACAGTTTGAAAAACATAACCCGAATAAACGTGTTTTTCAAATGACAAGAGCCGCTTATGCCGGGCTGCAACGATATACGTTTGGATGGTCGGGCGATGCCGGCAATGGCAACAATGTATTGGATGGCTGGGATCAGTTGGCCAACCAGGTAACGATGAGTCTCTCTTCAGGTATGGGTGGAATTCCTTTCTGGGCCTGTGATATATCCGGTTATTGCGGCGATATTACTGATCATAATGCTATGGCCGAATTATATACCCGCTGGATGCAGTTCGGTATTTTCAATCCTCTAAGCAGGGCTCATCACGAAGGGAATCATGCTGCAGAGCCCTGGATGTTTGGAGAAGAAGCAGAAAAGAATAGCCGGGCGGCTATACAATTAAAATATCAATTGTTTCCTTATATCTATACTTATGCCCGCGAAGCTTATGATAAGGGCCTGCCCATCATGCGGGCTTTATTGCTGGAATATCCCAATGATCCGGAAATCTTTAAAACGGATGGCCAGTTTCTTTTTGGAAAAGAATTGCTCGTTGCACCAGTTGTAAAAAAAGGAGCTGTCACACAAAAAGTTTATCTGCCG
>JAKFEJ010000393.1:0-2549 GCA_036675745.1 Chitinophagaceae bacterium | reverse complement strand
TGGATTGATTAGTTCTGGTTTATTAAAGTTGTTAAATCCTCGAACGGGATTTAGAACTTCCAATGATGCTGTAGCAGAATTTTTACGTTATTTGCTCACCGGTTTTGCATTTAAGGATACCAGCTTGCTAAATAGCAGATCAGAGGTGCAAGAGTGCAACAAGCGATGACCTTTCGGCGATGCTCAGGACAGAGCAAGCCGGATTAATAAAAATCTAACAAATGAAAACAGTTTATGTAATAGATGTTTTAAGAACACCGGTAGGAAAGTATGGCGGCGCATTGGGCGCAGTAAGGCCGGATGATCTGTTGGCTAATGTGATCATTGCATTATTGCAACGCAATGAAACCGTAGATGTAAATGCTATTGAAGAAGTGATAGCCGGTGCTGCTAACCAGGCCGGAGAAGATAATCGCAACGTAGCCAGAATGGCTGCATTGCTGGCAGGCTTGCCTGTAACTGTTGCCGGCAACACGGTAAATCGTTTATGCGCTTCAGGTTTGCAAGCCATCATGGATGCATCAAGACAAGTAATGTGTGGCGATGCGGAATTGATCATTGCCGGCGGAGTAGAGAGTATGACACGGGCGCCTTTTGTCACAGCCAAATCGGCTTCTCCGTATGCAAGAACTGTAGAAACATATGATACAACCATGGGCTGGCGGTTTGTAAATAAAAAGCTGGCGTCCTTGTATTATCCATACAGTATGGGAGAAACAGCAGAAAATGTAGCAAAACAATGGAATATTTCTAGAGAAGAGCAGGATGTATTTGCATTGCAATCGCAGGAAAAATATTTTGCGGCTAAAGAAACCAAAAAATGGGATGATGAAATAGCGGCCGTTGAACTTTATAATAATGGATTGATAAGTTGGATGATGCATGATGAGCATCCGCGACAAACATCGTTAGAGAAGCTGGCTGCATTAAAACCGGCTTTTGTTAAAGAGGGAACCGTTACTGCAGGCAATTCCTCGGGTATCAATGATGGAGCTGCGGCCATGTTATTGGCCAGTGAGAAAGCGGTAAAAAAATATGGACTGACGCCAATGGCAAAAATTATCTCGATGGCGGCAGCAGGTGTTGATCCTGCCGTAATGGGTATTGGGCCTGTTCCCGCTACTAAAAAAGCATTGGAAAGGGCCGGATTGCAAGCAAACGATCTTGATTTGGTAGAACTGAATGAAGCCTTTGCTTCACAATCCATTGCCTGTATCCGCGATCTTGGGCTGGATAATGATAAAGTGAATGTAAATGGCGGCGCTATTGCAATCGGCCATCCGCTGGGATGCAGCGGTGTCCGCATTTCGGCTACTCTTCTTCATGAAATGAAAAGAAGAGAAGTAAAGTATGGCCTGGCAACCATGTGTGTAGGTGTCGGGCAAGGAGCTGCCATAATATTTGAAGGAATATAATGTTATGTCAATTGAAAATTGTCGGCTAAACATTGTTACGGACCGTGTCTGCCGATAGGCGGGTTCAAGGAAAATGCAATAAATCCTATGAATTCTCGGCTTTCAAAATGCGGAAAAAAAGATCCGATAGCTATCGGATTGACTTCACAATAGTTATTTTTTAAACCTCAATAGTCTTAAAAATCTTTGTCCCGATAATTAAAATCAGGTTTTGATATGTAACTTCCATTCTAATATCATTAACCAGATAAAATAAAAAATATGCGAAAATTTTTTCTTTTGCTTTTTGCAATAGCCGTTTTTGTAACGCTCAATGCCCAACAAGCGCCAACCGATTCCCTGCAGGAATATACCGGTAAATATAAATTCCCTGAAGGCAGTGCTGTAACTGAAATAACAGTGAAACTAGAAGATGGGGTATTGTATGCAAGTTCGGACCAGGGAAATTCTGAATTGAAGAAAATTGAAAAAGATGTTTTTGAAGTGGTAGCTTATGCCGGCAAAGCCTTTTTTAAAAGAAACGAGGCAGCAAAGCTGAATGGTGTAAGGATCGAAATAGAAGACCTGATTCTGGAAGGAACCAAAGAAGAACCTGGTTCACAATCCCTGAATAAATTGCGATCAGCAGGTAAGTAAAAAAAACTTGGGGTGATTTTTTTCACCCTTTTTTGTGAGGAATTTATTTAGAACAACTTTATTGCATCAATATAAAATGAGTAATATAACTACATGGAAGGATGCCGGTTTTTTCAGGGAGGAAACCAATGTTGAGTTGGCTATAAACCAGCTGGAAGACCATCTTCAAAAAATGCCCGGCAGGTTTGAAAAGTTTTCTAAAGAAGAACTTGTGCATAAACCAGCTCCCGGCAAATGGTCTAAGCTGGAAATACTGGGTCACCTGGTTGATTCGGCCATCAACAATCTAAAGCGGTTTACAGAAATTCAGTTTTTGCCTCAACCTTATAAAGTTGTTTCTTATCAGCAAAATGAATTGGTGACGGTAAATCAATATCAAAACCTGCCACTTGCTCATTTGCTTGATCTTTGGACAGCTTTGAATCAACAGATCGTCTATGTAGTAAAAAATATCCCGAAAGAGAAATTAGAATACCCTGTCGATCCGCAATATGATAA
>JAKFEJ010000188.1:0-17007 GCA_036675745.1 Chitinophagaceae bacterium | reverse complement strand
TTTCATCTGTTTATTTATATTTTTTGGCCAGGTAATCAATCTCCTGGTTATTCTTCCGCTATTTCAAGCGGTAAGCGTAAAGTGATCAATGTACCGCTTTCATCATTACCCGTAACTTTACTTTTATCTTCTATCGTCACACTGCTTTGCAGGTTGTATTCCTCGTTTAGCAGGTGGATGCGGTTTTTTATATTGGCAATACCAACGGAGTGATGCCCGTTCATATCCCCATTTTTATTCTGAATTGATTGCTTAATACCTATTCCGTTATCGTCAATGATACATACCAATTGGTTGTTTTGCTTTTTGAATTCAATATTGATATTAATGTTCCTGTGATTACCCGCTGTGCCATGCCAGATAGCGTTTTCAATAAAAGGCTGTATCAGCATAGGTGGCAAAACTGTTTCATTGGTGTCCAGTGCCTCATCCACATCTATCATATAGGTGAAGTGGCCGTTGCGTATTTGTTCCATTTCAATATAGCGGTGCAAATAATCAAGGGTGCCCCGAAGGCTAACAAAAGATTGTGATGACTGATCGAGCGTTATCCGCATCAGGTGGGCAAACTTGCTGAGATAATGCGACGCTTCTTTATTTTCATTATTCAATATCATTTCGCGAATGCTGTTGAGGCTGTTGAAAATAAAATGCGGGTTCATCTGTGCCCTCAATGCCATCATTTCAGTTTCAGCGATTTTTTGTTTCAGGTTTGCTTCATGACGAATGGCCCGTATCCTTTTTCTGACAAAATAAATAATGAGGCCTGATAATAGTAATAGCACCCCCGTTCTGAACCACCATGTTTGCCACCAGGGCGGATAAATAGTAATAGCAATTGTTTTAACGCCATCACTCCATTTGCCATCGCTATTAGCGGAGCGAAGTTCAAACGTATAGTTGCCGGGAGGCAGGCTGGTAAAGCTGGCAGCATTGTTTGTAGTAGCTGCACTCCATTTGTCATCAAGCCCTTTAAGCCGGTAACTGAAAACATTATTGGCTTCATTGGAAAAATTGGTAACGGCAAACTGGATGGTAAGAAAATTTTCTGTATGTGACAGTCTTAATTCTTTTACATGAGCCGGGCTTATATGTAATGTGCGGGATTCATTATTTATTTTGATCGCTGTAATAAGCGGCGCAGGACTGAAGCCGCTTTGTTGCAGGTTCGAAGAATTAAAATAAGTGATGCCTCCCATGCCTCCGAAATAGAGGGTGCCGTCCGGATCCCTGACAGTGCAGGCAGTGTTGTATTCCTGGAAAGCCAAACCATTGCCCACATTATATTTCTGAACAATCTGAAATTGAGAATTGATTTTGCAAAGCCCGGAATTAGTGCTTACCCAATAAAAGCCTTCATCATCTTTCTGTACGGCATAGCACACATTGGAAATACCGTTTGCCTTTGTCTCCACCTGTTTCACAATTTTATCCTTCTTATAATCATACACAACCAGACCATTATCCGTAGCTAGCAGAAAATTTTGACCATCAACCAATAGATGCCGTACAGAAGGTGATACCTCGTTGACCGTTTTCACCGGTTCCAGTTCATTTTTTAAATAGCGGTACCGGATTAATCCCGATCCGGAAGCGCAAAGCCAAAGGGTATTATCTTCATCTTCATAAAAATATCTTCCCCCTCTGAAAGCAGCGAAGCCGCTGACAAGCTCTGTATTTTCCGGCTTATGAGAGAAGGATACCCATCGCCTATCCCTGAGTGAAAAAAAATGAAGGCCGTCATCGGCAGCCACAAGCAGGCTGTCCGCTTTTCTTAGCTTAATGAGGGCATACGTTTTATTCAACTTAAAAGACAGCCTGTCTTCCGGATAATATGTTACCCTTTTTGTTTTCCTTTCTACTTGCATCAGGCCTCCGCAAGTGGCAGCCCACAGATTGTCACCATCATCCTCAGTAATATTATAAATAACATTATTTGCTTTGCCCACAATAGCCGTTGCCGGAAAATGTATAAATTCATTGGTAGCCATCTTCCACTCAAATATGCCCCGGTTTTGTGTGCCGACAAACTGGGCGCCATCCCGGGCAGTGTACATACTGTAGATTATTTTATCTATTAAAGAACCGTTGAGAGAAGTAGGGCCGTTTACATGACCAAACTGGTAACGCAGCGGATCATATTTGGAAAGGCCCCCACTGAGGCCACACCACATTATCCCCTGGCGGTCTTTAAACAGGTTGATCACAAAATTGGCAGCCGGGGATGTGGGCACAAACTGATTGTGCATTGCTCTTGTAACTGTGTTCGTTATAGAATTATATTTATAAATGCCACTGCCGCGGCTTCCTATCCATAGTTCATTTTGGTTATCAATTCCAAAGCAAAATACTCCCCCGAACACAATCTCCGAAGCCACAATGTTTTCTTTTTTCTCTACCGGATCATTGATATAATAACAACCATCTGAAATGGTCCCTATCCATATCTTGTTGTGATAGGAAGCCAGCGCCTCAATCTGGGGAAACTTGTAATCTTTATGTAATAAAAGAGGCTGGTAGGACGGGCCGGCAGGACGGAGTTCGTAAAGATTGTACAAAATCGAAACAATGATCTTCCCTTTATGCAAAATGATGTCGGTAACACTGGATCGTATTTTTTCCTCTGCAAAAAAAGAACGCAAGCTGGCGGATTGGGTATTCAGGCAATATAACCCCTTGTTATAAGTAATAATCCAGTATTCGTTTTTTTGAAATGAAACTATCTTTTTTATCGGCAGCTTTTCCAGATCTGCAGCAAAGGGAAAAAAGTCAGAAAATTTTGCCATCGAGTCCCCTTTCGAATTGTAAATACACAGACCTCTGGCTGTGCCCACCCATAATGACTGGTGAGTGGTATCAAAATAAAGCGCAAAAATGGCATTAGATGGTAATTTTTTGCCTGAATCAGTTTGCCGTGAATACACTTTAAACTCCCTGCCATCGTAACGGTTCAGCCCGTCCTGTGTACCAAACCACATGAATCCGTTGCTATCCTGTGCAATGGTGAGGCAACTGAGTTGTGACAGGCCCTGCTTCGAAGAATAGTTTTCAAATAAAAGTTGCTGGCTATGCAGTGGCTGGCAAATAAACAACAAACAATTAAACCATATAAATGAAACAAATGGCCGCATAAAAAAAGTTCGCTTGTGGTACTTTAAAGTTAAGGCTATAAACCAGTAAAAAAAACGAGCCATCCAAACTGTTGAATGATATATGTAAATGGTGTTGCAAACCCTACCGGTAATCGCTGAATAGCAACCGTTGGTGAAATGGTGATAGCAAAATTTTTTAAAAGTGGTTTTGCCGTTAGTGAAATGAAAGTCACTGGTGGTGAAATGTGATTATATAATATAAAACACAATTTATTTTCAGAAAAGAAAATAATAGCGACTTCCTTTTCCCGCCATCCTTTTGATTGTCCGTTCCCAACTTATCATAATTTATTACAACCCTTTTTAAAAGAATTCATACCGTAAACGTAATCAAACCCGCCGTTCGTGAAATGGCATTATTTCCCGTATTGATAACATGTAATTTCAAAAATCGGATTACAAGCATATTGATCTTAGTTCTGCGAAAAAGATATTTTTTTTCAGCAATACATAATCATTAACCATTTAATCTTTTTTAATTATGAGAAAGAAAATTTTAACCCTGTTGCTGCTGCTTGCATCAACATCCATTTTCCTTGTTTCCTGCCAGAAGGAAATAAACCGGCAACCTGTAGCTTCAGAAGAACTTTCGGCCCGCACTGCAAACAGGGGCCATCTGAAACAAACAAAAACATTTTCATCGGATGTAGTACAGCAATGGCTGGCCGTGCAAACCGCCATGCTATACAACCGCCCTAGTTATGGGCTCCAGGCAAACCGGTGGATGGCTTATTGTGGTATAGCGCTGTATGAAGCAGTAGTGCCGGGCATGCCTGCCTATCAAAGTCTCAGCGGCCAATTAAACGAAATGCCCGAAATGCCCAAAACCGAACCCGGGCAAGCCTACCACTGGCCTACCTGCGCCAATGCAGCCCTGGCAACCATCACTGAAAAAATTTTCGGCAACCACTATATCGCATCAACCGGCGACAAGCTCAGAGATGATTTGAACAATGCCTTTCAATCACAAATAGCCAATGACGCTACTTTCACCCGTTCTGTGGAATTTGGAAAGCAAGTGGCTCAGAAAATTTTTGATTGGTCTCTAACTGACAATTCGGGTTGGCCTGCCGAAAATTACACGTATTCTTACCAGGTTGGTTTATGGTGGCCGGCAAATACACCCGAAGATCAGGTAGCCACAATAGGGAAGGGCCTTGCTTATTGGGGCCTTACCCGTACCATCGTTCCGGGTAGTATTGATAATACAGCCTCACCCAGGCCGGTATATAGTGAAGACCCGGGCTCTCCTTATTACCAGGATATGCTGGAAGTCTATAATGTTTCAAAAACACTGGATATGGATCAAAAGATTCAGGCTAAATATTATAATGATCCGGGATCCCGTTATCCCGCAGGGGCGCATTATTTTCCAATACTAAAACAGGTGGTTGAACAATTGGAACCCACACTTGACATTGCCGCATTGGCCTATGCTAAAGCCGGTATGAGCCTGATGGATGCATCGATCGGATCATTTTATGCAAAGTTTTTGAAAACCCCGGCAGTAACAAATATCACTGAAAGACCCAATCAATTTATTAAAAGGGTCTTGGGGCCTGCAGATCCTTTAGCGGCAAACTGGTCATCCTACATCCCCACACCCGGGCACCCCGATTTTCCATCTAACCATGCTGTATTCAGTTCCAGTTTTGCTTATGCGCTAACCACTGTTTTTGGAGATAATGTGGCTTTCAGCAACAGCGCCTATGCAGGTATAATGGAAGATTTGGGCGGTGGGCAAATGGTGGATTTGGGCACCCGTCAATATACCTCTTTTTATGATATGAGGGACGATATTGCATTTTCAAGGCTTTATGGCGGCATTCACACCCGCTACGCCTGCGAGGAAGGTATGAAGCAGGGACAAAAGACTGCTATAAACATTGATAACACGGTAAAATTTAAGAAATAATAATGACTAGTAACAGGTCGGGTTTACCCCGTAAGGTATACCGGCCTTTATTTTTTAATCCAGTAAATTTCGTTTATGAAACAATACATTTTGTATTCTGAAAAAACGTTCATGCTCTTCCTGTTATTCCTTGTTTTTTCATCCCATACTTTGCTGGCGCAGAAATCAGCCATGGATATGGTAAAGGCGGCCAAACAGGAAATTGAAAATCTGACCCCGCAACAAGCACAAGCAGAACTAATCAAAGGCAATGTGACAATTATTGATATTCGTGAACCGGAAGAATTAAAACAGGCAGGAAAAATCGCCGGTGCTGTAAATGCACCACGGGGCATGCTGGAATTTTATGCTGACTCTTCATTACCTTATCACAAACCTGAATTTGATAAAGACAAAAGATTGATCCTGTATTGCGCATCCAGCGGCCGATCTGCACTTGCCGTGAAAACATTAAAAGAAATGGGCTATAAAAATGTAGCGCATATTGATGGGGGCTTCAAAGCCTGGAAAGCGGCAGGAATGCCGGTAGCAGAATAATTGGTTTTCGATATAAGCAAACGTTTACCATCAATCATAACTATTCATTTTTATAAAAAATTTATGCAGGATATTATTCAGTGATCAAAAAACCAAATTAACTATAAAGCCCCGTCCTCTTTTTCTACCGCCCCGAAACAATCGGGGCGGTTTTATTTAAGAAAAACTGCCGGAAATGAAATCAAAGCCGCCGTTAGTGAAATGGCGTTTTTCCCCGTATTGATAAAATGAGGTTGTATCAAAAGTCAAATTTTACCGGTAAAGACGGGAAGGCTACAAATACTCACCGTCTTATCATCTTTCCGACAATTATTTGTATTCAGAACTTTGACCAGGATTACGACAAACATTGTCTCACTCTTGAAATCGCTGAGAAGAAAAATCTCTTGCGTATCCAGTAACTTCTCCGTGATAATCTGATCTCTAAGGCTCCAAAAGAACACCAAACCGTTTACTCAATGTATCAGCAACTGTTCCATCATTTTTTCTATAAATAAAATGTGCAGCCAGATTTTTATTTTTTTCCACGAAAGCCAATCCTTTCTTTAAGCCCATCGCCATGATTGCATTATCATATCCATCCGCTGTCATCGCATCTTTTGCATATACTGTCACGCTGATAAGTTCGTTCTGCAGAGAATAACCGGTCTTAGGATTTAGTAAATGAGAAATTTTCTTTCCATTGCTTTCATAATAGCGGCGATAATTCCCTGAAGTAGTGATAGCTCCTTTATCCAGGTAAATAATTTTTTCAATCATAGAAAAATCCGATTCTTCACCCGGCGCTTCAATACCAACCGACATTTTCTCATTCCCGTGCTTACGGCCTTTTACTCTTATCTCACCACCCAATTCAATAAGATAATTTTGAATTCCGTTTTGTTCAAAAAAATCAGCCAGCACATCTACACTATACCCTTGAGCTATGCCATTCGCATCCATTTTTACACAGGGCTTTTTCTTCATTAGTTTCTTTCCTTTCCAGTATAGTAGCCGTGAATCCACACAGGACAATAGCTGTTTAACAGTTGCTGGCCCCGGCACTGAATCCATTTTTTCAGGGCCAAAGCCCCATGCTTCCGTCAGCGGATAAATAGTGATATCAAACAGCCCATTTGTTTTTTTATAAACCTTTTGCGCTTTTTTTATAACATTGGCAAAATGCTTATCCACCACAACCCCATCATTAGAATTATTGAATTGATTGATAAGTGACCATGATTTATAAAGAGAAAGTGAACTGTCGATCTTATCCAGAATGCTATCAATTTGCTTTTTACTTATAAGACTATCAGGGGCATAATAGGTGATATGATAAGTAGTACCCTGTGCAGTTCCGTTGATCTGTATTTTTTTTATATAATTATGGGTATAGCTGGCTTGAATAAATAAAATAAAAAGGAAAGACAAATACAGGGTTCGCATGGAACAAATGTAACAATAGATAACGAAAACTTCCTTCGCTCACCAAAAGCAGAGCCAATATCGTCGGGTTGCATTTTTTTCAATTCTTTCAATACAGGCTGCATAAGGTCGGCGCTGTAATTTTGAAAAGACCTATAAGGGTTTTGAAACCTTACAGGTCTTTTACTTTCTTCCAAAAAGTTTTTTTATTTCTCCTTCATTCAATAAAATATTTCCTTCGTTGGTACTGAGCATAACATATGCACCCGTTAATTTTTTAAAATGCTGCACATGTACCATCGTTGTACCGAGGCGAAAAGTTTTTTCATACTTTTTGTTCTTACGGTTTTCTTTTTCAAAAAATGACAGCAGAAGTGTGTAAAAACTTTGCAGTGTACCGCCCTGGCCGTTGAAGCTGATGCTGAAAAACTGTTTCAGTTCATACCGTTCGTCTCTCATCATCAGCAGGTAGGCAGTATCCGTTTTGCCGGGTAAAAATTTAAGGCTTGCTTTTGGCGGGCCTGCCCATTTTACTACGCCAATGGTTTGCCACTCGCCGGCAGGTTTTATTTCAGTTAGCTGCGCATGTGATGATGCAGTTATCAGCGATGCAAAAAAGATCAAACAAATTTTCTGTTTCATTTACTCATTTTATTATTGTTAAAATAGACCTATAAGGTTTTAGAAACTTTATAGGGCTTTCCCCGGTCGAACCTGTTTTTAATTTCTTATTTAACTGCATCAACTGCTTTTTGAATCTCCTTGAGTGCTTTAAATGAGATCGTGTTGTCTGTGAACCATTCCTTATTCACATGATTAAAGCAGGCAATCACCAACTCTCTTTCAGGATCAATGTATAGGGCCTGCCCCCCAAAGCCTCCTTTCATCATCATTCCATCCTGCGCCCAATCCCATTGGTAGCCCCATTGAAATTTTGCAAACCCCAGATCAATTTGCGGAGCGTTGAAAATTTCTTTTAGTTGCGAAAAACTGATGTTGCTTTGCTTGCGGGAAACGATTTCAGTTTTAGTATAAAGCATTCCAAAACGGGCAAGATCTCTCAGAGTGGCCGATATGCCGCCATGTGCCCAGGGCACCCCTTTGTTAGAAACACATACATAAGCATTGGAAGAAGCTCCCATAGGTTTCCATATTTTTTCGGAAACCAGGTCTGCATATTTTTTCCCGGTAACTTTCTCGGCTATCCATCCTAATATAAATGTATTTATGGAGTTATATTCGGCTTCCTGCCCGGCTGGCAGCTTTCTTTTTATGGATGCCACGTAGTCAAATACAGAACTCACAACACTGTCCACTTGAGGTAATACGCCAAGCGCTTCTTCAAAATGATAATAAAGATGTTGGGGATTAGTAAAACCTCCCATGCTGTCAGAGGTTTCTGACCCTTTCATGCCGGAACGCATATTCAGAATATTTTTTACAGATATGCCCTGCCAATCTGTATTTTTTAGTTCGGGAAGATATGTATCAACTGATAGGTTAATATTTATCTTTTTTTCATTTATTAACTGTGTGATCAATGTGGAAGTGATAACTTTTGTGCAAGACATTAATGTGTGCTGTTCATCAGGCTGCATACTGAAATATTTTTCATAAACAATTTTGCCTTTGTGTACCACAATAAAACTGTTGATATGCATGCTTTGCAGGTAGTCATCAAACTGAAGACTGTCTTTCCCTTTTTTTAGTTTAATATTTTCAATGCCCTTCAGCGGTTTTTCTGAAAAACGATATGCTGTAGCCGGTTTCTCAATGATGGCGACAGGAAAAAACTCCGACATGAACCTGAAACTGTAATGCGATAGTCGTCCACCAATATCCCAACGGCTGCTATTGATACTGTCGTGTATGGCATAGGTTTCCGTAGCAGTATAGGTTAACTGCTGTGCCCCAGCGGAAAATTGCATAGCGACGAAGATGAGAAACAGGTAATTGGAAAAGAGTAATCGTTTCATAATTTTTATTTTGGTTTAGTGGCAGACCTATAAGGTTTTAAAAACCTTATAGGCCTTACAGTAGTAGATTATTTATAAACAATACCCCATTTTTTATTGAGATTTTCGTATGCTGCTTTTGATTTAGGTTGCCATGGAGTGCCAGCCGGTGAACCCATTTCCCGGAAATAACCTTCAAACCCTGCAGGCGAATAACTGAATACCATGGTCAGTGTTTCCGTGCCTGTATTTTTGATTGCATGCCAGAGCTTTTTTGGAATTAACGCAACGCTTCCTTTTTTTACCGGCACTTCTTTTTCATCAACTATCAGTACCCCTTCGCCTGTATGTATAAAGATGAGTTCGTCTTCATTTAAATGTTTGTGAACAGGAATGCCTTCGCCCGGAGCAATTTCTTCTGTACAAAAACACATTGTTTTATTTCCCTGCCTGTCTTTGGCAATCTTAACTGTAAGTGGTGAATTTCTTCTGCCAATCCAATAGGTTTCTCCTTCGCCGGCATGTACTACCACTGCTTCGCCGGCAGCAGCATCTAAAGCAAGAAGATCGGATGATGCCATCAGGCTAAAAAAACTAAGAGAGCCTGCTTGAATAAATTGTTTGCGGGATTGTTTCATATCAATTCGTTTTTGTTTTCTTCCATTTTTTTGTCAGCTTTTAAAGAGACCTATAAGATTTTGAAAACCTTATAGGTCTTGAGTCGCTTTTAATCCGTCAGACCGGGACGGTCAGAACGAGGGTGATGACTGTTTATTTATACGAGCCTTTGGCTTCCCTTTCATCAATGGCCACCAACTGATCACCATTTCCATGATCAGCAAAGGAATCACCCAACTCATCCATTCCTGGGTGGTGTACTTAATGCCTTCGTCTTCTATAAATGAAATAAACCCGTATTTATAGATGAGGTCGTCCAAAATGCGCAACCAGATAAACAACAGTGCCAGCACGTAGCTCCTGATCATAAAAAGCCGGTGGGCTTTAATGTCTTTCCGCCTGATGGTGACCCATGCTGCCACCGTCATAAACAGCCAAATCCAGGAAATCAAAATGATTGGTATCACCGAACCCTGTAATGGGATAGTGGCGCCAAGGTAAAAAGCTGTTAGGGCACCAAGAATGGAACCTACAATATATATTTTTCCAAGCAGCCGATGCCATTTCATGTGATGTATGCGAAACCAGTTCCAGAACTGAAAAGGCCCTAAAACTAGTGGTAACAAGGCCACAGAAATATGAAAAATATACCAAAACTGCTTGTTCCAAAATGTGGGACCCAGGCCTTCTTTTACAAAACGAAAATGAAAGGCCCCGTACAGGTAATAAGTGCAGAGCATTGCGATTAATGTCCAAAGGATTCTATTGTAAATAATTTTTTTCACCGTGTTTATTTTGTGTCTGGTAAATTGAAGAATAATGTTGCGTTTAGATAGAATATTTTGTCCTTTTGTTCAGTTGATAAAAAGTTGAGTTGTTGAACGGCTTCAACGGTTGTTTTGATGTCCGCATTATCCGATCCGAACATCAGCCTGTCTTCAAGGCCTGCATCAACAAAAGCTTTCATTATCGCTTCAAAATCTTTAGCCAGGATGATCCGGGAGTTATTCAATACCGAAATGTCTGCATACAATCCGGGATATGCTTTCATCATTTCTATAAATTCTTTCACAAATGGCGCCCCGCTATGCATCAGCCAGATTTTGAGTTTGGGAAATTTTTCCAGGACAGCTTTTAGCAACAAAGGATTACCCATCTCTTCTTTAAAGTTGGGGCATCCATGATCGGGCCCTGCGGAACCGGTGTGAATACCCACAGGCAAGCTATATTTTTCAGCTAATGCATAATAAGGATGCATCAATGAATCGGAAGATGAGATGCCATGATACTGTGTAAGCACTTCGCCAATAAAATCAATTTTCTTGTCTTTGATCTGTTGTTCCACCCATTTTATATCCGGCCATTCTTTTCCATCGTCAAAACATAGTTGCAGGCTGTAAGGCACTTTTCCATTGGGGCAGGGAACAAATAATCCGTGTAAAATCTTCAACTCTGTGCTGCTTTGATACACTTGTTGCTGTACCCACGAAGTGCTTATTGCAACTGCAACCACTCCATTTGCTGCCAGGTTGCCAAGCTGTTTTTCAGGAGCCTGATCGCCATGCAGGTGAACGTCAAATACCTTTCGTCCTCTATTTATGTCCTGGCACGAAAAAAGAAAAAGTATTATTGCAAAAAAAAATGTTATTTGTTTTTTCATTGTTCTTATTTTTTACCTGTCAGACCAGTACGACCCGACAAGTATCTTTCAAAAAAAGGAAACACCTCGGTAAACACTCTTCCTTCAAATCCATCTATCATATTTGTATGATCACCGATATATTCTTCTGCAAAATGTTTAATACTCAACGCTTCTAATTTTTTACTAAACTCCATATTAGTAGTTGGAATATGGCTGAACTCCTCATTGCGGCCCCAATCAATTTTTAGCGCCTTTAAACTTTTTAATGCCGGTATATGATCATCAATCATATTGATAGGAAAGTTGTCTTCCCATTTTTTTAGTACCTCTGTATTCACCACCATTTTACCATCTACATATTTCATAGGTTGATCTGCCTGTAACAATGTTTCATTTATATTGGGCGAATACATCCTGGCCAGGCTTGCATAGATCATTTCAAAAAATGGGAATTTTTCAAAATCGTAATAGGGTACTGAAGTTCGCATGGAGTCCATGCCTGCCTGTCCGGTAGGCAGGTTCTTTTGCTGCCATACTCTTTTAAACGCAGGATGAGATAACCTGAAATCGTCGGAAAAATGTAAAGCCCCCGGACTCATGGCGTACACCGCACTAAATTTATCTGCGAAAAGCATTGCCATTTTTAAAGCGCCGTTGCCACCCATCGAGTGGCCGAAAAGCCCGCGGCTATTGCGATTGGCAATGGTTCTGTAATTTTTATCAATATATTCCACCACATCTTTACCAATAAAATCCGCCCAGTTGCCGGCAACGGCTGAGTTGGTATAAAAACTTCCAAAGTATTTGGTCATGCTGTTGGGCACTACCAAAATAGAAGGGCGAAGCTGACTGGCTTTAATGGCGGAATCCATCAGGCTTTTAAAACCAATATAA
Source organism: Chitinophagaceae bacterium (assembly GCA_036675745.1). Lineage (GTDB taxonomy): Bacteria > Bacteroidota > Bacteroidia > Chitinophagales > Chitinophagaceae > Terrimonas_B. The sequence continues at coordinate 4,890 of JAKFEJ010000188.1, read as the reverse complement.
TTCATCATATCCTCATCATCGGCAGCAAAGCCATGCAAAAAATAAATGACGGGGTACCGCTCTTTTGATTTTTCATAACCCGGTGGCAAATAAATAGTGAGCCTTCGGTTAGGGTCTTCTCCGCCTTTGTTATTTTGAATGGAAGGGGCAAGGAATTTTTTAGTTTCCACCTTGCTCGTGTCCTGGCAAAAGCTATTGATGGCGATTAACAGGGTGAAGAGAAACGTGAATTGTTTTTTCATTTTAATCGTTTTGTTTTTTATCAACATCTGTTTTTTATGGTATCTTTTTATCGGTCAGACGGAGACCGTCAGACCGGGGTGGCAGGGTTTGAACGTCTGCATCTGACCCCTGATCGAAATCCGTGTTGCATTCCTTTCTTCACTACAAACCTTCTAAAATAAACGGTATTTGATCTGTCAGCTATTTTCTTTTGATGATCTTCTTTCAATTCATCGGGAGTGTACTGCGTGGCATAGCAAGGCATTATCTCCAGTCCTTTGTTTTCCTCTTCCTGTATGTATTCCACTTTGCCAGTTCGGCCAGGGAGCCAATGGCCAATAAAACATAAATGCCGCCGCATGTCCATGCTAAAATGATCAACCATTTATTTTGCAGCAGATCCGCTACCGATCCCGGGTTTCGGAGAATACCCGTACCAATAATACTGCCTACCATAACAGCAATGCCAAAGCTGATGCCGAGATTTTTTTTCAATTCTTTTTTTGGTGCAAGCGTAATTGATTTGTTCATGAATAATTTGTTTATTGATCAGGCGGAGACTCTCAGACCGGTTTTTTTTCATTCCTTCCCTTGCAGATCAGCGATCTTATTTTCTTTTGTAAACTTTATTGTCAATTCTAAATCTTCTTTGCTGAATAGAAGGCGGTAAATGTATTCCCTGGCTCCATCTGCCAATTCTTTTCTGGCGAGTAATTCTGGTTTAATAAATTTACCTCTTGCTTTCAAGTGGTTTGAATTCCTTGCTAATTCGGCGCTATCAGTCATTTCTTTCCCTAATTCGGGTGTAAAAAGATCTGCTATTAAGGATTTATCGATAGATTTTGTAATTAAATTATTTACAAGGCTTGTTACAGTGGGTTCGGTATCTTTTATTGTTTTAGCCCCGGCAATACTTAGTTCCGGGTGATACAGGCGCAAAATCCTTGTTGCAATTTTATAAGTACTGGCACGTTTGAGATTAGCGAATACAATCACAGCTAATTCTTTTTCAGGGTAACGTTTGATCGTTGATTCAAACCCTTGCCAACTGCCGTTGTGTTCCAATATGCGTTTGCCATTTGCAGAATCTATTGACCAGCCAAAACCGTAATTTTCAAAAGTTCCGTCATTTAGTTTGGCAGGCGCCCACATCATATCATAAAATTCTTTCTTCAATAATTTTCCTGCATTTAGCCCTGCTTCCCATTTTGCCATGTCGAGTGCGGTTACATACAGAGAGCCATCTGCCATGGTATTAATGGTGGGAGAAACCCATTCCTGGTTTTTAAGTACTCCATTCACAAGCCTGTATCCTCCTGCCCGGTTGGGAACAATATCTTCTTCGCTAATGATCCTTGCTGTTGTCATCCCCAGTTGTAAAAAAACACGTTCTTTTAAAAAGTCGCCATAAAATTTACCGGCCACTTTGCTGATGATTACCCCAAGTGTTGCATAAGCCATATTGCTGTATCGCTGTTTTTCACCAGCTTTAAATAGTAAAGGCCTTTTTTTAAATTCCTGGTATAAGCTGTCTTCTGTATAGTTTACCCAGTAATTAAAATCATTGGTGTACTCGCCAAATCCGCTGGTATGATTGAGCATGTTTTTAATGGTAATGGAATCCCAGCCGGCAGGTGCATCGGGAAAAAATTTAGTAAGCTTATCATCCAGGCTCATTTTGCCATCCTGCACCAATAGCATTACAGCAAACGATGTGAACTGTTTTCCAATAGAACCCGCTTGAAAAATGGTTTCAGGCTTTACGGCCACTTTATGCTCTATGTTGGCAAGGCCATATCCTTTTACATAATCAATTTTTCCATCCCTTACTACCACAACAGAAAGACCGGGGATGTTTTGTTTTTGCAGTTCACTATTCACAAGTGAATCCACGCTTCGTTTTAATTTAACCGGAGATGGCTGAGTATGAACAGCTATGCTGTATGTTGCAAAAAAAGATAAGAATAAGAGTTTGTTCATTTGCTTGTTTTTATATCATCCTTTGATAAATGCTTTTAAAAATTCCTGCACCGCTACTGATCTTCCAATGGGTTCCATTAAGAATATAAAAAGGTTAACACCCATGGCCAGCCAGGTGGCAGGATGTTTGAGCTTGTTATATTTCCATGCGCCAAGGAGCAACATGCCCATGATGAGTACCTGCGTAAAATAGATAGGCGCCATAATATCTACCATGGGCCATTCCTTTATATGCATACCGATATATACGCCTTGTATGCCACGGCCCAGCGCCGGCATCATAATGAGAAACACGGTTGATATCAACCACCAGGCATGATCTTCTAAACTCTTGCGGTGTATAATGCTTTTTATAACAGCAAATCCAAAAGCAGTCATCATTACAATTTCCACTACAGCCACACCAAAGAAAAACCAGGGTTCAAATGGGCCAAATTTTTCCGGGGCGGTTACAAATTTTTCCGTAGTGGCAATATCACGCTGCATCATGCTAAGCGCCGTTAAGCATACGCCACCGGCCAGGAACATGCCGATAATGCCATTGGTCCTATGTTTGGCCATTTGCCCATGTGTGGCATAGTAAGGTTGAATGATGAGGTAGAGATACCAGATAGTACCCGTCCAATAATGGATATGCACCGACCAGGCGTTATCCGTAAAATCGCCCCAGTAATCTTTAAAGATGCCGAGTTGCATAAAGATCATGGGGATGATCATCCAGAGATAGAGACTTTTGTACTTGTTCATAAGCGATGGGTTTTGCAAACATTTAGTTTTTAAAAAAATTGCGGCCTATTGATTATTTATTTTCCATCTTTTACTTTTTCCATGGCGGATTGAATTCGTAGGTTCGTCCATCGGCTTTTACCATTTCATCAATTTTATACACTGCAAAAAACATAAATAGCAATATTAGAATTGAAAAAATGAGCATAATCCAGTAACCCCTTTTTTGAGCAACAACAATTTTATCGGGTTTTTCCGGAAGATATTTTACAGGAACAGTTTGGCCAATGTGATATTTTTTGTGTGTTGTCACAAAGTTTGCTTCATGATACTGGCCGGCTATAATGCTACTGTACCGGGTATGCACCCGGTCGGCTGTGGGTCCTCTACGCATCCGGGTTGTATGAATATGCGTAACCACACCAGAAGTTGAAATGCCTTCCTTTCTTATTTTTTCTTCCAGCAGCACAAAGCGGATCGTTTTCCAAAGGGGAATAGCAGCTATTAGAATAATGATGATGTACAGGATAGTCATGGCTGTTAAATCTATTTTATTTTTTTAATACCGGCTATTGTCTTTCATTGCATCATCGTTGCGTCGCAATCCTTTCATCTGCATACTTGATGGCATCAGCTGCTTAAACCCGCATTACAGTCAGACGGAAGCTCCCGAAATAATCTCGGTAAGACGTCAGACCGGGTTTATTATTTCATAAAGCCATTTAGCTAGCACACGCCATGGGGGTGAGCCGTAGACTAATTGTTCCAACGTTTGTTCTACAATAATAAAAACCCCCACCCATTTGAGAACAGGATGTACTTTTCCATACTTAAAATACTCCCACATCCATGCAAACACAATAAGGCTGTAGGGTAGCACCAATCCAAACCAATACTCAGGATTGGGTATGCCGGGAAAATAATGGCGAAAACGAAACCATGCGGGCCAAAGCACCTGGATGGTTGCCAATAATAAATATCGCTTATGATATGCAGCTCTTTTTCTGTTGCTGATGCCGGCACAAACAAGTGCAAAAAACAAGATGGCGCCTGTTATTATACCTGGCATATCGTTGTAATCTGATGCTTCTATGCCATCTGCAAACTGTTTTTCCACAGAAAATAGCCCAACAAAAAACAAAGTGATAAATACTCCCGCAGCAATGACTATACCTGCAATACCAAGCCGCTTATGAAGGCGATAATTTTTTTTGTGTATTAAAAAATTTTGAACAAAAAACAAAATGATCCAGGCGAAAGCAAATGCACCATGTACATGCACCACCCATGGCGCTTTAAAATTTCCCTGTGATAAGGGGAAGAAAAATGTTTTTGCAAAACCAATAAATGCGGCCAATACCCCAATTATTGAAATCACAAAAAAGTAAGAGGGTTTTCTTTTCAGCGTATTGTCCATAATTTGATTTCACTTTATTTGAAACCTATAAGGTTTTTAAAAACTTATAAGTTTTGTTTATCGTTCAGACCAGAATTACTTCATCAATTTTTTTACCGCCTCAATCACCACCTCCGGCTTTTCTCTTTGAATAAAATGCCCGCTGTTTACTAATTCATATTGCATGTTGGGTCTTTGTTTTGCCCAGTTGGTCAGTTCATCAATCCATATTTTCTTCAAAGGCTTTTCAAAATCTTTCCACTCCTTATCACTGCCGGCAATTAGTAAATAAGTAGGGCCGTTGTATAGTTTATCCGATTGTGAGGCCTGGTACATGGTTGCCATCATGGCGTTAAATTCGCCTTCTGCGGCCAGGTTGTCGCCTCCTCTTTCATAGAATATACGGGTAAACGCATCGGGGTATTGGGCTGCCATCTGGTCATAAACTTCTTTAGCAGCAGGATCTACCAACAACAGGCCTTTTGTTTCGTTCGGATATTTTCCGGCGAACACTTTTGCAAAAGCGCCACCCCAGCTCCAGCCGCCAATGATATAGGGGCCGCTGA
>JAKFEJ010000353.1:0-2550 GCA_036675745.1 Chitinophagaceae bacterium | reverse complement strand
TTTAATCAACGAAGGAAGACATTGCGGAATGCTGTAAGAGGATTATTTGAACCAGCAATACTGGCAGACGATTTGTTTAACAAAAGAGCCGAACAATTAACGGTTCAGCAATTTGCAGATCTTACATTTAAAATGAGATAAAAATTAGCCGGGAAGGCGGTAAGAAAAACAAGTAAGAAGTTGTTTGAATTATTCGTTTAGCCACAGATTTCCCGGATTTTCACAGATTAATTCAATAGCTTTTAAGTTTAAAAATAAATTCTTACCGTCTTCCCGCCTTACCGGCAAAGAAAAATATGAATAAAGTAATTATTACAGCAAAGGCGCATGAGTATCTGCAGCAATCACTGCAAAAAAGAGGATACGAAATAATCAACAGCCCAAAGATCACCTATGATGAACTGTCCGGTATCATTGGGGAAGCTAAAGGACTGGTGGTTACTACAAGATTAAAAATTGACAAGGGGTTGCTGGATAAAGCCAGTTCGCTGAAGTGGATAGGCCGGTTAGGGAGTGGGCTGGAGCTAATTGATACAGTATATGCAAAGAGCAAAGGAATAAAATGCTTTAGCAGCCCTGAAGGAAATTCAAATGCGGTGGCAGAGCAATCTCTGGGTATGCTACTCAGCCTGATGAATAATATACATACTTCCTGTGGTGAAGTAAAAAATGGTTTCTGGAAGAGGGATGAGAACAGGAGTATAGAATTGAATGGAAAAACAATAGGGATCATTGGCTTTGGAAATACCGGCAGCTCTTTTGCAAGGCTATTAAAGCCATTTGACGTAACAGTATTAGCGTTTGATAAATATAAGTTTGGATTTGGTGAAGGTTATGTAAAAGAAGCAAGCCTTGAGCAGATCGGTCGCTATGCTGATGTAATAAGTCTGAATATTCCCCTTACAGAAGAAACTTTCCATATTGCCAATGCGGCATTTTTTAATTCTTTGCAAAAAGCACCTTTTTTTATAAACACTTCAAGAGGCAAGGTTGTCCATACTGATCATCTGATTGAGGCAATAAAATCTAAAAAATTAGCCGGTGCGGCATTGGATGTACTGGAAAATGAGAAACTGGATACCTATACAAAACATGAAAAGGAAAACCTGGACTGGTTGCTGACCCAACCTAACGTCATCATTACCCCACATATAGCGGGTTATAGTCATGAAGCGCTTTATAAAATGGCTAAGATCCTGACTGATAAAATACTTGGAAATGAGTGATTTTATCGGAAAAAGTCTTGAAACAAGGGAGTTTTGAAAATAAACAGGATTTTATTTTCAAATAGTTTATTATCTTTGTTTTTCAATAGTGCAACGCTTCAGTACACCCTGAGGCGTTGTTATTTTTTTTATTTATCTCAAAGGAGGCGAGTATGAGTATTCACTATGTAACCAAAGAAACGCTGGAGCTAATGAAGACAGAACTTCAGCATAAGAGAGGGGTAGAACGCCCTGCTGCCAGCCGGGCTATTGCCGAGGCAAGAGAGAAAGGCGATCTGAAAGAAAATGCAGAGTATGATGCGGCCAAGGAAGCCCAGGGTATGCTGGAGGCAAAAATCGCTTTGCTGGAATCTCAACTGGCCGGCGCCAGGGTGATTGACGAATCTACTATTGATACCAGCAAAGTGTCAATTCTTACCAAGGTTACCCTTACCAATCTGAAAACAAAAAAGCAAGTAACCTACCAGGTTGTAAGTGAAACGGAAGCTGATCTGAAAGTAGGAAAAATTTCTGTTAGCTCACCTATTGGCCAGGGGATTTTAGGAAAGCAAATAGGGGAAACAGCCGATGTGCAGGCTCCTGCCGGGTTGATAAAATTTAAGATCGATAATATCACTGCCTAGTAAGGTTTATCAATTTCAAATCACTATCATCGAAGCCTCCTATAAGGGAGGTTTTTGTTTTTAGTCATTTTATTAATTCATCATTAAGCAGCCATTTATCAAATAAACTTTTATACTAATTTTTCTGAATACGCTTATCATGTATTTCTGATAATAATAAACTGCCACTATTTTAAGAATTGTTATTTGCCGCCCAACCTGTAGCGGCTAACTTTGCTCAAATTTTTAATCAGGATGAAATTTTTTGTTTATTGTTTGTTGCTTATTGTTTTATTCAGTAGCTGTTCTCCGAATAATGTAAAAGTGGATAAAAGCCTGGGAAAATACTTTGATGATAATAAAGTAAATGGCTGTTTTGCTTTGATGGATAATGGAACCGGGGAATTCACTGTTTATAATTTGTCACGATATCGTGATAGCAGTTACTTACCCGCTTCTACATTTAAAATTGTTAATTCGCTGATCGGTCTGCAAACGGGCAGGATTACTAATGACAGCATGGTAATAAAATGGGATGGAGTTAAAAGGCAATTTGATAGCTGGAATAAAGACCTTACCATGTATGACGCTTTCCGTGTTTCCTGCGTTCCTTATTACCAGGAAGTAGCAAGGCGTATAGGAAAAGATACCATGCAATTCTGGCTTGATTCGCTGAGTTATGGCACCAAAAAAATCACAACTGCAATTGATACTTTTTGGTT
>JAKFEJ010000204.1:0-2555 GCA_036675745.1 Chitinophagaceae bacterium | reverse complement strand
AATGGAAAAGGAATGATAGAGCCATTGGAAAAATATGGTATCAAATTGATGAGCATCGGTTTGCTGGTAGATGAAAAGAATGCGGTTGTCTGGCGGGGGCCTATGGCAAGCAGCGCTATCAAACAATTTGTTTCGGATGTGAATTGGGGCGAATTGGATTATTTAATTATTGATATGCCGCCCGGAACAGGTGATATTCATTTAACGCTGATGCAAACTGTTCCTGTAACAGGCGCCGTTATTGTTACTACGCCGCAGGATGTTGCGTTGGCTGACGCCAAAAAAGGGGTTGCTATGTTTGGCCAGGCACAGTTGAATGTTCCTATCATTGGCCTGGTGGAGAATATGAGTTATTTTACTCCGGCTGAATTACCGGAAAATAAATATTACATTTTTGGAAAGGATGGCGGCAAGCGATTGGCTGATGAATATGATCTGCCTTTCCTGGGACAGATACCATTGGTGCAAAGTATCCGTGAAGGTGGTGATAAAGGAATGCCGGTCATGGGCGGCAGCGATGAGATAACCAAAAAAGCGTTTGAAGATTTTGCGGCATTGGTAGTGAGAAGTGTATCAATGCGTAATGCGAACATTTCAACGGAGAAAACAGCTGAGGTTGTATCTTAAGATATTTTTTTATATTTTTCGGGTAAATTCAATCCTTATGAAAAAAACAATAATCTTATTGTCAGTGTTTTTTGGTCTGCTTGTTTTTAGTTCCTGTACGCATCATCATCATCACTATAAAGCTAAAAGAATCCCTCCAGGCCACGCAAAGAAATTAACAGGAAGCAAATCTGCCAAGCCTTATGCTCCGGGTCAGCGAAATAAAAAGATGAGAGGGCATTAATTCTTTTTACTCAGTTTATAATTAGAATAAAAGAGGCTGTTTCATTTGAAGCACCCTCTTTTATTCATTTAGGGAGAGAGTTATCCGATTAAATTAAGATTGAAATATGTCACGCAAATCTATCTGTTGGAAAATTGTAATTTCGTCGCATGTACAATCTTCCTTATTTCAAAGAAAAAGATCAGCAGGTAGTTTTAGATTTTATTCATCAGCACCCATTTGCTTTTATAGCCGGATGTTCAGAAGATGGCAAACCTGTTGCTACACAAATACCGGTATTTATTGATGAACGTGATGAAAAACTTTTCCTTTCCGGTCATATGATGAGGAATACAGATCATCATAAAGCATTTGAGCATAATCCTAATGTATTGGCTGTGTTCACCGGTGCGCATACTTATGTTAGTGCAAGCTGGTATGAGGATAAGAAGCAGGGCTCTACCTGGAACTATATGAGTGTTCATGCCAAAGGCGTGTTGAAATTTTTGGATGAACAGGCTTTACTGGATGTATTGAAACGCACCACCAATCATTTTGAGAATAACCCTTATTCGGGAGCTAATTTTGAGGATCTTTCCGCGGAATATGTGAACCGTATGGCCAAAGCTATCATAGCATTTGAAGTGGAGATACTGCAAATGGATAACGTTTTTAAGCTAAGCCAGAACCGGGATGAAAAAAGTTATCATACCATTATGGAGAAATTAGAAGCACAGGATGCAGACGGAAAATACATCGCAGGGGAAATGAAGCAGCGAACTTCACAATTATTTAAAGATGAATAACCGTTTTAAAAAATAATCCGTGTAATTTTGCCGGATTATTTATGAATAAAAAGATATTTAACTATTCCCTTGCCGTGCTTTGCTTTTTGGTGGCCTGTCATGTGGCGAAAAAAGTTCCTGAAGGCAAAAGTTCAACTGAATTGTTTGATAAACAAGGACACCGAGGTAGTCGCGGACTAATGCCGGAAAATACTTTCCCGGCGATGAAAACCGCATTGGATCTTGGCGTTACAACCCTGGAGATGGATATTGTATTTACAAAGGATAGACAGGCGGTAGTTTCGCATGAACCATTTTTTAATCATGAGATCACTACAAAGCCCGATGGTTCTTATGTAACGGAAGCGGAAGAAAAGTCGTTGAATATTTTTAAAATGACTTATGATGAGGTGAAAAAATATGATGTGGGCATGAAGCCGCATTACCGTTTTCCGCGTCAACAAAAACTGGCTGTTTATAAGCCCTTGCTTAGTGATCTCCTGGATAGTGTGCAACAATACATGGTGACAAGTAAAAGGCCTTTACCTTTTTTTAATATCGAGACCAAAACAAGCCCTTCTACAGATAATATTTATCATCCCGAACCGGCAGCATTTGTAGACGGGTTAATGAAGGTTATCAGCGAAAAGCAAATAAAGGAAAGGGTGGTCATCCAGTCTTTTGATTTCAGAACGCTTCAATACCTGCACAAGAATTATCCGTTGATCAAAACTGCCATGTTAATTGAAGACTTTGATGAGCGGGGTTTGAAAGATCAGTTAAAGGCATTAGGATTTATTCCTGCTATTTATAGCCCGGAACATAAATTGGTAACGAAAGAGCTGGTGGAAAAATGCCATGAGCAAAATATTAAAGTGATTCCCTGGACAGTGAATGATAAGGCCAGGATAGAAGAATTAAAAAAGATGGGAGTGGATGGG
>JAKFEJ010000528.1:0-2556 GCA_036675745.1 Chitinophagaceae bacterium | reverse complement strand
TTTTTCTTTTAACCGGTAACCATTGAGGCATTCAACAACAATAGCAGGATCATTTCCCTTCAATAAAGTATTGTACATGCCTGCCGCCTGCACCATGTTTCTTGGCACACAAACATACATACCCCGCAGCGAATTGATCATCATTCCCATGGGTGAACCACTGTGCCACATACCTTCGAGCCGATGGCCGCGGGTACGGACGATGAGAGGGCAACTTTGCTGTCCAAAAGTTCTGTAATGTAAGGTTGCTACATCATCACTCAACGGTTGCAGACCATATAACAAATAATCAAGGTATTGTATCTCAGCGATAGGTCTTAATCCACGCAAAGCCAGGCCTATTCCCTGGCCCATGATCGTCAATTCGCGGATACCGGTATCAAATATCCTGTCACTTCCATGTTTTGCCTGTAAGCCGCTGAATCCCTGGTTCACATCGCCGATTTGGCCCAGGTCTTCGCCAAATGCGATCACTTTAGGATTGCCGGCAAAAAGCTGATCAAAATATTTGTTCAATATTTCATAACCATTTATTGATGGAGCATCATTTTCAACAATAATCTTTACTTCCTGTACATTCAGGGCACTCTTTGATCCTTCATTATATAAATGCGAATTATAAAGATGTTTGCTTTCTGTCAGTAAGTCGTTATAATAATCTTTTGTCCAAAAAATTTTATCATTGTTACCGGCCATGTCAATCGCATCATGCAAAGCTTTCATTATATCCCTGCGCAAAGGTTCCCGGTTGGATGACAGCTTAGAAGCGATTTTTCTTAACGCTGCAGATTGATCAGGTATACCATCCGCAAGATTATTTAAAAGATCAATGGCTTTATTTACCTGGATCTTTATTGGTCCCTGGTATTTTTGCCAGGCCATTTCTTTATTTCCTTTTACTTCTTTTTTTGCCTGGCGTTCTATTTCGGCAACCTCTTCCTCATCACTCAACGCATTTTCAATGATCCACTCCTTCATTTTTTTTAAACCATCCCATTCTCGTTCCCAGGCTAACCGATCCTGTGTTTTATACCGCTCATGGCTACCGGAGGTGGAATGCCCCTGCGGTTGCGTTATTTCCTCTACATGAAAAAGAACCGGAACATGTGTTTCCCTGGCCAGCCGAAGACCTTCGTCAAACACTTCGCACATGCCAGCATAATCCCAGCCTTTTACCTTATATATATTTATACCGTTCGTATCGTCTTCTTTCTCCATTCCACTCAGCGCAGCAGAAATAGAGCCTTTGGTAGTTTGCATTTTTTTGGGCACTGAAATACCATAACCATCATCCCATACGAAAATAGCCAGTGGCACCTGCAGCACACCGGCAGCATTTACTGTTTCCCAAAAATGACCTTCCGATGTTGAAGCATCACCAATTGTACAAAAGCAAACTTCATTACCATTATCAGAAAGATTGCCCATTTTTTTTAGCTGATCCACCCTGCGAAAAAGTTTGGATGCTAATGCCAATCCCAGGGACCGGGGCATTTGCGCAGCAGTAGGTGCCATATCGCTGGCAATATTGCGGCGTTTTGCAAGATCAAGCCAATCTCCATTTTCATCTGTCAATGGTGTGCAGAAATGGGATACCATTTGCCTGCCTGCATTGTTGGGGTCATTTTTTATATCAGGATCAGCATAGAGCTGTGAAAAAAATTGTTCGACAGTGGACTGGCCGATGGCAAAATGAAAGGTCTGGTCGCGGTAATAGCCGCTGCGAAAATCACCGGGTTGAAAAAATTTGGCCATAGCCACCTGGGCGACTTCTTTACCATCACCAAAAATTCCGAATTTGGCTTTCCCTGTTAAAACCTCTTTACGGGCTAACAAGCTGGCTTCCCGGCTGATACAGGCAATACGATAATCAGCTAATACTTCTTCCCTAAATTTGTCGAAAGACAATTTTGCATCAGCAGACATCGTTAATGGAGGTGCATTATCCATGTGGCAAAAATAGGAGATTACGACCATTTGTGTCTTTTCTAAAAATTGCTTTTACAGAGCTGCAACCAATGTTTGCAATCTTCCATCTTTCCATGTAAATTTGAACCTCTCAAATAGATTTTATGAAAAAAATATCCACCCTCATTATTTTGCTGGCGGCCTTCTTTTTTGCCGGCGCTCAGGGCAATTCAGCTGCCGATGATGTTCTGAAGCTAAAAGAAACAGAGCATGATTTTGCTAAAATTCCGCAAGGAAAGCCGGTTTATCACAATTTTGAGATCGTAAACACCGGCTCACAGCCTTTAAAACTGGATAATGTTCAGGCAAGTTGCGGCTGCACTACTCCTGAATGGAACCATGAGGCAATAGCTCCGGGTGCTACAGCCATAATAAAAGTTGGTTACAATGCCGCTACTGAAGGTTACTTTGACAAGCCTATTACTATTACTTATAATACTAACCAAACCAAACAATTGAAAATTAAAGGCACGGTATGGAAAGCTCCTGAAGGATCTGCTCCTGCCAATGCTTCCGTTCAATTTTTGAAAAAACAAACACTTTAAATTATACCACAATGAAGAAGATTTTCCTTTTTGCCTCTGCACT
>JAKFEJ010000667.1:0-2565 GCA_036675745.1 Chitinophagaceae bacterium | reverse complement strand
GAGAAGTTGTTGTACTTCGGTTAATTTCAATTCTTTCTTGATCAATAATGCTTCACCGATCAAATATTCATCATGATCCAAAGCGGAGAAATCATCTCCGTATTCTTCATTATAAACCAATATGGTTTCACTGGATAATTTAAAATGTGCCGGCAATGCCGCTGCCATCACTTCACCTTCACTGCACATATAGTAAGAAGCCATCCATTCCCATAATCCCAATTGCTGTTCGAATACAACCGGCTCAACATCCAACACATTTAATATCTCTTTTGGCTCAATAAATTCCGGTTTATCGGGATGTATTCTTTTTACAACACCTGCATATTTTTTATTTTTACCCAAATTGACCTCTACCCTGCAGCCAGCTTTTACACTTTCCAGTAAATGCTTCGGAACTGACCAGGTAAATGTTTTGGGAAGAGCAAGAGGAATGATGATTTCGGCAAAGAAACCTCCAGCCCCTAAAGGGGTGTTAAAATTCTGTATGTTGGAAATTTTTTCTGACATTGAAAACTAAAGATACTGATGATTACAAAAGACTCTTCCTTATTCCTCTTTAGGGGACGGGGGTATCCACGCCACTTTATATTCAATTAATTTTTCCTCCATTAGTTCATATACTTTTTGTTTTAATGTCAGGACATCTTCAATAGTTAATCCATTCACAGGGATTTCTTTTAAATAAACGATACGGCATTTTCCGGGTGTCATAGAGAAAATGCTTTTATAATTCATCCTGCTGTAAGTATCCAGAAATAAAACAGGCTTAACAGGCGTTTGAGTTTCTATAGCCAACCTGAATGCGCCATCGTAAAATTCTTTCAAAGGTTTATTGGTCATATTAAAAGTTCCTTCGGGAAATACCATTACAGAAATTCCTTTCGAGATAATTGATTTTAATATCCGGATACTCTCCGCCCTGTTGTTTGAACTGCTTCTGTCAACTGTTACAATAGCTTTTCTGTAGATAAAGCCAAAAACAGGCAATTTTGCCATTTCCACTTTTCCCAGCGGGCGAACATGCTGCCGGTAGGCTTTTACCAAAACCGCTGAATCGAGATAAGAAATATGATTGCTGACAAAAATGTATTGCTTTGTTTCATCATGGGGTGCTTCAAATATTTTCCTGATTAAAACGAAGATCATCGGAAACCATATATCCGCCCATAGCATGCACAAGCGAAGGATCATATTACCTCCTTTTATTCTGCCAAAGAAACTGGCAAGAATAACAAATGGGAAGATCAGCAACATAATGATCACAAAAGTGATATGGGCATAAAAACTGTATAGCCATTGCAATGGTTTTAAAAGCAATCGCATCAGTTCTTATTTTTACCTGGTGAGCCTGATGAGCCATCGTCGCCTGGGCAATGACATTCCCAGTTCGTATTCAGATCAATACTGGTGACAACTTTTGTTTTGAAATCACATTGCGCAAAAACAATACGCACCCGCTGGTTGTCACTTGTAACGCCTTCCAGTGCATAGGTTGGGCAAGGCTTGTCACTGACATCACTTTTAGCATAGTTTATTTTTCCGCCTTTCATTATTTCTTCTACTTCTGCCTGCGATATTTTACGGCATTGCATTCTGCATTTGGCATGCTCTGTATATTCAATGTAAGAAACCCGCCTGTCAAATCCACGGTTACGATTGACTGTTGAAGGTTGGTCTTTTTTATCGTTTGTAATCTTGGGGCTAGTTGAATCATCCTGCTTATACTTTTTTACAAAAAAAAGCGCAACTGCCAAAACAATAATAATAAGGTAGGGAATCCATTTCTTATTCACAGTCAAACATTTGAGCTAAAATAAGGGAAAATGACTGACAAGTTAATAAGTCATTAAGTTGACATGTTAAAAAACCATAGCTGATACCTCATTAACTTATCACTTATCAACCTATCAACTTATCACCCAATCAGCCTACCTTTGCCGCCATTATGGCCGAATCCAGGACAGTAGCATTTCATACATTAGGTTGCAAACTCAATTTTTCTGAGACTTCGTCACTATCCCGTTTGTTGGAAAATGAAGGTTTTGAGAAAAAAGAGTTTGATGACCATGCCGATGTATATGTGATCAATACCTGCTCTGTTACGGAGAATGCAGACAAGGAATGCCGCCACCTGGTAAGACGTATACAAAGAAAGGCTCCGGAAAGTTTAGTAGTTATTACCGGCTGTTATGCACAGCTAAAACCAAAAGAAATTTCAGAAATACCCGGTGTTGATTTAGTGTTGGGAGCTGCAGAAAAATTTAATATTGCCCAGCATATCCGTGAATTAGCAAAAGGTGATTCCGCAAAGATCTGTAGTTGTGATATTGAAGATGTTTCAGGATTTCATTCTTCTTACTCTATAAATGATCGTACCCGTACCTTTTTAAAAGTCCAGGATGGCTGTGATTACAATTGTTCTTTCTGTACTATTCCGATGGCAAGGGGAAAAAGCAGGAGCGATAGTATTTCCAATGTTATAAAGAGCGTCAAAGAATTAGCAGCAGGCGGCACTAAAGAAATTGTATTGACAGGAATAAACCTGGGCGATTTTGGTAAAGG
>JAKFEJ010000467.1:0-2566 GCA_036675745.1 Chitinophagaceae bacterium | reverse complement strand
TTGAAAGAACAACTCCTTGATACCTGGACCATTCATCAACGAATGAATATACTGCTGATAAACAATACCAGTGATGACGGCATGCAAAAAACACTCAGCATCCGTGGCCGCACTATTTTTCAGCAATGGATACATATTCATAATGTGAGAATGCATTGGCTGGAAATATGTGCAAAAGATATTTTTTTAAAATACACTGTACTGAACAAGGACATGCCTGTTGATAAAAAAATATTGATAAAAGCATTGGAAGAATCCACTGAGGGTATCTCGTTATTATTAAACCGTAGTTGGGATGATGGTGGAAAAGTAAAGGGATTTAAAAAAGGGCTTATCCCATTACTGGGTTATTTCATTTCGCATGAATCTCATCACCGTGGCAACATGCTGCTGACTCTCAAACAATCCGGAGAAAAAATACCCGACACCGTAAAATGGGGATTATGGGAATGGGGAAAATAATTACCAACTTTTCTCTTCCTCAAATCCTCAATTCAGAACTCTCTCACGTAGTTATTCTCATTAATTATTCTGAACAGAATGATTCTCAATAGCCACCCTGCCCAAACGGTATTCCGGCATGAATTTTTAACTTTTTTCTGAAACTTGCTATATGAACCAAACCGGAACAATGAAGAGGAAAACCCGGTTTTCTTTTGCTGAGTTAAGAAAAGAAGTAGCCAACTCAGGTGAAAAGAAAATCTTCGGATTTGAAAAGACCCGCACCGACCTGTCACTGGAACAAACAATTAATAATTATTTAAAAACATCTGCTGAAATGGATGCTGAATTTTCTTTAGAAATGAATACGGGGAAATTAATGATCAGGGAACATACAGATAGTTATGATACCTATGGTAGAGTAGTTGAATACAAGGACGGAAATAACAATACGTACAGTCCCGATAATACCCTTTCGGGATTTATGGAAGAGAACTATTAGCTTACTTTTGCTATAAAAGCTGGTAGTAGTAGGGCAATTGTTATTCACAACTGCCCTACTTATTTAACCGGGTCGCATATAGTTGTTAAACGCCAGTGTCTGCTGTAAATACCTGATCACTTCTGCCTGAAACTCTTCATTCTGTTTTGAAGGCCCATTTTGCGAAGTAAAATAAATAGTATAAAACTTATTGTTCCGGAAATTAAAATCAGGATGGGTTACATCTTTTGAAGAAATGATCACGGCAAGCAGTTTCGATTTGGTTTTTATTTCATCATCGCCTGTTGTTCCTGTCTTTGCATAATAATAATATGGCGACCCGTTTTTTAACATTGTGCCAAGCCTTGCCGCAGTGCCGCTGAACAAAGCCTCCTTCATTCCCACAAAAACATTTTCCCGCATAATTGAAAGATAACTGTTGTAAGGAATACCGTTGTCTACATAGAAAGACAAAAATGCTGAAGCTGATGCATAAGGATTTAATGTTAAGGAATAATTCCGGCTCTGGCTGATCATTTTACCAAATGCTTCTGCCATTTTAGAGGGTGACACCATCACCTGGCTGCTGCCTTTAACATGTCCGCGAAAACAGCTTGTGAACAGATCATAAGGAATGCGATGATCGATATGATCGCCACGCTGATCAAACAGTCCATACTCCGGCAAAATAAATCCTGACTTGCGATAAGCATTCAGAAAAAGCAATGAATCATAGCCCGAAGAAAACATATCGAAACTTTTATTCGCCTCATGCGTATAGATGCCGTAGTTATTTAAGAGCCCTACCGAGGTGAACGAACTATCCAATCCAAAATTTGCTTTGCCTTTTGCGTATCCCGGCCAGTTTTGAAATCCATTCAGCCAGTACTGTTTCCCTGTATAAGTAAAATACGGCCAGTGCAAACCGGCGCCTGGGTTTCTTTCTATAAAGTGATCCGATAAAATAGTGGCAGGGTTCTGTTTCAGATAAGAGCCGAGCAATAATACATTGGAGTGATAATAATTATCTGAATATTTTAAATAATCACTTACCCTGCTGATCCGTCCATTATCTTTTTCAAAATCATACTCAGGAACTTTCTCACCGCCATAATACGTTTGTTTTTCAGAAAATCCTTCTGCCGCAAAATCATCCCAGTTCCAGTTTAGTTGTGAGGCGATAGCTGAAAACACGATAGGTTTAAATGTAGAGCCTGGCCCGGGGTTCATCCGGAGCAGGTTTATATTACCGATCTGTTTTCTCAACAATGATTGCGATACAAAACCATTTTCACCAATGATCACTTTATTAAAAGCCGCTTTATCATTCGGATCGGGACGGTTTAATCCTTTTATAAAATCCGTCAACGATATTATCCTGCCGTTTCCATCAGCGATACAAATTCCATATTCGGCGCCTTTTTTATACGCCGTATCCTTTGTCATCATGGATTGTATTTTGGCTGAAAGCGTGTCCATTAATCCGAAATCAAAGGATACAAAAGCATTTCGCTTTGTTTCACCTGCAGCGGTATAATCGGAAGAAACAGCTTCTGCAAAATTTCTTGCCCATACAAAACGGCTCTTCATGGGATATACATAAAACCTGCTTCCATTCACATAATAATTTTTCATAAAAGCATC
>JAKFEJ010000611.1:0-2586 GCA_036675745.1 Chitinophagaceae bacterium | reverse complement strand
GGAAAAAACAGTATCGCTGTACAGGTGTTGAATTATTCGGATAAAGGCGGTATTACTGGTTATAAAGACACAGTGAGACATATCGGCATTTATCCCGCAGGTGATGATGCACAAAAAATTTCACTGAACGGACAATGGAAATATTTTATACAAAATGATGAACCACCCGCTGTAGGTGCTTACCAGGCAAGCTATCAGCCTTTTGGTGATATAGGGTTAAACTTTAAAAACACATCATCCGCAACAGGATATAAAAGAGAACTGGATATTGCGAATGCAGTCGCCAGTACTTCTTATTCGGTAAATGATGTTGATTATAAAAGAGAATATATCGTTAGCCAGCCCGACCAGGTTATTGCAATCCATTTAACAGCCAGTAAAAAAGCCAGTATCAGTTTTGAAGCAAACCTCAGCAGCCCGCATAAATATTCTTCGGTAAAAAGGATCAATGCTTCCACCATTGCGCTGTCATTGAAGGTCAGGCATGGAGCATTAAAAGGAGAAAGTTACCTGCAGGTAAAAACAAAGAATGGAGCACTGGATATTGTAAACAATAAGATCATCATCAGTAATGCCGATGAAGCCACACTCTATATTTCAGCGGGCACCAATTATAAAAATTATAAAGATGTTTCAGGCGATCCCGTTACTGTTTGTACAACTGCATTAAAGCGTATAGAAAATAAAACCTGGCAGCAAATAAAAGCTGCTCATATAAAAGAGTATCAAAAATATTTCAACACATTTTCAATTAAATTATTCGCTTCAGATAAAGCGGAATCTTCCCAAGTCTCTCCGCCAACTGGCGGAGGAGATTTAGAGGGGGCTTTGCCTACAGATGAAAGAATTGAACGATTTGCTTCATCTAATGATGCTTCTTTTGTCGCTTTGTATTTGCAATACGGAAGGTATTTATTGATATCATCTTCAAGGCCCGGTACAAGGCCCGCCAATTTGCAAGGTATCTGGAATGATTTGCTAACACCGCCCTGGGGCAGTAAGTACACAACTAATATCAATGCGGAGATGAATTACTGGCCTGCTGAATTACTGAACCTTTCACCACTGCATGAGCCGTTGTTCAAAATGACAGAGGAGTTAGCAGAGTCCGGAAAAGAGACTGCCAAAAAATATTATAATGCACCCGGCTGGGTATTGCATCATAATACTGACCTGTGGAGAGGCACAGCACCGATCAATGCTGCCAATCATGGTATCTGGGTCACAGGTGGTGCATGGCTTTGTCATCATTTATGGGAACGTTATCTATTTACGCAGGATAAAATCTTTTTAAAGAACAAAGCATATCCTATTATGAAATCAGCCGCTTTGTTCTTCAACTCATTCTTGACAAAAGATCCGAAGACGGGCTGGCTGATCAGCACGCCTTCCAATTCTCCCGAGCAAGGCGGATTGGTTGCAGGGCCAACGATGGATCACCATATCATCAGGGATCTTTTTAAAAATGTGATTGCGGCAAGTGAAATATTAAATAGTGATAAAACATTAAGAGATCAATTAAAAGAAAAATATAAACAGGTTGCCCCGAATCAAATTGGAAAGTACGGCCAGTTACAGGAATGGCTGGAAGATAAAGATGATACAACTAATAAACACCGGCATGTATCGCATCTGTGGGGGCAATATCCCGGCAATGAAATTAACTGGGATGAAACACCGGAGTTGATGAAAGCGGCAAGACAATCTTTATTATATCGCGGCGATGCCGCCACCGGGTGGAGTCTTGGATGGAAAATAAATTTCTGGGCGAGATTTAAGGATGGTAATCATGCATTCAAAATGATACAGATGCTGATGAGCCCTGCAACAAGAGGAGCCGGCAGTTATCCGAATTTATTTGATGCGCATCCGCCATTCCAGATTGATGGAAATTTTGGCGGCGCTGCGGGAATAGGAGAGATGCTGGTGCAAAGTCATACAAAGTATATTGATATTTTGCCTGCATTGCCGGATGCTTTAGCAAACGGTGAAGTGAAAGGTATTTGTACAAGAGGTGGATTTGTATTGAATATTAAATGGAAGGATGGAAAACTTCAACAATTAAATGTGTTGTCAAAAACCGGAAATGATCTACAGTTACGCTACAACGGCAAAGTAATAAAAATTAAAACAGCCCCAAACGGCATTTATAAATTTGATGCATCGCTTAATAAGTTATAAAAAGGCGGCATCCCCCGGCCTCATCTCCGACGTTGCAGTCGGAGTCAGATATTTATCGTCTGACCCTCTTATCCCTTCTCCCGTCATTGCGACTGCGAGCAAGCGAAGCAGGAAGCAAGAGAAGGGACGGTGCTGTATTGCAAATCCCCGTCCGACCATGTCATCCCTGTCCGTACCGGCACGGGCGGGCGGGCGGGCAAACTTCATAACTACCACATTAGCATTATATCTCTATTCAACATTTTCGAAGAAACTGAAATCAATCAATGTCTCCGAAAAGCCGGGGCTTTGTGCTGGGAACAAAGTTCGGGAAGGTGGGCTTCTACCCACCGCTTTCGAAAAAACTGAAATCAATCAACGTCTCCGAAAAGCAAGGGCTGTGCTCCAGCAAGCCCCCTTTAGGGG
>JAKFEJ010000310.1:0-2609 GCA_036675745.1 Chitinophagaceae bacterium | reverse complement strand
GTACCGAAATCGCCGCCATGCCATATTTCATCACAATGTTCAAAATGTTTGAATACATTTTCATCCAGGAAACTATGCGTATCTGATATTAATCCTATTGTTGTCATTTGCAGTGCGAATTTAATTGTAAATTTGGTTATGCCATTCCGCAGGAATTTTACCTACTGGATCGATAAAAGAAAATGGAAATATATTTTCCTGCTGGCTACTCTTGAGTTGTCCCGGAATAAAAGTTGAGTATAGTTGTTGCAGTACAAGAGTGTCTTTCGGCACTTCGGCAAACTCAGTGCTCAGGATAAACTTTCAACAGAAGATCATAGTAGTTATGGAGCCTGGCTCATAACTACAAACCTCAAACTATAAACTACAAACTTCTTATGCCTCATTATTATAAACTTGGAAACATTCCACATAAACGCCATACCCAGTTTCGCAAGCAGGACGGCTCTCTGTATTCGGAACAATTATTTTCGACAGAAGGATTCTCCAATGATTATTCACTGATGTATCATGTGCATCCGCCTACACAGATCATTAAAACAGAACCGCAGCTAGATGTATCTCCCATAATCGCCGAAGAAAAAATGCTAAAGCATCGCAGCTTTGAAGGGTTTAATTTAAAACCGGAGAAAGATTTTTTACAAAGCAGGAAAGCGGTATTGGTTAATAACGATTGTCATATTGTACTGGCGGCTCCACAGGAAAGCATGACAAGCTATTTTTATAAAAACACCGATGCCGATGAAATGATCTTTGTGCATGAGGGCAAAGGTGTATTACGAACTATGTATGGCGAGCTGCCGTTTGATTACGGCGATTACCTGGTGATACCAAGAGGAACGATCTATCAGATAGAATTTGCCAATGCAAACAACCGTCTTTTTATCGTGGAGTCATTCAGCCCGATCCGGTATCCAAAAAAGTACACAAGCAAGTATGGTCAGTTGCTGGAGCATTCGCCTTATTGTGAAAGAGATATTCGTCCGCCAATGAATTTGCCGACGTTTGATGAAAAAGGAGATTTTTTGATCAAAGCGAAAAAGAAAGGAGTGTTATATGGATTGCATTATGGTACGCATCCTTTTGATGTGGTAGGCTGGGATGGATGTTGTTACCCGTTTGCATTTTCGATTCATGATTTTGAGCCAATAACCGGCAGGGTGCATCAGCCGCCCCCGGTACACCAAACGTTTGAAGCCAACAATTTTGTTGTCTGCTCATTTTGTCCCCGTTTGTTCGATTACCATCCGCAGGCTATTCCTGCACCCTATAATCACAGCAATATTGATAGTGACGAAGTTTTGTATTATGTGGATGGTGACTTTATGAGTCGGAAAAATGTAACGAGAGGGATGATCACGTTGCATCCGGCGGGTATACCGCATGGGCCTCATCCGGGGGCTGTACAAAAAAGTATTGGAGCAAAAGAAACGAAAGAGCTGGCAGTGATGGTAGACACTTTTCATCCGCTGATGCTGACGAAAGAAGCCCTAGAGATCGAGAATGGCGATTATGTGATGAGTTGGGCAGAGTAAAGGTTTGAAGTTTTTGCTTCCTGCTTCTCCGCCGCGGCGGATCGCAGTCGCAATGACGAGTTTGAGGTCTCGCGAAACCAGGAACTGTTTATCTTTTCTGCATACATTTCAACAGATCAACTTTTTACCTTATCAACTTTTCGTTATATTCGGATAACAAAAAAACGAAAGCTATGCTAAAACTTGGCGATCTGAAACAGGGAGATATTATCCTTTTAAACGATGAAGGCGTTAAAAAAGAGGGGACTGTGGTAAAGGTCAGCTATGAAGAACGCCAGGCGCTGGTAAATAATGGCGTACAGGAATTCTGGTACAACCTGGCTGATATCAGCCCTATTCCTCTTGACGAGGGCCAGTTGACCCGTCTTGGGTTTACAAAGGAAGAAATGAACGGAGCTGTTAAGTATAAAAGAGATTCTTTTCGCCTTGTTACCCCCCAGGCAGGTGATTTTTCCAATATTGAAATGTGGTGGCGGGAAGACCGGCGACATTTTAATTTTCCCCTGGGAGTTCACGATCTTCAGAACCTGCACCTGGATATGACCAAAGTGCCGCTGGAAATGCATTAACTCAACGATTTAACCCTTATTTTAAGGATATCGTATTAATTTTAAGCCCCATTTTGAAAAATAAATGGGGTTTTTTCTTTTTTCAGGTTCATACTCCTATCTTTGCACCCCTAAAATTTGTATGTCGAAACAACCCCTTATTAAACAAGATGGTATCATTCTGGAAGCCTTATCGAACGCTATGTTCAGGGTTAAACTGGAAAATGGCCACGAAATACTGGCTACCATCTCTGGAAAAATGAGGATGCACTACATCCGTATATTACCGGGTGATAAAGTGGGAGTGGAAATTTCACCATACGATTTATCAAGAGGAAGAATCATATTCAGGTATAAGTAAATAGCTGTGAGCCCTGAGCTACGAGCTATGAGCAATTAAAAGAAAGATTATGAAAGTTAGAGCATCCATTAAGAAACGTAGCGTCGATTGTAAGATCGTTCGTCGTAAAGGCAAACTGTACGTTATTAACAAAAAGAATCCCCGCTTCAAGCAGCGCCAGGGATA
>JAKFEJ010000286.1:0-2621 GCA_036675745.1 Chitinophagaceae bacterium | reverse complement strand
TTTTATGCAATCTTATCCTCTTAACAACATCCTCTTCCTGGATATAGAAACAGTTCCTCAATATTCTTCTTACCAGCAAATGCCCGATAGCTGGAAATCACTATGGGACATTAAAGCGGGTTATATTATCCGGAATAAAGAAAATGAAACGGTTGACAGTGTTTATCCCCGCGCCGGCATTTATGCCGAATTTGGAAAGATCGTTTGTATCAGTTGTGGGTTTATAACCGGTTCGGGTGATCAGAAAAAAATAGTCCTCAAATCTTTTGCCGGAGATAATGAACAGTTATTACTTCATGAGTTTGCCGAAATGCTGAAAAAATGGGCCGGGACCGAACAACGGTATTTATGTGGCCATAATGGTAAAGAGTTTGATTTTCCATACTTGTGTCGCAGAATGATCATCAATACAATTCCAATTCCTTCTCTTTTAAATGTATCGGGCAAGAAACCCTGGGAAGTAAATCATCTTGATACGATGGAACTCTGGAAGTTTGGTGATTTTAAAAATTATACCTCGCTGAACCTGTTGGCTCATTCCCTTGGCATTGATACTCCTAAAGATGATATTGACGGAAGTATGGTATGGGAAGTATACTGGACAGAAAAGAATTTAAACAGGATCATTGTGTATTGCCAGAAGGATGTAGTAACCGTAGCGCAAATACTTCTGCGAATGATGGGTGAGTCATTGATAAAAGCAGAAAATATTGAAATCAAGAGCTAAGAGCTCAAGGAGAAAAAGAGGTGAAGGAGAATACACCTGGTAATGGCAAAATCAATTTACTCTTTGGCTCTTACTATCTTTGAAAAAACGTTCTAAACTCTTTTTCTCCTTTCCTTTTTTAATTCTTAGTTATGCAAAGAACAAATTATTCTTCCGGGGCAAAATGGGAAGATATTGTAGGCTATAGCCGTGCTGTGAAAATTGGAAACACTATCGAAGTAACCGGCACGGTTGCGGTTGATGAAAATAGCTCACTGGTAGGTAAAGGCAGTGCTTATGCGCAAACAAAATTTATTATTGAGAAAATAGAAAAGATTTTAGAACTGGCTGGCGCCTCATTGAAAGATGTAGTAAGAACAAGAATGTTTGTAACTGATATTTCCCGATGGGAAGAGTATGGAAAGGCTCACGGAGAATTTTTCAAAGAAATAAAACCGTGCACCAGTATGATAGAAGTGAACGCCTTGATAGAACCGGATTACCTGATAGAAATAGAGGCAACGGCAATTACAATATTACCTTAACCATGAATATTGAACAGTTAAGAGATTATTGTTTGTTGAAAAAAAATACTGAAGAAACACTTCCTTTCGGACCCGATACACTGGTATACAAAGTAGCCGGAAAAGTATTTTTATTAACCGGCCTCAATGAAGAGCAACTTAGTTTTAATGTAAAATGCGACCCGGATAAAGCGATGGAATTAAGGGAAGAATTTTCCTGTGTATGGCCGGGCTATCATATGAATAAAAAGCACTGGAATACAATTGTAGTAGATGGTTCTGTTTCTACTAAACAATTAAAAGAATGGATCGATCATTCGTATGATCTGATCGTCGAAAGCTTGCCGAGGAAAATCAGAGACGAATTGAGAATGTAAACGACCATAAAAATCCTGCTAATTTTACCGCCCTATCTTTCAACTATGAAATTAAATATTACCAGTAAACTTCCATTGGTAGGAACGAGCATCTTCACTAAAATGAGCGCATTGGCTACTGAACACAACGCTGTCAATCTTGGCCAGGGCTTTCCGGATTACCCGATGAATGAAGAATTAATGTCGCTGGTAAATGAAGCCATGCATAAAGGTTTTAACCAGTATGCCCCCATGCAGGGCTATACTCCCTTACTGGAAGTATTAGCTGAAAAAATAGAATCTCTTTATCAAACTACTATTGATCCTGCCTCGCAGATCACTATTACTCCCGGTGGCACCTATGCTATTTATACTTCACTTACAACGGTTTTACAACCCGGTGATGAAGTGATAATTTTTGAACCGGCTTATGATAGTTATATTCCAAATGTTGAGATCAATGGCGCTGTTCCTGTATTGATCAACTTACAATTTCCGGAGTATAAAATTAACTGGACTGAAGTAAGAAAAAATATAACGCCAAAAACAAGGATGATCATGCTGAACAGTCCGCACAATCCAACCGGTGCGGTGTTAAATGAAGATGACATCATACAATTAAGATCGGTTATAAAAGATACCAATATCATTATCCTTAGTGATGAAGTGTATGAACACCTGATCTTCGATAATATTCCTCATCAAAGCATCTTACGTTATCCTGATCTGCTGGAAAGAAGTTTTGTGTGTTTTTCCTTTGGTAAAGTATATCATTGTACGGGGTGGAAACTCGGTTATTGTATTTCATCTCCTGACCTGATGAAAGAATTCAGAAAGGTTCACCAGTTCAATTGTTTTTCCTGCCACTCACCTTCACAGGTAGCGCTATCAGCATATTTAAAAAATAAAGAATCTTATTTATCCTTAGCGGGTTTTATGCAGGAAAAAAGAGATTATTTTATTGGATTGATGCAGAATACCAGGTTCGAAATGCTTGATAGTAAAGGAAGTTATTTTATCTGTGCAAAATATGCC
>JAKFEJ010000338.1:0-2629 GCA_036675745.1 Chitinophagaceae bacterium | reverse complement strand
TGTCAATATCTATGTTGATAGTAAAGATTTTTCCACTGTACAAAAAGCCGCTTCCTTATTGCAGCAGGATATAGAAATAGTAACGGGTAAAAAACCATTGATTGTTCATACTATTCCTGCATCGGCAAAAAGTTTAATAATTATCGGCTCTGTTGAAAGATCATCTTTTGTTCAGCAGCTTGCCCGGCAAAAAAAGATCAGTTTCGATAAAATTAAAAATAAATGGGAAGCTTACCAGCTTCGGACCATAACACAGCCAGCAAAAGGAGTTGCGCAGGCAATAGTAATTGCCGGTAGCGATAGAAGAGGTACTGCGTTCGGGGTATTTGAATTATCAAAACAAATAGGTGTTTCACCCTGGCACTGGTGGGCGGATGTTCCGGTTAAAAAGAAAGGCAGTTTGTATGTAAAAGGAAGGATAATAATTTCTGAAGCACCAAAAATAAAATACCGCGGCATCTTTATCAATGATGAAGCGCCGGCATTGAGCAACTGGAGCAAAGCAAAATTCGGCGGCTTCAATCATAAATTCTACGAAAAAGTATTTGAGCTAATGCTTCGTCTCAAAGCGAATTATCTATGGCCTGCAATGTGGGGCAATGCCTTTTATGACGACGATTCTTTGAATATAAAAGCCGCCGATGAATACGGAATAGTGATTGGTACATCGCATCATGAACCATTGATGAGAGCACATGATGAATGGAGAAGATATGGAAAGGATAAATGGAACTACGACAGCAATGAAGTTCGTTTAAAAGAATTCTGGAAAACTGGCATGCAAAGGGCTACCAATGAAAAAATAGTTAGCATAGGAATGCGAGGTGATGGTGACGAGCCGATGTCAAGGGAAACAGCAACAGCTTTATTAGAAAGAATTGTAAAAGATCAACGGCAGATCATTACAGAAGTTACCGGCAAACCTGCATCTCAGACTCCTCAACTCTGGGCATTGTATAAAGAAGTACAGGATTATTATGACAAAGGCATGAGAGTGCCCGATGATGTAACATTATTATTGTGTGATGACAACTGGGGGAATATCCGCAAACTACCTAAGTTGAACGAACCGAAAAGAAAAGGTGGTTACGGTATCTATTATCATTTCGATTATGTCGGTGGGCCAAGAAATTACAAATGGCTCAATACAAATCCCATTGCAAGAGTATGGGAGCAAATGCATTTAGCATGGGAATACAAAGCCAGAGAAATCTGGATCGTGAATGTGGGTGATATTAAGCCGATGGAATTCCCAATCTCTTTCTTTTTGGATTATGCATGGAATCCCGAAGCAATCAATGCTGATGATCTGCAAAAATATACAGAACAGTGGGCCGCTTCACAATTTGGCGACAAGCATGCTATAGAGATTGCTGATATTATTTCAAAATATAGCAAATATAACGGGCGAAGGAAACCTGAACTATTGGATGCTGATACATATAGCATACACTATTATAACGAAGCTGAACAAGTGACAGCAGATTATAAAAAATTATTACAAAGAGCGGAGCAAATAAATAATGAGCTCCCTGCTACGTACCGTGATGCTTTTTTTCAATTGGTGCTCCATCCTGTAAAAGCCTGTGTCAACCTGCAGCAGCTTTATACGTTTGTTGCATTCAATCGCTTTGCCGCTTCACGGAAACAGAAAAATGCCAATATGCTTGCCGATAAAGCAAAACAACTCTACATTAATGATTCACTCATTACAAAGGAATATCACGCAATAGCTAATGGAAAATGGAATCACATGATGAGCCAGACGCATATTGGCTATACTTACTGGCAGCAGCCACCTGTCAACAAAATGCCGGATGTATTGTATGTACCCGCTGACTCCATACTCCCGCCTGACGCGAAAATTCATTCGGCTCCGAAAACATCAATGCAGCTTATTCCAGCAAACAGCAAAGGGAATATTTTTTACGAAGTGAACGGATATGTATCAATAGCCGCCAATCATTATACAAAAGCAGTTACTCTAAATAACATAACATGGAAAGTATTGCGTGACCATGGAAAAACAGGTTCGGCAGTAACAACTTTCCCGGTTACGGCAGCCGACCAGAAGCCATCTGCTGGTTCACCGCATTTGCAATATGAAATATACACATACAGCGGCGGAGAGTTTAAGCTGAATTCCTGGTTTTCACCAACGCTGAATTTTCATAATACTGAAACAGGTCTGCAGTTTGCTGTTTCTGTTGATGATGAGGCGCCGCAAATAATTTCATTAAATAAAGAAGACAATACCGGTGTTTGGAATAAATGGGTGGCCAATAATATAATCATCAAAACTACAGCGCATAAAATCCTGGAACCGGGAAAGCATACGGTAAAATACTGGATGGTGAATTCTGGTGTAGTACTACAAAAACTGGTGATTGATTTTGGAGGCTTGAAACCCAGTTATCTCGGACCACCGGAAACAAAAGCAAACTAATTCTATAATTATTATTAAATGCCGATTATGCAAAAGATTGCCATTCAAAAAATTTTAGGCGCTACAGCCATTATTTGTATAATGTCTGTAAGCTGCAATAACGAAGCAGAGACTACGGTCAGCCAGCAAGACAGCGCTACAACAGAAAAGAAAAAAGATCCGATCTCTCAACCACTCGTTTCA
>JAKFEJ010000455.1:0-2639 GCA_036675745.1 Chitinophagaceae bacterium | reverse complement strand
GAATAAACAGAAAAACAAGCGGCAAATGCCCTGGAAAGGGGAGAAAGACCCTTATAAGATATGGTTGAGTGAGATCATCCTTCAACAAACAAGGGTGGAGCAGGGATTGGCGTATTATCATCGTTTTATTGAAACCTTTCCAGAAATACATCAACTGGCCAAAGCTCCTGATTCTAAAATCTTTAAGCTTTGGGAAGGCTTGGGTTATTATACGCGTTGCAGAAATCTGATTGCTACGGCCCGTTATATTTCAAATGACCTGAAAGGAAAATTTCCCGGCACTTATGAAGAAATTAAGGAACTAAGGGGCATCGGTCCTTATACAGCAGCAGCTATTTCCTCGTTTGCTTTCAATTTACCACATGCTGTAGTAGATGGTAATGTTTTTCGTGTACTGGCCAGGGTCTTTGGAATTAGCAAACCTATTGACTCAACAGAAGGCAAAAAGTATTTCACACAATTAGCTAACGATATTTTATATAAAAAGCAGCCAGGCATATATAACCAGGCTATTATGGATTTTGGTGCTGTGGTTTGCAAGCCTGTCGTACCGTTTTGTAAAGAATGTGTGTTTAATAAAACCTGTCTCGCCTTTCTTCATAATAAAATAAATGAGCTGCCTGTAAAAGAAAAAAAGATCAGTATAAGAAAAAGATGGCTATATTATTTGGTAATAGAGCATGAAAACAAAACTGCAATACGACAGAGAACAGAGAAGGACATCTGGCAACAGCTTTATGAATTTCCGGTAGTGGAAACAAACAAAGAAGAAGAGATCAAACAAATCTTAATGCAAGCGGAAAAATTGAATTTGTTACAAAAAAAAGACTATGAAATAATTGCTGTTTCGCCTCTTTTTAAACAACAGCTTTCACACCAGTTAATAGCAGGGCAATTTATTAAAATTAAATTGAAGAAAAAGTTGAGCCTTGACGATGATATGATCTGGGTAACAAAAAAAGAGATGAAGAAATTTGCTTTCCCAAAATTCATTAATCAATATTTGGAATCTGACAGAGAATAACAGGTATTGCACAATAAAGTTTAACTTAAGACATATTTTGATCAAGTGAAATGGACTAAATTAATATTAGTTGTTTTTGTCGTTAAAAATTCTGCAATATTCAGTCAGACGAATAATCCTGTTTTTTTTGAGAAAAAAAGAATAACAGATTCGCTTGTTCTTTCTATTGACAAAAATAAATCAGTTCTGGTTAAACAGATTATGGGAGTAGATTCTTTATTTGGTGAGTATAGGGGCTTAATTTATTATACCACCGATGTAAAAAGGCTTCATAAGATCAATTACGATTTTTTATCTGATTCAGTAGGATCAAAAATATTTTACTATAACAACGGTCCAATAAAAATTCTTGATAAAGGAATGCTGCTTTATTATATGGATGGGATACTTTTAAAAAGCAATGGTTTTGTTACAGACCCGGTAAGCACTAAAAATTTATTATACTTTGAAGCGACAATGAGAAACATGATTTTACGTCTATTTGATAAAGATTAAGCCTTGATTATGCTTATTTCAGCGTACAAATATTCTGAAACTGTAATCCGCCATTCCCGTTTACAGATAGCTGAACAGATTTTGCAGAAACCCCGTTTAATTGAAGTGAAATATTATTCACTCCTTTTTGTAAAGGTATCCGGGCATAATAGATGGTGTGCGGCAGACTTTGCCAGTTGCGGGTATCGGCTTTTTCTGTTGCAAAATTGAAGATCTGTAATCCCAGTGCCAACGCTTCACGCTGCGCTTTTTCTTTTTTATCTTTCTTTTTTTGCTCTTCGGTTTTATTCTTATCCTCTTTTTCTTCTTTTGGCCTCATGGCAGCTTCTGCCAGTTTTTTTACAGCCAACCTTGTCAGGGTAGAAGAAAGTTCTTTTAACATCCTTTCTTTAAGAGTTGAAAACGCCAGGGTATTTACATTTTCAACTGGCTCTAAAGAATAGATTTGATTATTTAACTGTAAGCTTGCCCCGGAATAAATTAATGGTTGAGCTTCATACTTTGGAAGAGCAACACGGAAGCTGCGCAGGTTTTCCAGCTTAATATCGCTGCTGCTATAACCATTGCTGAAATCAAAAGGAATATTATATAATCCGGCAGCGTCAGCAAACATAAAACTGCCCCCGGCATCTTTAAAAAGCGAGAAGAAAAGATCCTGTTGTTGTTTTACAGGTGCCGAGCCATTTTCCCAGAATAAGATAAGTTCCCCTCCTTCATATTCTTTCTCTTCTTTGACAAAGCTTGTATTTAATAACCTCTCATACCGGCTTACTTCATCTATAAAACCATTTTCACTGGCAGTACGCAATAAATCTTTCTTTAACTGTTCAGGCATTTTAGTTCCATAATAACTGCCGTTATTTTCTAAATAAACATCAGCTGCGTTACGGTAAGCAATAAATGCATTATTAATATCATTACTTTTTTCATAGATCAATCCTTGCAGCACCAGGGAAAAAACATCTTCGGAATATTTGTTCTTATTGCCAATCTTATCTTCCTGTGTATTGGTACGAAGGGTGATACGTCGTGCCTCTACCAGAGCATCATCCGTTTCTCCAACTTGCAGATAGTTCAACGCCTTGTAATAATGAACCAAATATTTTTCAAAATCTTCTCC
>JAKFEJ010000151.1:0-2643 GCA_036675745.1 Chitinophagaceae bacterium | reverse complement strand
ATCAGCTACATATCCGGCTGACCGAACACGGATGAGCAACAGAATATATTTTCAACTTTTGTAACTTACATCGGCTACAGTTCCGGGCTGGACGTTTTCCAAATGCCCTGCCGAACGCAAAGCTGTGGCCGTTGTACGCAACCTTCTATGCACTTTGAGATTTGTATCTAAATATTCACCCTTTGTTAAGAAATTTGACAATGAGAATTCTGCAATTAGCCTTAGTTTGTTTTATATGTGCTGCCAAAAGCAATGGACAAAAAGTTGCCAATAGTTATGGTGAAATAGTTGTAGAAATTACAAAAGAAAAAAACCCAAAAAAGATTTATACTAAAGTGGAAATCGTGTCTGCTTTTCCTGGCGGAGATTCTGCTTGGATCAAATCTCTTGAGGGGAACCTTAACCGTTCAATTCCGTTTCGTAATGGCGCCAAAAAAGGAAAATATATCGTTTCAGCCGCTTTTATTATGAGTAAAGATGGTAGTATATCTGACGTTCGTTGTTTAAGTAATCCAGGCTTTGGAATGTGCGAGGAAGTTTTGCGTGCACTTAAAAAAAATCCAAAGTGGTTTCCCGCAAGTGGAGCAAAAGTGCGTGTTGTTAATGCATACAACCATTAACATCATAAGTTAAATAATAATCCCAATTGACGATAGGCTGCGTACAGTCGAGTAAGCAAGGGGGATTGCACCCCCGCAGCCTTGGTGTGTGTCCGTAAATATGAGGGAGGCCTTGGTGTGTGTCTCCACACACCAATCCTTTTCGCCCTGGCAGGTGTTTGCGGAAAATAACACGCCGGTTGTCGGAATTTCAGTTCTCTCTATCCGCCGTGTTCAATAAATAAAAGAATCTTCAATAGCTATCCTGAGTTTGCAAACTCAGGATAGTTTTGCAAAAAGCTGCCTACTCAAAGTAATGTTTGAAGGCTTTGTTGATAGGGATACTATAAATTACGGGTTATGAGCAATTATATAAAGATGGTAGTAGTACTTTTAATGCCTTTTCTAAGCAGTTGTCAATTTAATGACGCAAAACAGAAGTCTGATATTGCTACTGGGGAAGAGCCATTAAGTAAGAAATTAATTCCAAACAATGTGTCAGAGTACATTAAAACGAAACTATCAGGCTGGCAAATCGCGACACCAGAAAGTTGGGATGACAGTTCTTTCAATAAATACCGTTCTGATAGCAGTCAGATAAATTATATTTCCGGAGACTTTAATTGCGACAAAAAGATTGACTACGCTTTGATATTAAAAGATAGCGCTGACAATTTTTCAGCTTTCACTATACTGTCCTTTGACGATAATTACTATCACCAGGAGTTAGAAAATAATGGCAATACTAAATCGGGAAAACTGGATTTTGGTTTGGTGCTTTTGCCACCTGGTGCTATCGAACATTCAGAAGGCCCGCCAACTATAACTGAATGTGCGGCTATTCAAAAAATCTATACAAATAGAGGATCAAAAAAGATTTATTACTGGGACAAAAAAGGCAGGTCAATTGTATTGCAATTTGGAGAGTAAAAGACCCTGTTCTTCTTAGCGTTCCCGTACAATAAAGAAGATAAAACTTTAGGGTTGTTATACTGAGACTGCGTCTCAGTATCAGCTTCAAAGAAGCTGCCTATCCGCACAAGTTGGGTTGCAGATGAAAGAAAATACTGGCACAGCTGTAAAAATAAAAGTCCCGGCTCTTATATAGCTTTCAGTTAAAGGCCAGACCTCTGTATATTTAACCAGGCACCTGCCTTACTTGCATTCCCAACAAATAATTTCTATTTTGTAAAAGTGCCACCACTCAAAACATACCTGCCAAAGCTGCTGATACTATTATTGTTTTCCGTATCGGTAAAAGCACAATCAATTTATAAAACACCATCCGGCGCAAAGTATCATTTGGCAACATGCAGAACGGTCAAAAATGTATCGGAAGAAATAACAATAAGCCAGGCAAAAGAATTGGGATTGGAGCCATGCAAAATTTGCAAGCCTCCAACTGTATATGCATCCGGTTCATCCGCCCATAAAGCCCAGGGCCAGGGGACTACGGTACAATGCAGCGGCATTACAAAAAGCGGCACCCGTTGCAAACACATGACCCGCATTGCCAATGGCTATTGCTTTCAGCACCAGCCTAAGTAGGCTTTTTCAACAATCAAACTCCCCGCTTCCTCATACCAAAACCATCTTTTCACCGTTACTTATTGTGTACCGGTGCGTCATCCCTGCGTCAGTTGACGCAGGGATGACGCACCAAACCCGGAGAAGGGGACAGGCAGGCAATAGTAGTGCAGGGATCATAACGGTAAGGAAGAATCAGCAGGTAAATAATTAATTAAACCCAATATACTATGGCCTTACAAACAGCCGCCTACCTCAGTGGAAAGATAGATAACGTAGTGTTTTATAAACGTGGAGGAACATATATAGCAAGATCGGTTCCTTTGGAAATAAAACAAACGGCCGCCACCAAAATACGCAGCAGGAATTTTGGTACCGCGGCTTCCATAGGAAGAATACTTCGCAGCTTATTAATACCGTCTCTGCCTTTTCCGAAAGATAAACGGATGCAAAGCAAATTTTCAGGGGCCTTTGCACAATGGTTTAAACTAAGCGACCTGCAAAGTCTGCAGCCGGC
>JAKFEJ010000157.1:0-17440 GCA_036675745.1 Chitinophagaceae bacterium | reverse complement strand
AGTATAATAGTTTTAATAGCCAGCTTGCTATTGGGACGATATCTTTTTTCAGGCATGGATAAAAAGATCCCTTCTATACTGCCAGAAGCCAATATAAATAAGTAAAATCACGTTGTTTTCAATTTTCAGGCATTGTATATTTAGTTCTTATGTGAGGAATGATTTTCTGACTATGGAAAAATCAATGCATCATGAAACCACAATCAGCAATAATTGCATTACTACTGGTATTGTTATTTAGTTGTAAATCAAAAACGGCTTTTGATTACAGCCAGCGAATCGTAAAAATGGAAACTGAACTGTCAGCGGATATCGCCATAGCCGATAAAAAAGTCAGTAAATTTTTGGGAGCTGAACAATATGATAGCGCTATCATTATTACAGAACTAATGGAAGATCTGGCTGATAAAAAGCTGAAAGAAGTTCAACAGTTGGATGCTCCAAATGTAGAAGAAGCTGATAATTTTAAAAAAGAGGCTGTCCAGTATTTTTCTTATTTAAAAAATATTTACACTTCGTTTAAAAGATTTACGATGGCAGCAACTGATGAAGCTAAAGAAACTGAACGGTTGAGGCTTGTCAGTATCGTCAATGAAAAAGAAGAAGCTACACAGGCCCTGCAGGCAGCGCAGCAAAAATTTGCTGCAGCCAATAATTTCAGAATTGAAAAAGTGAATAAGGAAAAAGGAAAAAATGAAAAGTAAGAAAGCAAATCTTTTGTATGGCCTCAACTATTGACGGATCAGGACTCACAGCTTACAACTCATGGCTTTCTCTCATACTCACCGGGTGATCCTGTATACAGGATAGCGCATATTTACCGGTTCAAAATAAGAAGAATTCTGAAATACAAAATTCAATTGATCTCTTCCACTTTTCGCAAAAGCTGAATCAGCGGCTCGTCTTTGTTCCAGTTTAGTTTTTATAGCAGGATTATCTTTTAAATATTCCGTTGCAATATCCTCAAATGAATAGGCCGAATACCCTTCTTTTTGTCCAAGTATCGCATCAAAATAGTTCCAGGCAAAGTAAGAATCCTGGGCCTGTGGTTCCAGTGTTTCAATCAAGAAATGATTGGCAACCTGGTTCATGGGTATATAATAGTCTCCTTTACGAAAATTCATTTTTTGTGCACTGATGCTGATCTTTACATCGCTGTTCAGATGATGCATTTCATATTGGCGGGAAGCCGTTTTGTAATCATCAATACGATAGACCTCCACTTCTATTGTAGTATCTTTTTTTAGCTGACGCATTTCTATTTTATTCAGTTTTAACAGTTCAATTACCTTCCACCAGCCTTGCGGAATGATGTATGCTTTTGGTTTCTGAATAAAAGCCTGCGCCTCGTACTGATTATAAAAAGGAATTTGCATTTCAAAAGGCTTACTACGATCATAATACAAACGCGGTTGCCCGGAAACCTCACTGGGCTTATAGCCTGCTGTATATCCTTTGTAAGTAAGCGTAGTAAATTTTGACTTATCTAATTTCCAACTGATGGGAAATTGTGCTTGTGTTTTTACATCCTGTTTAGCTTTGTCCCGGGTTTGTTTTATAGCAGCGCTATTCTTGCTGGTAAAATCAATAAAGCATTGCATTAAAGCATAAGTTGCGTTTACACGTTGATCATAAGGCTTCAGCATATGCGTTTCAGGTACAAAAGCGAAAGTATTCCACAAAGAAGCATAGCCACTTCCGTAGCGTGGGCTGTCCCAATATTCTGACCAGCCTTTATCCGGTGTATCACCATATACGTTTACATAAGGGATGAGATCATATTTCTTTTCTTTCATCAATGTATATAAACCCGGTTCAAATTGTTTATTCATGAATTCTCCCATCACAGCACCCAATTTGTTATGCTGGGATGTAAGCAATGTCATTATATGCTGGTAATCGGCGCCATTACTTACATGATTATCTACAAATACATCCGGGTCAGCAAGATGAAATATTTCTGTAAAGGCTCTTGCATCTTTGGAATCACATTTAATAAAATCGCGGTTGAGATCAAGATTTTGAGAATTGCCGCGAAATCCTTTTTCTACCGGGCCATTCTGATCAATACGATAATTAATGCTACGGTTCAGGCAACCCCCGATATTGTACACCGGGATAATTGCAAGAATAATATTATCAGGTATTTTATATTTATTGGCAACAATATCTCTTACCAGCAGCATACTTGCATCAATGCCGTCCGGTTCGCCGGGATGAATGCCATTGTTGATCAATATAATTCGTTTATTGTTCTTGCGGATATTCGAAAAATTATGATCACCATTGTTTGACACAATAATGAGATGAAGAGGGAACCCGGCATCCGTCATGCCCATGGTCAGCATTTTTACTTTTCCGGATTGCGCATCCAGTTTTTTCCACCAGTCAATTATTTCGGGGTAAACAGGACTTTCTTTACCACCTGATTGTTCAAATTTTGTCAGGATAATCTGACCAAAGCCGGTAAGCGAAAAAATCAAGGAAAGAAACAGAAAACTTTTTTTCATATTGTGGTATAAAAAGATGGAAAATAGGAATAGTGTTTAAAAATAAAAAAGGCATCCCGTTTTGAGATGCCTTTCAACTATTTTATTGCAAAAAATTATTTAGCCGGAGCCGCAGTCACTTTTCTTGTCAATTTGCTTTTCAGGTTGGCGGCTTTATTTTTATGAATAATACCACGTTTAGCCAGTTTGTCAATCATGCTGGCAACCAAAGGAAGTTTTTCACCTGCTTCTTTTTCACTGGCAGCTTTCAGGTCGCGAATGGCATTACGGGTTGTTTTTCCGTAATATTTGTTTCTTTCGCGGCGTTTAGTAGCCTGACGTACATCTTTTTTTGTTGCTTTGTGATTAGCCATGCCTATCAATTTTAAGGAGGGCAAAGGTAAGGGTGGGTGCCTTATCTACCAAATATTATAGAATTTATTCCAAAAAAGATGATCCTGGCGCAGAACCCTGAGAAATACGACCCTTCTGCATGTTCAGAAAGAACTTTACAGGCCTTGTACAAGAACGAAAACTGCCCGCAAAAATATATCTCTGCCCAATATCACTACCGCATTATCAGTTTTTTAAGCGATATTTGTCACCCTTAAAACCGTCATTTCAAAGCAACTTTCAAATGAAAGATTTTTCCTATATCACCAGCTCATCCCCGGCATTTATTGAAAACATGTACCTGGAGTTTATAAACAATCCTGATAGTGTGGACCCTGATATGAAGAAATTTTTTGAGGGATTCGATTTCGCTGTGGGTAATGGTGCTGTTGCCACTAACGGCGCAGTTGCTAAATCCATCACTGCTGAACCCGAAGAAGGTTTAACAAGTAATATTGGCTGGAGAAAAGAATTAGGCGCTTACCGGATGATACTTGGTTATCGTAATAAAGGGCACCTGATCGCTAAAACAAATCCTATTCGTGCAAGGAAGGACCGGGATGCTAACCTTACGCTGGCATTTTTTGGACTGGAAGAAGCGGATCTTGATAAAACATTCCAGGTGGGTGAACGTATAGGTCTTGGGGCTACTTCCTTAAAAAACATCTGGGCACATCTTGAAAAAGTATATGCTAATCATGTAGGTCTTGAATTTAAATATATCAGCAACCAGCAAAAAGTGAATTGGCTGGCAGTGGAAATGGAAAGAAATTTTTCTAACCCTGTTCCATTAGAAAAGAAAAAGCGCATCCTGGAAAAATTGAACCAGGGTGTAATGTTTGAGAAGTTTTTACATACAAAATATGTTGGGCAAAAAAGATTTTCATTAGAGGGGGGCGAAACAACTATCGCGGCTTTGGATGCTATTATTAATACCGCTGCTGACAATGATGTACAGGAAGTAGTGATTGGTATGGCCCACCGCGGAAGATTAAATGTTTTGGCCAATATCATGGGCAAAACGTACGAGCAGATATTCAGTGAATTTGAAGGGACCGGGAAGGTTGACCAGACAATGGGTAGTGGCGACGTAAAATACCATATGGGTTTTGGTAGTGAAGTGAAAACGGTTTCTGATAAAACTGTTCATTTAAAACTGATGCCCAATCCATCTCACCTTGAAGCGGTTGACCCGGTGGTGGTAGGTTTTGCACGAGCTAAAGCTGATGTTTTGTACGAAAGTGAGTATGATAAGATATTGCCCATCTTAATTCATGGTGATGCCTCAGTAGCCGGACAAGGAATAGTATATGAGATTTTGCAGATGAGCAATCTTGATGGCTATTATGTTGGCGGTACGATACATTTTGTGATCAATAACCAGATAGGGTTTACAACTGATTTTGATGAAGCAAGAAGTTCGGATTATTGTACTTCATTGGCGGCTGCCATACAGGCGCCTGTTTTTCATGTAAATGGCGATGATCCTGAAGCTGTATTAAAATGCGCAGAGATCGCTACCCGCTACCGGCAGGAATTTAATAGCGATGTTTTTATAGATATGGTTTGCTATCGCAGGCATGGGCACAACGAAGGAGATGATCCCAAATTTACACAACCTCATTTGTATGCCTTGATTGATAAGCATCCGAACCCACGTGAAGTTTACATAAAATATTTACTGGAAAATGGTGAGGAAGATGCACAAGTGCTTGCCAAAGAAATGGAGAAAAAATTCTGGGATGATTTGCAGGAACGCCTTGATGAAGTAAAACAAAAACCGCTTCCGTATCGTTACCAGCAACCGGAAATATGGTGGAAAAATTTGAGAAAAGCAACCGAGGAAGATTTTGATAAATCACCGGTAACAGCTATCAGCTCTGAAAATTTTAGAAAGATCTTTGATGCCATGATGAAGTGGCCGGAAACTTTTAAGCCATTACGCAAGATTGAAAAGATCATCCAGGATAAAGTAAAACTATTTGAAACAGAGGGTAAGATTGATTGGGCCACGGGTGAATTGCTAGCTTACGGAAGCTTACTACTGGAAGGAAAAGATGTGAGAATGAGCGGACAGGATATCCGCCGCGGTACTTTTTCTCATCGTCATGCTGTCTTGCGTGATGAAAACACCGATGAAGCATATAATCGTCTTGATAGGATAGAAGGGGCGTCAGGAAAATATAGAATTTTCAATTCTTTGCTGAGTGAATATGGTGTGTTGGGTTTTGAATATGGTTATAGTATGGCCAATCCAAATGCATTGGTAGTATGGGAAGCGCAATTTGGAGATTTTGCCAATGGCGGACAGTTGATGATCGACCAGTTTATAGCCGCTGGCGAACAAAAATGGAACCGGATGAATGGCGTTACCCTGCTATTGCCTCATGGGTATGAAGGACAGGGGCCAGAACATAGCAGTGCAAGAATGGAACGGTTTTTACAAATGTGTGCTGAATTAAACATGGTGGCCGTTAATATTACTACCTCAGTTAATTTCTTTCATGCATTAAGAAGACAAGCTACCTGGCCATTCCGAAAACCTTTGATTGTCTTTTCGCCAAAAGCAAATCTCCGTCATCCTGGTAGCTACTCAACTACCGAAGAATTTTTAACAGGTGGTTTTAAAGAAGTGATTGATGATTCATTCGCCGATACCAAAACTGTAAAAAAAGTATTGTTCTGTAGTGGTAAAATTTATTTTGACCTGGCAGAACGCCAGCAAAAAGAAAACAGGAAAGATATAGCGATCATTCGCCTGGAACAATTGTATCCTTTGCCTGCAAAGCAATTGGATGAGTTGTATAAAAAATACAACCGGGCCACCTGGTTCTGGGTACAGGAAGAACCATTGAATATGGGTGCCGCTTCTTATCTTCAGATGAACCTGAAGAGTATTAATTATGGTGTGATAAGCAGGCAGCCCAGTGCTTCTACCGCTACAGGATTTGCAAAGGTTCATAAACAGGAGCAGGAAGAAATTATTGAAACAGCATTTTCGATATAATCTGAAAGCAAAACGAAAACCAATACAACAAACCAGAAACAGTTTTTATGATTGATATAAAAGTTCCAACAGTAGGAGAGTCCATCAGCGAAGTAACATTGTTGAAATGGACAAAAAAAGATGGCGAATATGTAGACAGGGATGAAGTAATTGCAGAATTGGAAAGTGAGAAAGCAACTTTTGAGGTGAATGCAGAAAAAGCCGGTGTATTAAAAACAGCGGCACAGGAAGGTGATACTTTAAAAATTGGTGACTTGTTGGCCAGTATTGATGAATCTGCTGCGAAACCGGAGGGAAGGAAGTCAGAAGCTGGAAGTCAGAAATCAGAAGCCGGAAGTCCGAAACCTGAAGTTGCTTCCGGTAACGGGCAGGAAAAGAAAGAAGATAAAGCGACTGTTCAGACTTCAGACATCAAACCTCAGGCTTCTGATCTTAAAGCGACTCCGGTTGCGTCTGCAATTATTGCTGACAAAAAAGTTGATCCTAAAACTGTAACTCCATCGGGTTTCCAGGGGAAAATATTAAAGGATGATGTGTTGGCTGCTTTATCCAATCCGGGTAAAAAAGCATTTGCAGGAGCAGAACTTAATACCCGGAATGTTCGTACTGAAAAAATGACTAATCTCCGCAAAACAATTTCAAGGAGATTGGTAGAAGCAAAGAATACAACAGCGATGCTCACCACTTTTAATGAAGTGGACATGACCAATATCATGGGCATACGTACTAAATACAAAGACAAATTCAAAGAAATACACGGTGTTGGTTTAGGATTTATGAGTTTTTTCGCAAAAGCCTGCGCAGTCGCACTATCTGAATGGCCTTCTGTAAATGCTTATATTGATGGCGACCAGTTGATCTATCATGATTATGCAGATATCAGTATTGCAGTCAGTACGCCAAGAGGTTTGACTGTTCCGGTAATGCGGAATGTTGAAAGTATGAGTATGG
This sequence comes from Chitinophagaceae bacterium, assembly GCA_036675745.1. Classification (GTDB taxonomy): domain Bacteria; phylum Bacteroidota; class Bacteroidia; order Chitinophagales; family Chitinophagaceae; genus Terrimonas_B. The sequence continues at coordinate 10,600 of JAKFEJ010000157.1, read as the reverse complement.
CTGATGTTGAAAGAAAAGTGGTGGAACTGGCCGGTAAAGCAAGAGATAGCAAACTGACGGCTGATGAATTAACAGGCGGAACTTTTACTATCACCAATGGTGGCGTGTTTGGTTCGTTGATGAGCACACCGATCATCAACATACCTCAAAGCGCTATACTGGGCATGCATAAGATACAGGAAAGACCCATGGCAATAAATGGCCAGGTGGTGATAAAACCAATGATGTACCTGGCATTAAGTTATGATCATCGCATTGTTGATGGCCGTGAATCAGTAAGTTTTTTGGTAAGGGTAAAGGAATTGCTGGAAAGTCCTGAACAATTACTGATTGGGAAAGATCCGGTGAAAACATTATTGGGTGTATAATATTATGTTGAATTAATAGCAGCGATCCGCCTTAGGTGGATCGTTTTTTATTTTGTTGTTTAATGAGTCATTATCATTCTTATTTGAATTCAGCAAAAGAGATTTTATCTGTTTATGCGGGAGAAGAACCATTTTCTTCCTTCATCAAAAAATATTTTGCCCGGTATAAAAAATACGGCTCTAAGGATAGAAAACAGATCATCCATTTATGTTATTGCTATTTCAGATTGGGGAAATCCGAACTGCCTTTATCAATTGAAGAAAAAATATTGGCAGGATTATTCATTTGTTCAGATGCACCGAATGAAATACTGCAACAATTGAAGCCAATATGGAATGAGAAGGCTGGTTTAAGTATGGAAGAAAAGAGTTCCCTGCTAACTGAATCATACCGGGGCTTAATGCTCAACGTATTTCCCTGGAAAGAGGAATTGAGTAACGGAATTGACCATGAAAAATTTGCAGGATCTTTTTTCATTCAACCTGACCTGTTTCTTCGCCTGCGACCCGGGAAGGAAAATATTGTAAAACAAAAATTAGAAAAGGCAGGGATTACATTCAATGCGATAAAAAATGATTGTATTGCTTTATCCAATTCAATAAAGCTTGATGAGGTGATTGAATTGAATAAAGAAGCGGTGGTGCAGGATTATAGTTCGCAGAGTGTAGGAGAGTTTTTATTACTTGTCAGACGGAGACCGTCAGACAAGGTGTGGGATTGCTGTGCAGCAAGCGGTGGAAAATCAATTATGGCAAAAGATATACTGGGCAATATCAATCTTACTGTTTCAGACATAAGGGAGTCTATATTGACCAACCTGAAAAAACGTTTTGAAAAAGCTGGGATCAACCATTATAAATATTTTGTAAATGACCTTACAAAGAAAAGCTCCAAAGCTCTCCCTTTAGGGAGCGGGGAGGGTTTCGGGCTTATCATTTGCGATGCTCCCTGTACCGGCAGTGGCACCTGGAGCCGGACACCTGAGCAATTATATTATTTTGACAAAAAAGAGATCGTAAAATATTCTTCCCTGCAAAAGCAAATAGTATCCAATACAATTCCACATCTGCAACCTGGCGGTTATTTTCTTTATATCACCTGTTCTGTTTTTAAAAAAGAAAACGAAGAAGTGGTGGAATTTATGGTGAAGAATTTTGGGTTTGATCTTATCCGGATGGAGCTGCTGAAAGGGTATGACAAGAAAGCAGATACTATGTTTGCTGCTTTATTTAAAAAGCCAGTATAATCTCAGAGAACAAATATCGAATTGTAAAATAAAAAAACAAGTGCCAGGCTGGATCAGGAGTCCATTTAGGAGTTGGCCTTATAATTTCAAAAGTGTCGTTGTCCCAATTGTTTTTATCCCGTTAAATACTTTGATGATATATTTTCCTTTGCTCAATTCAGCTACAGGTAAATGGAACATTATTTTTCCCGCAGCTTTTGAATAATTTAATCTGGTTACTAAACTTCCTTTCATATCATAAATAGCGATAGGCATATTACTGACAGCATAATCTGTTTCAACGATCAGTGATGTATTACCCCTGGTTGGGTTGGGTGCTATCCTTACTGCACTTATAATATCATCGTTGGTGCAGGGAGTGTTTAAAGATGTTTCTGTTGTATCAATAAAAATGGCCGTTAAGGAAGATGCAGTTGTGTCTGTTATCTGCCGGATGCGATAAGAAATAGTTCCTGGATTTACTTCCTTCAAAGTATCAATAAACTGGTAGGAATGATTGGAAAGTATAGAACCATTTTGGGCATTCTTTTCTGCGATTTTAATATAGACTGCATCACCCGGAGCTTTTCTTTCAATTTCATATTTCATAGCAGCCACATCTTTGCTTGTCCAGTTCAACGAAACAGTACAATCATTTATAGTAGCGGTAGATATAGCAAATTCAGTCAATAAGTTTGCAAAAGCTTTTTTGAGATCGGGAATACCGTAGCCAATCCTGTCATTTGGAGAAGAATAAATATTTCCTGCTTCTTTTAATGCACGGACGATCCGCATATTATTGAATTCAGGAAATCCCTGCCACAGGCAGGTAGCGAGGCCTGCCATATTGGGACAGGCATACGAGGTGCCGTTACTGACAGCTATTGTATTATTAGCAACTTGTATCATAGCCTTAACGCCAACAGATGCTATGTCAGGTTTAACCCTTCCATCAGCAGAAGGCCCATAACTGGAAAACGAACCGACCGTGCCGGAAGTATCTACGGCAGCGACTGCAACTACGCTATCTCCGTCCGCAGGTGTTGTTATCATGCGCCAGTAATCATTGCCTGAATTACCGGCGGCATTGAAAACAAGCAACCCTTTTTTTGCCGCAAGGTCAGCCGCCCTGGCTGAGATCGTAATATCACCATTCAGGTCGCTGTAAGGATAATCGGAAATTGGGTCGGTAAATCCATAGCCATATCCTAAAGACGAGGAAATGACATCAGCGCCTGCGCTGTCAGCTCTTTCTGCACCACATGCCCAGTTAAACTCTTCTATTGGATATTCTGATGATACATCTTCTGTTCTGAATAAATGAAAACCGGCTTTCGGCGCTTTACCTATAAATTGTCCCGGAATATTTGCGGCAATAGTGGAAAAGCATTGCATGCCGTGTGCATTATCTTCAACAACGCTTGTATTGCCTGCTACAAAATCCCAGGTGCTTATCACCTGTTCATTTGCATTTACACTATCAAACGCTTTGAGTGAAGTATAGTTGAAATACCCACCATCCAGCAGGGCAATCTGCATTTGCTGGCCACGCAAACCGATATTGTGCAGGAACTCTCCATTATGCAAATGAATCTCATTGTAAGAGCCGGCCCCATAATTAAAATAGTCACTCTTTATTTCTGCTGGTCTTGCACTGATTTCGAATAGCGGTTTTATATCTTCAATAAATTTATTTTTCTCAACGGTACTTGTTCGTGCCGCAATAGAAGATGTATTTTGAACAAATGGCAACGCATTGATAGTTGCAATGGCATTCGCATCAGTTGTTCGTATTGTTACAGCGTTCAACCAGCGGGAAATATTCAGTACCGTAACGTTGGGAATACTTTTTATCTGCAAAATATAGGATTCGGGAACGGGCAGATCTGAACTGTCAGTAGAAATATGATAACGAATTCTTCTATCAATAGCCCGTTGTGAAAGATAAGGAGAGGAGTTTGCTAAACTATAGGTAGTAGCGCCTTTATGTTTTAGCTGTACAATATACCGGGAAAGCTGAGCCCGGGATTTCATTGAAAAAAGGAGCACCAAAAAAACCAGGAATGAAAATTTATTCATGAAGGTGGCTTTGCCAACATCAAATTTAAATGATAAACTAACTTAATTGTGATCGATCATCCACATAGTAATGCCAAAACCTTTATAATAAGGATTGGGACCGGAAGTATTCGGCTCATATTGAGCTATCATAAATTCGCGGTAAACAAGCCCAATGTTTTTTGCATATTTTTCAACCCCCCTTGATTTCGAGCCGTAGAAATCAGGATCTGTAACCGGAAAATTTTGACTGTCATCTTTTTCTTCTACAGTCCACACATCTTTGTATTCATAACCGTTATATTCAAATGATGAACTAAAAGAATCATAGAAATAGTCCCAGTTTTCCAAAAAACCATCAGACAAACCAGTACTTGGGTAGGGATCTAAATGCAAATACTTATTACCCTCCCAGGTATAACCTTCTCTCAGGGGCGCATGCAATTTGATAAAACGGAGATTGTCGTCTACTACTTCTACCTGGTCAGGCAAGGGAGTAACAAAATAAGAGCCATTGCTAGCCCATTCTCCTGTGCCATCGGCATTGCGTAAAAAACGATATATACGATAAGACGGCCTGCCCAGGTTATCCTTAATCTCAGCGTCTACCACATGTTTAACCTGGTAGCTGTGCGTCTCTATATCACGGTCAAAATTTGTAAACACCAGCGAGTCTATACGGTAAGTAATATATTTCCCCGGTTGTAAAGGAAGGTAATCTGATAATGGTTCTGTTACAAATTCTTCCTTTTTATCGGTGCAGGACGAAAGGAAAATTAATAGACTGGCAATAAGGATAAGCCGGTATCTCATAAATAGTTTTGGATGCTTCACGGGTATAAACGGTTCTGTTAAAGACATAAAAGCCAGCAGGTTAGCTGCTCATCATTTCGACAACTTTAAAACGTATTTTCAAAATGATTATTGCACTGATATTCAGTCGGGAGTACGGAGTCAGGAATGCCCGCTAATTAAAGACTCATGGCTCCAGGCTCAGGACTCATGGCTCCATACTGAATATGTCCTCCGCCAATCACATCATCTCCTTCATAAAAGACGGCGCTTTGGCCTGGGGCGATACCTTTGACATTCTCATAAAACCGTATCCGTAGAGACAACGCATGCGTTGTCTGAGACAGGGCATGCCCTGTCTCTACGGGATATAAATTAGATAATGCGCCTTTGTCCTTATAACGGATCTTGGTTACAGCTTCCATGCCGGGGGTGATGCTGTCATATTTGATAAGGTTCAATTTGCTGACGACCATTTCATTTTGTTCCAGGTCATCCTCATCACCCAGCACAACGGTATTTGTTTCAGGGTCAATCTTTGTTACAAACACCGGTTTTCCAAAAGCGATGTCCAGGCCTTTCCTTTGGCCAATCGTATAAAATGGATAGCCTTTATGTTGTCCCAATATTTTCCCGGTTTTATCTATAAAATTGCCTCCTGCTACTCTTTCTTCCAGGCCTTCTACACGACGTTTCAGAAAGCCCCTGTAATCATTATCCGGGACAAAACAAATTTCATAGCTCTCACTTTTCTTTGCCAGTTCAGGATAGCCGTAGTCAAGAGCCATTTGTCTTATCTCTGTTTTGCGATATGGAGCCAACGGTAAAAGAGTTCTGCTCAGCAAATCCTGTTGAAGTCCCCACAAAACATAGCTTTGATCTTTGGTATCATCAATAGCTTTACTTACTACAAAACGACCATTATCATGATGGCGGATTTTTGCATAGTGACCGGTTGCAATAAAATCACAGCCTAATGCATCGGCCCGTTTTAATAAGGCTCTCCATTTAATATGCGTGTTGCAGAGTACACAAGGATTGGGTGTCCGGCCTGCCAGGTATTCATCTACGAAATCCTCTATTACAAATCCGCCAAACTCTTCACGGATATCCAGGATATAATGTGGAAAGCCATGTTCAACAGCTGCTTGCCTGGCATCATTAAAACTATCCACATTGCAGCAACCGGTTTCTTTTTTACTACCACCACTGGCGGCATAATCCCATGTTTTCATGGTAATTCCCACCACTTCATAACCTTCATCATTGAGCATGAGAGCTGTCACGGTACTGTCAATACCGCCACTCATTGCTACCAACACTTTTCCTTTTCGGCTCATAATTGTAAAAATTGCAAGCTGCAAATATACGATGATCCTTCGACTCTTCGGTAAGCCCAGAGCTCAGGACGGCTTGTTCAAAATTTGCACCAGCACGGCTAAGCAGATTTTCGTGGATTTGAAGCAACAGATAGTTTTAGGGAATATTTTTAGAGATTTCCTTGTATATCCTTGACTGTACAGAAATTATCGACGGCCAAGCCAAAGCGAACGATTAATTCTTTGGTTCGCCGGGCATGAACTTTTCAGGAAATACTATTTTTTTCGTGATTGGATTCAAGCTTTATTATATTCTTCCTTTATCTCCATTTCTCCATTCATTATCCTGATAGTTTTCCAGGAAGTTTTATCCTCTATTTTTATCTCGTAAATGGTTTGGCCATTCTTATTGAGTTCTGTTATACCGTAAATGCTGAAATCATAAAAACTACTTTTTACCAGGTGACGGATCTCCGGAGCTAATTTGTCTTCATAATAATATTTAATCATGCTCTGATAATCTCCGTTTTTATGATAAAAAACTCGTGTCTTAATCCCGTTCATGGTGAAATAAGCGGCAGATCCATTAGCTGATTGGCGCCATATCACGTCGGATACATTTTCGAAATCCCTGATAAAATTTCTGACGGCCTTAATCTTGATGTCATTTCGGAAAATGATGTCAGAGCGATCCGCAGAATATAATTTTTTGGATGAGGGAATGATTTTTTCAATCGAAACCTGTCGTTTAAGTTTTGCGATACTGGTAACACTTTGTGTATAGGCGATATTGTTTATTGTCACAGCCAGCAAGGTTCCTGTAAAACAGGCGAAGAATTTATTTTTCATAACTGTAAATTTTAAGAGGAAAGGTTTGGTGTTTATTGCCAGGTAAAAACTAATTCGGAGCGAAAGCCGGAAAATATTGTCATGGAGTAGTTGCGGATTCGTAAAGTAATTTTCAAAAATCTTTTAAAAAAACTGCTTACTGCTGCAGGGATATAAAATGTCAGAAGAAAATGCCTCCCTGGACAGGGAGGCGGTCATTCTGCTGAATGCTTATGTGAAGAGAGAGAGTTTATTTTGTTTTATGCATACGTTGCGTCTCTTCCAATTCCATGTCTTCAACCCTGACCATAATATGATCTTTAGCATCTTCCATGCTAACCACCCAGATATTTCTTTGATCCTGGTTTACTTTAAGCACTCTTGTGATAGTTTGGTCGTAATAGTTACTTTTAACCAACTTTCTTACATCAAATGGCAGGTGTTTCTCTGTGCCATAACTGATATGATAAATAAGCTGTCCGTTCCTGGTAAACAGCGCCCTGTTTTCCTGGTCATTCTGGATAAATTTTACAAGGAATTTTTTATCTATCTCATACCACCTGAGATTTGAAGCGTTTTGGAAAAATTGTGAAAAAGCCTTGTTTACCCGGGCGCTGACAACAACATTAGAGGAGGTAGCAGAGATGGTAATTGGCGGCAGCTCTTTAAAGTTTTCGTCCTGGGCGAAAGAACTGTTGACAGTTAGTATGGAAGCAAGCCCGCCGCAGATGCAGGAAATTAATTGTTTTTTCATTGTTTTAGTTTTAAGCCTGCCTGTCGGCAGACAGGGTTTATAATATTGATTTGAATGGTTTACTCATCAAAAATAGAAAGCTGTAATGCCCGATACCAGCGCTAAGGAGTAGTTAACTGGTAAGAGCAGTAATTGGTCGGAGGAATAGAGTAGAAGGGAAACAATTTTTCAAAGAAAATCATTGTGCCAGGTGAATGATAACAGGGAAGTGGAATCGGGTTTAGGCTGCAGATTTAATGCTTTGCCAACTGAACTGAATATTTCCGATGTTGTATGACGGAGTTTGTAATTAATTTTTAGACTCAATTATTTATTAATAAAGTAATTTTTCCCTCAGTCCGGAGTTTAGGGTGTGATCAACAAGTAATAGTGCTAGCCAAATTTTTCTTTCAATTTCTTTTAGGGGATGAGCGATAGCTACATAAGTAAAGCGGCCTTCAGGTAGAAAACCGCTTTTTAGTTTTTAAAAACTCTGCTTTTAAAATGGGTAAGCAGCAATTTGGAAGGTTAGTTTGGAGAGCCTGTGGTATTTTTAGCTACGGTTGTTGTCTTTGACCGAAACGCTGTAATTTCCATTTTATAAAATCTGTTTATGAAGAAACTCCTGTTCGCCTTTTGCTTATTGCTTATTGCCCATTGCCCTTTTGCTCAAGACCTGACATATTACCTGCCTGATAGCGTAACTTACAATCCTGCCATCCCCAAACCAAAAGATATTATTTATCATGAAGTAGGAGAGTACCATGTTACCCACGACAGGTTGGTGAATTATATGAAAGCTATCGCTGCTGCTGCACCGGAAAGAGTAAAACTGGAAACAATGGGGTTTACTTATGAAAAACGTCCGCAGGTTTTATTGATCATTACTTCTACCAAAAACCAGCAGAGGCTGGAAGAAATAAGACAGCAACATATACAATTGACTGATCCTGTCAAATCCGCTTCGCTGAATATTGATAACATGCCCATCGTAGTTTGGATTGGTCATTCTATTCATGGCAATGAACAGAGCGGTACAAATGCTTCCTTACTCAGCGCCTATTATTTAGCGGCAGCGCAGGGGAAACAAATTGATGAACTGCTGGATAATATTGTTATCTTATTTGACCCGTCTTTCAACCCCGATGGGATGCAGCGTTTTTCTACATGGGTGAACCAGCATAAAAGTAAAAATTTAGTAAGTGATCCCAACGACAGGGAATATAATGAAGTATGGCCCGGTGGCCGTTTCAATCACTATTGGTTCGATCTTAACCGTGACTGGCTACCGGCCGTGCATGTAGAAAGTCAGAATCGTTTAAAATGGTTTCATCAATGGAAACCTAATATCCTCACAGATCATCATGAGCAGGGAAGCAATGCTACTTTCTTTTTTCAGCCCGGTGTACCGTCAAGAGTAAATCCGTTGACACCAGCTAAAAACCAGGAACTAACAGCGAAGCTGGGAAAATTTCATGCGACTTTTTTAGATCGCATCGGCTCACTTTATTTTACAAAAGAAGCATACGATGATTTTTATTATGGCAAAGGTTCTACCTATCCTGATATAAATGGAGCCATCGGTATTCTTTTTGAACAGGCATCTTCCCGTGGTCATTTGCAGGAAACGGTAAATGGCTTATTGACTTTCCCCTTCACGATCAAAAATCAATTCACTGCTACCTTGTCAACATTGGAAGGTGCAAAAACCTTACGTAAAGAATTTTTGCAATGGCAAAGAGATTTTTATAAAACAGCCATGACGGAGTCCGCCGCTTCTCCTGTTAAGGCCTATGTTTTTGGAGATGATAATGACAAAGCAAAGACGGCTTTGTTTGTTGAAATGTTATTGCGACATCAAATTGAAGTATATGGATTAAAAACAAATATTGCTGTTGATGGAAATGAGTTTAAATCTTCCGGCTCTTTTATTGTTCCCGCAAATCAACCGCAATACCGGCTTATCAGATCTGTATTTGAAAAAACTTTTGATTATAAAGACAGTTTGTTTTATGATATCACTACCTGGACAATGCCTTTGGCTTTTGGATTGCTTTCTGCGGAGTTGAATGCATCGCAATTTAAAACAGGTTTGCGTGGCGGGAGAGTAATGGAGGCTCCTAAGCCACAGGAAGGAATTACAGTTAATAAATCTGAATATGCTTATTTATTTGAATGGGATGAGTTGTATGCTCCACGGGCCTTGTATGAATTGCAACAAGCCGGTGTGCTGGTAAAAGTGGCGACGAATAAATTTGAAATATCATGGAATGGAACTTCGAAAAAATTTGATTACGGAACGATTATGATTCCGGTAAAACTGCAAACTATTTCTTCTGATAAGTTGGCGGAAATCATAAAAAAAGCGACGGAAAAGAATAATCTCCCGGTATTCCCATTAACCGGCGGTAATGTAATAAGTGGAAGTGATCTCGGCAGCAGCAAATTTGCATTGGTACAACAACCAAAGATTGCAATGATCACCGGGCCGGGAGTCAATGCATTGGATGCGGGAGAAGTTTGGCATTTGCTGGATCAGCGGATGAATATACCGGCTACTCATCTGGAACCAAGTATTTTCAATCGTGTTAATATGGATAAATACAATACACTGATCATGGTGGGTGGAAGTTATAATGAACTCAATAAAGAAAAATTGAAAAGCTGGGTGCAACAGGGTGGTACATTAATAGTAACCGAAGAAGCTGTAAGCTGGGCGGCACAGAATGGGATCAGCACTGTCTCTTTTAAAAAAGTAAAAGCACCGGTTGATAGCACACAAAAACTAACCTATGTTGACCGGGAGCAGGTGGATGGCGCACAGCGGGTAAGCGGTGCCATCTTTGGTGCCGAAATTGATCTGACCAATCCATTGGCCTATGGTTATAATCAAAAAATGATCAGTTTATTTAAGGCCAACAAAGTATTTATGGAGAAAAGCAAGAACCCCTATGCTACTCCATTTTATTATGGCAATAAGCCTTTGCAGAGCGGATGGGTAAGTAAAGAAAATGCGGATGCGATCAAAAATTCCGCAGCAGTTATTGTCAATACGGTTGGGAACGGAAGAGTGATCAATATTGCTGACAACCCTAACTTCCGGGCTTTCTGGCTGGGGGGTAATAAATTATTTATGAATGCTATTTTCTTTGGAAGGAATATTGATGCGAGCAGTGGAAGAAACCCCCAAACCCCCTAAAGGAGGCTTGCTGATACACAGCCCTTGCTTTTCGAAGATGCTGATAAAATAAAAGCTCTTTGCAAATGGTGAGTAGA
>JAKFEJ010000056.1:0-2645 GCA_036675745.1 Chitinophagaceae bacterium | reverse complement strand
TGCAAATCCCAGTGATATTGACCACCCAATTCCAATTTAAAGTGAGCACCTGATTCCAATTCAAAATGACCACCTAATTCCGGAGTAAAATGACCACCTCCATTTTTCATTAAAAACTACTCTTTTTTCATCTGTTAATTAGTATTCAAATATACTTAAATATTAGCCTTTGTTCAAGCCTCTTTTCTTTCTCATAGATTCTCCATGTAATTCGAGTCGGTGGGATTGATGTATGAGTCTGTCCAAAATTGCATCAGCTATGGTTTTTTCGCCAATTATATCATACCAACCTTGCACTGGGATTTGTGATGTTACAATTATAGAACCATTATTATGCCTGTCTTCAATGATCTCCAAGAGTGTAATTCGGTTATGGCTATCTAATGCTTGGAGTCCAAAATCGTCCAATATAATGACATCTTGTCTTTCTATTTTGGCAAGTTCTCGCAGGTAAGAACCATCTGCTTTGGCCATTTTTAATTTAGCAAACAACTTCGAAGTATTAAAATAACTCACTTTAAAACCTTGTATACAGGCTTGATAACCTAATGCGGTACCTAAATAACTTTTACCTACGCCAGTACTTCCTGTGATTAAAATATTTTCATTCTTTTCTACAAATTCGCATTCTGCCAGACGCAGTACCATGTTGCGGTCAAGATTACGCGATACATCAAAATTGACACTTTCAATATTCGATTTGTAATGGAATCGGGCATTGGTGATACTGCGCTGAATACGGCGATTGTGCCTTTCGTCCCATTCCGCATCAATAATCATCGATACAAACTGATCGAGTGTGTAATGGTCTGTTTTTCCGCTTTCAATGGCTGTTTTAAAAGCATTATACATACCGTAAAGCTTCATTTGTTTCATTTTTGTTACTGTGGATTCATTCATGATTACTTGGTTTTAATTTAATTATAATACTGTTTTCCTCTTATGTTACCGTGACTCGGGAGTTCTTGCTCGGGTTCTTGGTCAAAATCAATATGGTCTAAGTTGTTTTCCAAAATATTCTGTATCGTCTTAAAATTGTAAATTTTAAAATCAAGTGCCCGTTTACAGGCATTTATTAATCGCTGCTTGCCTACCTTTTTCTCGAAGCCTAGTATTCCTAAACAACTTTTATAAGCCTGTTCAGGGTGGTTTCTGCTTTCGATTATCTGTATGATATATTCTCCTACTGATTCATCAATACGACTTGCCCAATCAATGAACCGGGCAGCGCTCCACTGGGCTACAAATTGATGTGTACTGGCTAAATGTTCCGGGGTTGTGGTATAGACATAAGGTTTGTAATTTCGTGGATGAATGGCTATTCGATTGTATTTATAATATATTTCTACGGTTGATTTGGTATACAATAGTTTGGCTTTTTTCTTTACATATTGAAACGGCACACTGTAGTAGTTTTTGTCTTGACTTAATTGGACATGACCATTTTGCATCACTGTGGCAAAGGATTGGTATTTAATCTCAAAGCGTTCTTGGGGTAGCGGACGTAACTTTTCTTTTTCATCTTCTAAGAATAGTTCAAAGCGGGAGTATGGTCGTCCTGTAAGTTTTCTATTGTTATGGGAGTCGAGTAAATCCCATATTTGCTGGTTTAATTCTTCCAAGCTAAAGAATTTAGTCTCTTTTAGATTCACATAAATCCTTCTGTATAATATCTTTACGGCTCCTTCAACCAATGACTTATCTCTGGGTTTGTAAGCCCTGGCGGGCAAAATTGTGGTTTCGTAATGTTCGGCTAGATCCGCTAAAGTTTCATTGATTGTTGGTTCAAAACGACTGCTTTTTATCACTGCGGATTTTAAATTATCCGGAACAATTGCCGCAGGAGTGCCTTCAAAAAAACGCATGGCATTTTCTATCGATGCAACAAAATCTTCTTTTTGCTGGCTCATAGAAGCTTCTGCATAGGTGTATTGACTGGCTCCCAATATGGCTACAAAAAACTGCACTTCTTTGATTTCCCCAGTGTCTTTATCAATAATGGAGAGTGTTTTTCCAGCATAATCCACATACATTTTATCACCAGCCTTGTGATTCATATGCATTACCGGATTGACTCGTTTACTCCATACTTTGTAATGATGGCTAAATTGTGAACTCCTGTAACCATCAGGGTTTGCGGTAATATATTGCTCCCACATGTGCTGTAGGGTAACGCCGACTTTTTTTAGTTCACGTTCCATTTTAGGGAAAAAATCATAAAGAATCTGCAATTTGGGACTAATGGATTCCACACTAGTGTGTGAAAACAAAAGTTCCAGTTCAGCATCTGTTTTTTCATTAATCGCATCAAAGGGTAATCCGAGAACTTCAAATAAAGAAATATACTTCTTTACTGTATTTCTGGAAAGGGATAAGTAGCTACTTATAAACAGCTTACTCTTGCCGTTGCAATAGAATTTAATTGCTTTTCTAATTTTACTCATGTCTGTTATTTTGTTTGCCATAATCCGTATTTTTTTAACGAATGTATGGTGCTAACAACATGAAAAAGTCAGTAGTTTTTAGTGATTAATTTACCCCAAAATTAGGTGGTCAATTTGAACCGGAAAGTGGTGGTCAGTTTGCTCCGGAACTGGTGGTCAATTTACACTGGAAAGTGGTGGTCAATTTGACCGGTTTTTCCA
>JAKFEJ010000360.1:0-17491 GCA_036675745.1 Chitinophagaceae bacterium | reverse complement strand
AAGATAACCTGGTTACGTGTTGAATCTCCCATTGGTGAATATAAAACGCATCCTGACGATGAACGGGTATTGGTAAAAGCTGATCTGACAAAAGGTGAGAAAGGAAAATATTTATTACTCAGTGAAGGTATTGATAACGACAAGGACGGCAACTTCAATGAAGATGGTGAAGGTGGCGTAGCGTTCAATAAAAATCTTTCTTATAAACATCCTTCTTTTACACCGGGCTCAGGGGAATTCGCGGTATCGGAAAATGAGACAAGAGCTTTGCTGGATAATTTATACCAGTTATTCAACGTGTATGCCGTCATTAGTTTTTCCGGCAATAATAATCTCTCCTCTCCTTTTACTTATACAGCCGCCAATACCACTACCCGTGTTGTCACCGGCTGGCTGGAGCCTGATGTAAAAGTAAATACAATGGTATCTGACCTCTATAATAAAACAACGAAGATGAAAGAGGCACCGAAGAGCAGTCCTGCTGGTGGCGATCTTTTATCATGGGCCTATTATCATTATGGCCGTTATAGTTTCAGTACGCCAGGTTGGTTTGTTCCAAAATTTCAACCGGATACCACAAAGAAAGAAAAGCCATTAAGTGTTGAAGATCTTTCTGCAAATTATATGCGCTGGGCTGCGGGTCAAGCCATCACTGATGCATACACTGAATGGAAAAAGATAGAGCATCCTGATTTTCCTAATCAAATAGTAGAAGTGGGCGGCCTCTCCCCCTTTGTACTGATCAATCCACCTTATAAATTAATGGATAGCATTACAAGAACACATACTGATTTTATTGTACGGTTAGCAGGCTACCAGCCTGAGCTGGATATAGTAAATATAAAAACAGAGAAGTTGGGTGGTGGGCTTACCCGTATCACCGCATCCGTTATCAATAAAGGTGTATTGGCTTCTCACTCCAAATTAGGTGAACGATCTTATTGGGTAAAGCGGATAAATGTAAAATTGAATACTTCGGGTAATCAATCGGTGATCAGCGGGAAAAAGATCCAGGTACTGAATTCACTCGAAGGATTAAGTTCAAAAGAACTGACCTGGTTAGTAAAAGGTTCGGGTAAAATTGTACTGGAAGCAGGTAGCCCCACTACCGGAACTAAAAGAACAGAGATCAGCTTATAAAAAAGTATATCATTCAAAAAAGAAATTATGAACGCCACTATAAGAAATAACTTTTTCATTGTTTTATGCTTTTTCAGCATTCATGCCATCGCACAAACCACTGAACAGATCTATAAAGCAGCAGGCTCACCTGTGAACCCAAAAGTGAATATGAGCTGGAACAGGTACAACGATCATGCGGGTATTGGTGATATTCTAAAGAAAATTGTGAAAGCTTATCCCAATTTGGCAAAACTTGAATCCATTGGTAAATCGTATGATGGCAGGGATCTGTGGTGTATTGCCATTACCGATTATTCAAAAGGTGATGCCAGCAAAAAACCGGGCATGTACATTGATGGGAATATTCATTCCAATGAAGTACAGGGCAGCGAGTTTGCTTTATACACAGCGTGGTATTTAACCGAAAGTTTTAACGATAATAAATTCATTAAAGAATTATTGACGGATAAGATATTTTATATCGTTCCTACTATCAATCCTGATGCAAGGGATAGCTTTTTTAAAAATCCAAACAATGCTCATTCTCCCCGCTCCGGCGTAGTGCCCGTAGATAACGATATGGATGGCCTGGTGGATGAAGATGGATATGATGATTTGGATGGTGATGGCAGCATTGTAATGATGCGGCGTAAAAGTTTGAATGGGCGTTTTAATATCGACCCTTCAAATCCGAACCGGATGATAGCAGCAGGCAATGATGAAAAAGGTGAATATGAAATACTTGGACAGGAAGGTGTAGACAATGATGGTGATGGACAGGTTAATGAAGACGGGGCGCAGTTTGAATACGATCCTAACCGTGACTGGGGATGGAACTGGCAACCTAATTATGTACAGAATGGCGCTTATAAATATCCGTTCTCATTGCCGGAGAACCGTGCGGTAATGGAGTTTGTAATGAAGCATCCGAATATAGCAGCGGCACAATCTTTTCATAATGCGGGTGGTATGATCCTGCGGGGGCCCGGTGCTTTAGAAGACCTGGGCACTTATCATGCAGCAGACATACAAGTGTATGATGCAATAGGTAAAAAAGGCGAAGACATTATTCCCGGTTATAAATATTTAGTGGTGTACAAAGATCTGTACTCCGTATTCGGAGGTGAACTGGATTGGTTTTATGGTGGTCGCGGCATCTATACTTATTCCAATGAATTATGGACACCTTATTTGATGTACAATTCAGATGCTACCCGCGATGCCAATGATAATACAAGTTTCCAGTTCGACCGTTATCTTTTATTTAAAGACGCATTTGTTGAATGGCATGCCTACGATCACCCGCAATATGGGAAAATAGAGATCGGTGGTTTTAAAAAGAATTTTTCAAGAATGCACCCCGGCTTTTTATTAGAAAGCGATGCACACCGCAATATGGCTTTTACTATTTATCATGCTTACCATACACCGAAACTAGAGATAGATAGCATCATGGAAAAAGATTTAGGTGCCGGGTTGAAAGAAGTAACTGCCATCATTGGTAATAAACGATTAATGCCTACTCATAGCAGCCAGGATATCAAATATAAAATTGAACGGCCTGATCATATTTCTATAATTGGCGCAAAAGTAATTGCAGGTATGACGGTTGACAATCGTAACCCTACCGCTACTGTAGAACAAAAAAGCAATCCACAAACGATTGAAGTAGATAATATCCCCGGCCTGGGGCAGGTAACTGTAAGATGGATCATACAGGGAAATGCAAAATATACGGTCAGCGTTGATAGCCGTAAAGGTGGGTTGGTAAGCAGGGGAAAATAACTTAACCGTTCATATGAAAGTTGAGTAGTAAATCACAATTGTTCAATTATCAATATTCAATGCTCAACAGGCAGTTGATACATTCCATGCTGACATTAGTTTATATTCAACAATAGTTCAACTAAAATGTGCTCAAAGAAATAAAGCTATTATCCTGCAACATTTTAAACAATTACCCGTCTACTGGCTAAGTGACCAATAAAACCGACAATAATGTTACGGACCAATATCTGATCAGTAAAGTATTGAGTGGCGACACCAATGCCTTTGGAGCTATTATAAAGGCCACGGAAAGACTGGTTGCTCAGATTGTTTTTAAAATGATACCCAATGCGGAAGACAGGAAAGATATCGCCCAGGATATTTACCTGAAAGCGTTTAATAAACTCGCCGGTTTTAAATGCCAGTCAAAACTTTCAACCTGGATCGCCCAGGTAGCTTATAATACCTGCCTGGATTACCTGGCAAAAAGAAAACTGGTTTTACCGGGTAAGATATATGAAGATAGCCAGGCTGATGAAGAAACATTCGGATCACCAGGGAAGAAATCGCTGTTTACCACCGATAACGAAACGGAAAAAGTGGTGACCCGGAAAGAACTTACCGGGATACTGCAATCAGGAATAGAACGGCTACCGCCTGTTTATAAAACGCTGATCACTTTATATCATAATGAAGAACTGAGTTATGAAGAAATAGCACAGATCACTGCATTGCCGGGCGGCACAGTGAAAAGCTACTTATCCAGGGCGAGAAAAGCCTTAAAAGAAAGTTTGTTACTGAACTATAAAAAAGAAGATTTATGATAAACAATCATCTTTCTGATACGGAGATACAGCAATTTGTTTTGGACAAACCAAGTTGCGGGAGCAATATCATTGATCATATTTATGTATGCGATAGTTGCAAAGCGGAAGCTGACACATATCAGCTATTATTTTCAGCAATTCAGCAACAGGAAGGGCCTGCCTTTGATTTCGATTTACCAGGTCTTGTTTTATCGCAGATAGGGCAGCCGGTAAAATCAAAATCGTCCAGCAGGATTTTAGTAGTCCTGTTTATTTTTATAGCTACCTCTTTTATATCGGTCGCCGGCTGGCTGTTCAGGGATTACTTTTTAACTATGTTCAGCGGCATTACTTCTATGGCTATCTACTTAACATTAACCGTAGCTGTAACGTTCCTGTTATTCCAGGGAATTGAAATGTATAAAAAGTATCAAAAGCAGATGGATGCTTTAAATTTTAATTGAATTTTTGCAACATTAAATGAGAATGCCAGTCTGATAAGATATTAATAAAACAAAAATGAAAACAATGAAAAAGATAATGAAAGCAGCAATATTTTTACTTGCACCTTTAGCTATAAACGCCCAGGGCGAATACAATCCAGAGTACACGAAAATATTTGAAATTAGTGCTACCATTTTTACTGTTATTTTATTTATGGCTTTTCTTCTTGCAATCCTGAAATGGGTGCTGGAACATCGTCTCAAAAATAAAATCATTGATAAAGGGGTATCTGAAAACCTGGTCGCATCCGTTTTACAAGCAAATACCAAACAAGACGGTAATGCAAATATTAAATGGTTTGCCATTTTAACGGGTATAGGTGCCGGACTGACCATTGTTAATTACACCCTTCCTTTAGGCATTCACTCACTGGCCATCATGTTTTTTAGTACGGCCGCAAGCTTCCTGGGATATTATTTATTTGTTAAGAAAACTGAGAAATAAGATGAAAGTTGTCTAATATTTATTTATAAATTTCTACTACTTTCTTTCCTCCTTCTTTCACATATCCCCTGTACATACCTTCCGTACAAAAAGGCATGGCGATATTACCGTCTTTATCTACAGCGATCAAACCACCATCGCCACCCAACGCAGGCAAGCGTTTCATGATCATTTCATCAGCGGCTTGCTTTAATTTCATTTTACCAAACTCCATCATATCACTGATGGTTTTGGCCATTACCAGGCGGATAAAATATTCACCCCAGCCGGTACCACTAATCGCTACTGTTTTATTATTTGCATACGTACCGGCGCCAATGATGGGTGAATCTCCTACCCTGCCAAATTTTTTATTGGTCATGCCGCCTGTGCTGGTAGCTGCTGCAAGATTACCCTGCTGATCCAATGCGACAGCGCCGACAGTTCCGTATTTGCCCCCGACCCCTAAAGGAGAGTAAAAGAATTCACTAAATGCATGAGTTTGCTTTAGCGTATCTTTTTTGCTTTGTTGTAATGAATCTTCCTGTTTTGCCTTTTGCAAACCTTTCCACCTGCTTTCAGTATGAAAATAAGAAGGATCAACGATCTCTTGCCCTTGCTCCTTTGCAAACTGCTCCGCCCCCCTGCCTGTCATCATCACATGCGGGCTTTTCTCCATAACGGTTCTTGCTGTGCTGATGGGGTTTTTAATGGTTGTAACACCTGCTATCGCACCAGCTTCAAGTGTTTTACCGTTCATGATCGATGCATCGAGCTCGTTCTTTCCTTCGTTGGTAAACACAGCACCTTTACCTGCATTGAACAGCGGATTATCTTCCAGTATTCTTACGCTTGCTTCTACAGCATCTAATGCAGAACCGCCTTTGCTTAAAATAGCCGATCCTTTTTCCAGCGCTTCATTCAATGCATCGGTATAGGCTTTTTCCTTTTCGGGGCTCATCTGGCTTTTCAGGATGGTTCCGGCACCGCCATGTATCACCAGTACAAACTTCTTTGCGGGTTGCTGCGCCAGCAAGGCTATACTTAAAAAGAAAAGTGAAAAAAATATGATTAGTTTCTTCATATTGCAATTTTCAGGCAAATTAGCGATTAAAGTTTTGGGTTAATACGTTTATCAAATGATAAAAAAAACATATAACCTGCTGGCGCTGAACTTGCATAGAGGGGATTGACTATTTTTACAAATCAAATAGCTGAACCTGAAGAGATTCAAGAAAATATTATTGTGGATTTTCCTGTCGCTGCTGTTTATTATTATAGCACTATGGATCTTTATTCAAAGCCCTTTCGGACAAAACTGGATCACCGATAAGGTCGCACAACGTCTTTCCAAAGATCTGCATACAACAATTGAAATAAAACATGTTGATTTTTCCTTGTTCAACAATATGCACCTGCAGGGCGTACTGATAGAAGATCAGAAAAAAGATACTATACTTTCCGCCGGCGAAGTAAGGGTCAGAATCACCGATTGGTTCTTTTTCAAAGACAATATTGTTCTCAAATATATCGGCCTGGAAAATGCCGTTATAAAAATGCAAAGGGATAATGCCACCTGGAATCACCAGTTTCTCATTGATTATTTTTCTTCTCCTTCTTCATCTGGCAAAACCGGCGGTGGCACACAGCTGAGTCTTGATAAGGTTGATCTGAAAAACATTTCATTTATTAAACGGGATGGCTGGCTGGGCCAGGATATGACGATCGCGGTTTCTTCACTCAGCCTGCAAACAAAGAATGTGAACTTTGCAAAAAAAACAATTGATCTCGGCTCACTGAAAATGGAAGACCCTTATTTCAGTTTATTTAATTATCAAAAACTAAAACCCGCTTCTACTGAAATAAAAGCCATTACTCCATCGCCCATTGATTCGGCGCTGAACTGGAATAAAGAAGGATGGATTGTAAAAATTGATAAGCTGGAAATACAGAACGGCACATTTAAAAATGATGCGTATACAAAAAAAGCAACGGTTCCGGGATTTGATGGCAGGCATATTGATTTTAGTAAAATAAACGGCAGTTTTACTAATGTACTTTGGGAAAAAGATACCGTTACTACCCAGCTTACATTGCAGACAAAAGAACGGAGCGGCTTTGAAGTAAAAAATATGAAGGCGGATGTAAAACTAACACCGCAGGAAATGGCTTTCAATAATCTTAACATTGAAACCAATAACAGTACGATCCGCAATTATTTCCGGATGAGTTATGACGATATGAGCAGCATGAATGACTTTGTTCATAAAGTAAAAATGCAGGCCCATTTTGATGATTCGGAAATTGATAGCGATGATATCGCCTTCTTCGCCCCGGGCATGCAATCATGGAAAAAAAATATACGACTGAAAGGTGCTGTCAGGGGAACAGTGGATGACCTGGTTGGAAAGGATCTTATTATACAGGCGGGCAATAATACATTGCTGAATGGCGATATCAGCATGACAGGACTACCGGATATCAGCCAAACCTTTATTGATTTTAAAGCCAATGATTTCAGAACAACCTATGATGATGCAGCGGCATTTGTTCCTGCTATCCGAAACGTAACAACTCCTAATCTGCGCAGGTTACAGTATATAAGATTCAATGGAAGTTTCACCGGATTTATCCGCGACTTTGTAACCTTCGGTACTATTCAAACCAATCTTGGTATAGTAAAAAGTGATTTGAATATGAAGTTGCCGGCGGGTCAGCAGCCCGTTTATTCGGGTACTATTTCTACCGGTTATTTCAAACTCGGAGATTTTATTGGCAATTCAAAGATAGGCGCAGTAGCATTGAGCGGTTCTTTAAAAGGACAGGGATTTGATGAAAAGAACAGGCAGGCCAATATAGATGGTAAAATTCTTTTCGCAGATTACAATGGCTACAGGTATGATAACATAGCATTGAAAGGAAAATTGGATAAAAAACGATTTGAAGGTGCCGCTTCTATTAAAGATGAAGAAGCTGATCTTACTTTAAATGGATTAATCGATTTTAATAGCAAAACACCAACCTTCAATTTCCTGGCTGATGTACAAAAAACCAACCTGGGAAAAATGAACCTGACAAGTGAAGACATCAGTTTTAAAGGTAAATTCAATCTTAACTTTTCTGGTGACAACATCGACAATTTCCTGGGCAATGCCAATATCACCGAAGCATCGCTTACAAGAAATGGTATTCCTTTACCTTTTGATTCACTGATCGTTTCATCAGCATATAGCAATAATGTAAAAACATTAAGAGCAAGAGCCAATGAATTTGAAGCTATAGTAAGCGGCGACTTTACTATCCGTGATCTGCCGGATGCCTTTAAACTTTTTCTCAATAAATATTATCCTGCCTATATAAAGCCGCCAAGAAAGCAACCGGAGAACCAGTCCCTGACATTTGATATTACAACGCAGTACGTTGATGATTATATAAAACTGATTGACAGCAGCCTTGCTGGTTTTAATAACAGCCATATTTATGGCACCCTTGATACCCGCAATAATCAGCTTAACCTTACTGGTGATGTGCCACAATTTAAATACGGTAAATATAATTTTGACAATGTTGAATTAACAGCAAAAGGGAACCGCGACAGCCTTGCTCTTAACGGCGGGGCTTCCAATATTAATATCAGCGACAGCCTGAATGTGCCGCTGGTACTTTTTCGTGTCAATGCACATGATGATGTTTCAAAAGTGCAAATATATACAGGCGCTAACCAGGCTATTAACCGGGCTGATTTAAATGCACAGGTTCTTACTTATAATAATGGTGTAAAAATTGAATTTGACCCTTCTTCTTTTGTTGTAAACAGCAAAACCTGGACTATAGAAGAAAATGGTGAACTGGAATTCCGGAAGAACATTCCTGCCAGCGGCCAGCTTGTATTGAGGGAAGGAGACCAGGAAGTGAGAATGAAAACCAGACCTTCCGAAACAGGCGACTGGAATGACCTGGTAATAGATCTTAAAAAAATAAATGCCGGTGATTTCGCTCCTTTCTTTCTTCCTAAAAACAGGCTCGAAGGTTTAATTTCAGGCAACATATTGGTAGAAGATCCGATCAACAATCCTTATATCACTTCCAATGATATTATTGCTGAAGGCCTTCGGCTGGATAATGATTCCATTGGCGATGTAAAAGCCAGTGTAGTTTATGATAATAAAACCAAACAACTAACAGCAAAAGGCAATACCCTGGATCAGCCAAATAGTCTTGCTTTTGATATGAAGCTGCTCCTGGGCAGCATCGAACAACAACAGAACAACCTGATAGCTCTTAAAACAAATAATTTTCAGTTAAAGATCCTTGAACGTTTTTTAGGCAATTTGTTTTCAGATATGCAGGGCTATGTTACCGGCGATTTCGATCTGCGTGGCGCATTTAATAAACTACAGGTAACGGGCAAAGGACGGTTGAAGGATGCCGGATTGAAAGTAAACTTTACACAATGCTTTTATAAAATACAGGATACCGACCTCGAATTAAAACCCAATGAAATAATTTTAGATGGCATTGTTTTAACGGATCCTGTTTCCGGCAATCCTGTTTACCTCACGGGAGGTATTCAGCATACACATTTTAGAAATATGTTCTTTGGTCTTACCGTATCTACACTAAAACCCAATACCAAAGGCCCGGAGTTTAATAAACCTGTTTTATTGCTTAATACAAGCTACAATGACAACAAACAATTTTATGGCAGGGTAAGAGGAACGGGTTCGTTTTCATTATCAGGATACCAGTCGGATATGTATATGAAAATAGATGCTATTGCCTCCGCTACCGACAGCAGTACGGTTACTATTCCTTCTTCCAAAAGCCGGGAATCCGGTATTGCCGATTTTCTGATAGAAAGAAAGTATGGCCGTGAAATGGTGGATAGTAATTTAACAGGCGGGGCGTCAAATATTACTTATGATGTTGATGTAATGGCCAATCCTATGGTAACGGTAAGAGTAATACTTGATGAACTGACAGGTGATGAAATAAAAGGGAAAGGAACAGGTAGTTTAAATATTCATTCCGGTACCAATGAAAAAATGACAATGCGTGGCCGCTTTGATATTGAAGAAGGGGATTATCTTTTCACCTTCCAGTCATTTTTCAAAAAGCCATTCCAGATAAGAAAGGGAACAGAAAACTTTATTTCCTGGAGTGGCGATCCTTATGCGGCTAAAATAAATTTTGAAGCCATATACATTGCTGAGAATGTAAGTTTTTCACCATTGGTCAATGCGCTGCGTTTTGACCAATCCTATGCAAGGCTGCGTGAAGATGTATATGTAGTAGCCAATTTATCCGGCGATCTTTTTAAACCCGATTTTAAATTCAGCCTGGCCTTCCCTCCTAACAGCGAGGTTAGCAGCGACTTTTCCGTTTCTAAAAGTATTGAGCAAATGGAAAACAATGAAAACGAGATCAACCGGCAGGTCACTTACCTGATCGTTTTCAATAGTTTTGCACCGCCTGAATCGGGGCCTACCAATGTAGGGTTCGGCTCTACGATCAATGAGCTTACTTACAATACCATTTCCAGCATCTCCGGTTTGTTTTTTAATGAGATCAATAAAAAACTAAATAGCGAATTGTCTAAAATTTTAAATACTGATAATATCAGCATCAATTTCAGTGGCTCGGTTTATAACCGTAACCTGCTCGATCAGCAAAGCAATAATAATTTTAATATCAACCAGAGCAATTTTAATGTCAACGTGCCAATCTCCATGTTTAAAGACAGATTTGTAGTCACATTAGGCAGCACCCTGGATGTGCCGTTGCAAGCTACCATTCAGCAAAACGTACAGTTCTTACCTGATGTTACAGCGGAATGGCTGATCAATCAAAGCGGCACTATAAGGGCCAGCTTTTTTTACCGGCAAAACCTGGATTATCTTACCACCAGCACTACAGGTGCTGCCCGAACAAAACGTTCAGGCGCCAGCATTTCGTACCGAAAAGAATTCGAAACCATCCGTGAATTTTTTGGAGGGAAGAAGAAGAAGCCGGAAGTTGGAAGTCGGAAGTCAGAAGTCAGCGGTCTGAAGCCGGAAGAAGAAAAGTCTACAGCCGGAGATGATAAACAATAGATTGTTTATGGTTTATAGTTTTTGGTTTATGGTTATTTACAGCAATTAGCGTTTTCTTGTATAATACCGGCCAACTGCAATTAAAATATACCAACTACAAAGATCTTTCCGGCTTTTCACGAAACGAGAAACAAGAAACGAAACAACGTGAAACGTTTTACTCTCCCTGCAATTCATGTCCCAGCTTATCCCTTTTTGTTTTGAGATACTTCTCGTTATGAGGATTTGCCTTTGCTATAATAGGGATATTTTCAACGATCTCTAAACCATAACCTATAAGACCTACACGTTTTTTAGGATTGTTACTCATCAGTCGCAATTTGCTGATACCTAAATGGCGGAGGATCTGTGCGCCAACACCATAATCCCGCTGATCCATTTGAAATCCGAGGTGAAGATTTGCTTCTACCGTATCCATTCCTCCCTCCTGCAAACGGTAAGCTTTCAACTTATTCAATAGCCCGATCCCACGGCCTTCCTGGTTCATGTAGAGGATAACTCCTCTACCTTCTTTTTCCACCATCTGCATTGCCTTATGCAATTGTTCACCGCAATCGCAGCGAAGAGAACCCAATATATCTCCGGTAAAGCAGGAGGAGTGAACTCTCACCATTACCGGCTCATCTTTTTCCCAATCTCCCTTGATCAAAGCAAGATGCTCATTCGCTGAGTTTTTCTCGCTAAAAGCTACCAGCTTGAAATGACCATATTTTGTAGGCATATCTACTCTTACAATTTCCTCGATCAGGGAATCTCTTTTTATCCGGTATTCGATCAGATCTTTTATAGAAATGATCTTAAAGTCAAATTTTTTGGCTACTTCAAGCAATTCCGGCAAACGGGCCATGGTGCCGTCATCATTCATAATTTCTACCAATACCCCGCCATAAGGAGCAGGAAAACCGGCTAATCTTGCCAGGTCTACTGTTGCCTCGGTATGCCCTGCTCTTCTTAAAACTCCTCCTTTTTTAGCCCGCAATGGAAAAATATGCCCGGGCCGGCCCAACTCTGCCGGATTCTGAAAAGGATTGATCAATGCTTTAATAGTTTTGGCCCTGTCGTGAGCGGAAATCCCGGTAGTACAACCATGACCAAGCAGGTCAACCGAAACAGTAAAAGCTGTTTCATGAAGAGCCGTATTATTGCTGACCATCAACTCCAATCCGAGTTCATTACAATGTTCTTCCGGTAAAGGAACGCAGATGAGGCCTCTTCCATGTTTGCTCATGAAATTCACGATCTCAGGAGTAATAGTGGCCGCGGCGGTAATAAAATCGCCTTCATTTTCACGATCCTCATCATCCACAACTATCACAATTTTCCCTTCTTTGATATCCTTTATCGCCGCCTCAATGGAATCAAACATGCTGTATTATTTTGGGCAAAGGTAGGAACAAATAAACACCGTTAACCCGTGCTATTTAAAGGCAGCAATAAACTCTTAATTACTGTCTTACAGTCGTCAGCAGGTAGCAATTTGTTAATATTTTGCTTAATTGTTGAAAAGGAATATTCCCTTTCTTTGCACCCAAACACTGTAAACAAAACAATCATGCTTAAGAGAATTTTATTTATGCTCGCTGTTACATTTGTAGCGGTAGCAGCGCTTTCACAGGTTACTACCAGTAGTCTGACCGGCTATGTAAAAACTGCCTCCAATGAACCTCTTGCAGGAGCCAGCATTTCGGCAACTCATGAGCCTTCCGGAACAAAATACTCGACCATTTCCAACACGAATGGGCAGTATACAATTGCAAATATGCGTCCGGGCGGTCCTTATCACATTGAAATCAGTTTTGTTGGGTTTCAAACTGAAAAATTTGATAATGTCCAGTTGAAACTAGCAGAATCATTTAATCTGCCAAGTACACTTTCCATGTCAGGTGAAACTTTACAACAGGTCGTGGTGACAACAACCGGAAGAAGAAAAACAATATTTAACGCTAATAGAACAGGGGCTGTTACCAATATTAGCCGCCAGGACATTGAAAGAATGCCTACCATTACCCGGAATATTAATGATCTTACCCGTTCTACCCCACAATCCAACGGTTCTTCTATTGCAGGCGGTAACTACCGTCAGAACAATTTTACGATAGATGGTGCTGACTTCAACAACAGCTTTGGTATTGGAGGTAACTTACCAGCCAACGGAACCCCTATATCACTTGACGCCATTGACGAAATATCTGTAAGCATTACTCCATTTGATATTCGCCAATCCGGTTTTATTGGTAGCGCCATCAATGCTGTTACCCGCTCCGGTACAAATAAATTTTCGGGTTCCGTTTACAGGTACTGGAGATCTGAAAAACAGCAAGGTGATAAAGTAGGAAAAACAGAATTTGTCAGACCTCCATTCGATTTTGAACAAATAGGTGTCAGAGTGGGGGGGCCTATTATTAAAAATAAATTATTCTTCTTTCTAAATTACGAAACAGAGAATCAGCCCAAACAAGTTCAAAATCTTGTTGCGGCCACCTCTTCTAACCCATTTTCCCCAACCAACCAAAATGTTGCCAGGCCAACTGCTGATGAAATGAACATGATTAGCAAATACCTGGCTGATAACTATGGTTACGCAACCGGGCCTTATGATAATTATAATACCGAGATCAAAAGGACTAAGATCATGGGTAGGATTGATTGGAACATCAATCAAAAACACAGGTTAAATATCCGCTACAGCCAGGTAGAAGGTGGAGACCCAAGTCCCGTCAGCACTTCAACCAGTGGATCTGGTTTCAGCTTCCCAAGCGGTGGCGGCCGTCAAAGCAACCAGATGCTTTGGTTTAAAAACACCAATTATTTCCAGGGTGCTAATTTTTATTCCGCATCAGCAGAGTTAAATTCCCAGTTCGGTAAAAGATTCTCGAACGTATTGAGAGGTACTTATACATACCAAAACGATTCCAGGGAGTCCGACAGCCAGGTATTCCCATTGGTTGATATTCTCAAAGACGGCACTTCATTCGCTACTTTCGGGTATGAGCCATTCTCTTACGGAAACCTGAGAAAAGTAAAAATGTATTCTATTGTTGACAACCTGACCTTTACCTTTGGAAAACATGCATGGACAGCCGGTTTGCAGGCTGACTTAAGTGAGACTATTAATGGATTTCAACGCTTTGGTACAAGTTATTATGTGTTTAATTCATGGGAAGATTTTACAGGTGGTTTGAATCCAATCAATTTTGCACAAACCTATTCTCTTTCTCCAAACTTTGAACAGGCGTTTCCTAGTTTCAAATTTGCCCAATATTCTGCCTATTTGCAGGATGAAATATCTTTCAATGATAGATTCAGGCTTACTCTTGGATTACGGGCTGATTTACCAACCTATCCGGATGTAACTGAAATTAAAACCCATCCGCTGATAGAGCCGCTGACATTTGCAAATGGAGAAAAGATCAATACAGGTGTCTTACCAAAGAAAAGAATGCTATGGTCACCACGAATTGGCTTTAATTATGATGTTTTAGGTGATCGTTCTTTACAATTACGTGGAGGTACTGGTATTTTCAGTGGCAAAGTTCCATTTGTATGGATCGTAAGCCAATCTGGTGATGCAGGTATGCTTCAGTTGACAACTTCAGCCAGCGGAGCCAGTGTTCCCGGCCCATTCAATTCTGACCCTTCAGCATACAGGCCATCAACTGTACCACCTGCCGGGACAGCTATTCCAGGTACAATCAGTGCCTTGTCTCCTGATTTTAAATTCCCACAAACCTGGAAGTCCAGCTTAGGCGTTGATAAGAATTTAGGAAATGGCATTGTTGCAACGATTGAAGTTATTTATAATAAAGATATCAACACGGCTGTATTCAGGAATGCAAACCTTGTAAGTCCTGCTGCGTTAAATGTAGCAGGTTACCCTGATAGCAGGATGATTTATCCGAACGCAACAAGGGATAAGTTTGTTAATCCTCTCACTAGTGCAACATATAATGCGACCACAAACCCTAATCCAAGTACGGCAGTGCCAAACGGCGACGCAAGAGGCAGTCAGGCTTTAAATGCAACCGTAATGGACAATGGAAGTAAAGGGCACTATTTCTCGTTTTCTGCAAAAATTGAAAAACAATTTAGCAAGGGATTTTCAGCTTTTGCTGCTTACACCTATTCTCTCGCCAACAACCTGTTTGACGGTGCAGGAGATCAACCTTTAAGTGCATGGCAAAGTACCACAACAGTTAATGGGTCTAACACACCCTTACTTGGAAATGCTGGCTTTATAGTACCGAATCGTGTTACAGTTGGTTTCACTTACAGGAAAGAATATCTTAAACATCTTGCTTCTACCCTGTCTATATTTTATAACGGATCTATTGATGGAAGATTCTCTTACGTGTATGCCGCAGACTTTAACAGGGATGGATATAATGGTAATGACCTGATCTATATTCCAAAAGATCCATCAGAAATTACTTTTGTACCTAAGACAATTGGTTCCGGAGCAAATGCGGTTACGTACACTGCACAACAACAAAGCGATTTGTTTTTCGCTTATATAGAGCAGGATAAATACCTTAAAAAGTACAAGGGTCAATATGCTGAACGCAACGGTGCAGAATTGCCCTGGCGCTCTCAATTGGATCTTAAATTCCTCCAGGATATTTTTGTTAATCTTGGTAAAAACAAAAATACCTTGCAGTTTAGTTTAGACATTTTTAATTTCGGTAATTTATTAAACAGTTCGTGGGGTAAAATAAAAACTGTGAACTCACCTGCTATTCTTGTTCCGACTAATGTAAGTTCTTTGGCTCCGGGTGGTACGGTAAGACCAACATTTCAATTACAAACTGATAGAGGATCTCTTGTTACTGAAACATTCAGGGACAATGTAAGTATAGTTTCAACTTATTATATGCAGTTTGGTATCCGTTACTTATTTAATTAAGCTATTATTTATATCACTTAAAACCGGTTCACCTGAGCCGGTTTTTTTTATTGCCATATACGAAGCTGTTTATTTTCAAATATCCATTCAGGTGTAATAAGTGGGCTGATATCGTTTGCCTCATACCACGGACTCAATTTTTCATTCCCCGGATTTTTTACAATATGTATATCCTGTGCAGGCATATAACTTTGCGCCAGCATAAATATTTTCTTTCCGTCATTGTTTACAGCTACATCCACAACTATCATCGCATGACCGGGAAAGCCCCCTTTAATAAAAACATTTCCGGGTTGTATTTCCTGCGGATCAATAACAGGTTTTAATTGCTTTTCTAATGATGCAGTACCGCAGCAGCCAAAAACATTTTCCAGGTAATCCACAAATGCGGTTTTATTATCCCCTCCTTTCCATGTATAAGGCTTGCCATTGTTGTCTTTAAAAATTATTTCTGTATAACGCTTCTGATCAAACAAATAATCAGCCCGCAAACGCATCACCGCATCGGCGCATTGCTGCAGATCTTTTTTGCCAACCGGTATATCCAATACAGCAAATTGAGCCGACTGATTTTTCTTCAACGATCCGTTGTATAAATAGACATGGTTATCGTTTTTCAAACGGATGCTCCTTAACCATTCTCCAAAAGAATTTTGCGCAAGTGCTATTCGTTCATAATCCTTCGGCAGCGGGATAGCTTTTACCATTTTAAACACAGGTGGTAGTCCAGTAAAATTGTTCCGGCTATCGTTTACATTATCACTATTCTCTTTGCAGCCAACAAAAAGAAAAAAAATAAAAAGCAGTGATGGGCGGCTCATACAGTTGGTTTAGAGCCTAAGAATCAGCAACAGGGATTTTCCATATGCCTGCACTTATATTTAAGTAAAAATTATAACAGCTTTATTATTCAGCCATTTTATATTTTTAAAAAATCCGTAAGAGCCCTGTGATGCCCGTTTTAATTTATCAATTAGCCCCGATTAAATAATTTCTGCGTGTTCATTATCAACATACTAACTGTGCGAAGTAGTTAAAACTCTACACATACCCGTAAAATTCTATTACCTTAAAACAATAGAAGAATCTATTTTTCGATAACTTGTTCTTTCGTTACTTCATGTTGCAATGATGAAAAGGATGATAATCCTTCACAAACCCCAAAACAAACCATGAAAAAACCAGGTGATAAAATGAAAAAACAAGCTATCAACATTAAGGCTACTTTAGCCGAATCCCGTATGCTGACAAACCTCGTTGAAAAATTAGCCGTCCGCAGCCAGGATATCGGTTACAGTTTTGAAAAGGTACAACCAGGCTGGAAGGCATTCGAAACCTCATCAATAGAGGCTCATGTAAGCGGTGTTGCAACCCTCTCCTCTGAAGCAGATAATATCAAGATGGTTTTCACCACTTGCTTTTTATTTACCTGCACAAAAGGAAAGGGACAGGATTATAAACTTACCTGGGCTAATTCACTTTCGTGATTTAATCTTTTCGTTGTTTTCACCAGTCAGCCTTCTACTGATCCTGCATAATCCCGCAGAAATAAAATAATAACCGGGACGGACTGCGGAAAGTCTGCCTGTAAAACAAAATCTTGCTAAGTAAATTTCATACCCGGTTGCAGGTAGTATTCCGCTTGTTTTAGATTATCATCTGTTTTATGTTTACACCAGAAGTTGATTGATACTTCAATCATACAATCCAATATCATACTGAAGAGCCGATTCCCTGAAAAACCAAACCAGAGCCAATTCCTTGTAAAACCGATCCAAATTATCCTTGTAAAAACCAACAGGTTAAATACCTGGAAATCTGATATCGGTCAACTTCTTTCTTTACCATTATCAAAAATGTATAAACCCCGCTGATGA
>JAKFEJ010000318.1:0-2656 GCA_036675745.1 Chitinophagaceae bacterium | reverse complement strand
AAAACTGGTATAGGACCCGGTCTTTACTTGCTACATCAATCACTGCAATAAAGAGGAATTGGGTTTTCTCAATTCGGTTGTTGCTGTCTTGCATTCATACATATCCACGCTCAACACACAACAACGGCCGCCTTCTTCCCCCGATTTCTATGAGTACCCGGGATGCCATAAATACCCCGCAAAAACCGCTTAACAAATTATTGCTGAAAAAAGCGGGGTTAATCCTGCAAGCTGATATATTTGAACATTCACTTTCATTCAATCATTGCTATCTATGTCAACCCGTTTATTACAAAATATATTGCTTGCTGCTGTATTATCGTTCACATCATACGCTGTAACGGCGCAAGAAGTAAAAGAGCCTAAAACCACCGCGGAATGGGCAGCACCCTATCAGCCTTTCCGCATCGCCGGCAACCTGTATTATGTAGGCACTTACGACCTGGCCTGTTATCTCATTGCCACCTCGCAGGGAAATATATTGATCAATACAGGGCTGGCTGCTTCTGCCGCACAAATAAAAAACAACATCGAAACCTTAGGCTTTCAGTTTGCTGACACCAAAATACTCTTAACAACGCAGGCGCACTACGACCATATGGGTGCTATGGCCGCCATTAAAAAACTAACCGGTGCACAACTGATGGTTGATGAAAAAGAGGCTGATGTTTTGGCAACAGGTGGCAGCTCTGATTATGAGTTGGGCAGGTATGGAACTTCTTTTAAACCGGTAGAACCCGACCGTTTGCTCCAGGATGGTGATACTATCCGGCTGGGCAATATGCAATTGGTGATGCTGCATCATCCCGGTCACACTAAAGGCTCCTGCAGTTTTTTGTTTACGGTTAAGGATGAGCAGCAATCTTACAGGGTGCTGATCGCTAATCTGCCGACGATCGTTACAGAAAAGCCATTTGCAGGTATTACAACTTATCCTGGCATAGCCGCGGACTACGCTTATACTTTTAAGGCAATGAAAAATATTTCCTTCGACATATGGCTTGCATCCCATGCCAGCCAGTTCAAACTGCATGATAAACACCAACCCGGAGATGCATACAATCCTGCTGCCTTTAAAGACCAGCACGGGTATGACAGGGCAATAAGCGATTTGCAAAAGCAATATGAAGAGAAAGTTGCATCCGGCCCGGGTTCCCGCTAAAAAATATTTAATTGTTAAAACATTTTCCACCCCGGTGTTTTTCTCCACCGGCCACACAACTAAGGGCAATTGCTTTTCCGTCTGTGCTGGCGTTCCTAAAACTATAAACCGCCTTTTCCGCCTTTGTTGGTCTTACCAAACTGTAAGCCAGGAAAACAATGTCAAAAAAATAAATAACTGTACCCCTTATTTCCCACGCAACTGTTCAAAATATGCCTTTATGGCTTTATGAAAAACACTTTCCCCGGGCTTTAGCCCCTTTTCAAAAACAGTCCTGAGCTCCGGGTTTCGTTCTACTGATTGCGCATAGGCTGTAGCCTCCCGCATACGTTGCCGCTGCAATAACTGCAACTCACTGGGCTTTACGCCGCTCATGTCCGGGTACTTGCTCACCACGGTCTTATCGGCATACTGTTTAAATACAAGTTCCTTTCCCAGCGCACCGCTAAGGGCACTCAATAACGAATTCTTTTTAAGTCGGGCCATAGTTATTCTGTTTTAAGGTTATCCATGCTTCATTGACACCTCAGGGATGAGCCATAGTAAAGCCACCCATCCTTCGGTCATCCTTCGACTATCCTTCGATATTACTTCGATTTGAGGAGGAGTGCAAACGTAAAATCACGAGGGAAAATTTGCAATTAAAACAGGAGAGAAAGCGGGAAGATAAAATACAAAATTGCTTCGATAATTGCAATAAATAACCCCTTGGTCCATGGACTGAGGTTTTGCAATCCCCATACGCTATTCTTCAAAAAGCAGGCTCCCGCCCACCCTTATCAAAGAAATCGGGGACCCTGCATATCATGCAGCCGCAAAGAAGATACCCACCCCGCAAAGAAAGCAATCGATAAAAAATAAAGAACCTTTCCGCCTGTACTGGTACTCCCTCAACTATAAGCCGCC
The DNA here is from genome assembly GCA_036675745.1 of Chitinophagaceae bacterium. GTDB lineage: Bacteria > Bacteroidota > Bacteroidia > Chitinophagales > Chitinophagaceae > Terrimonas_B. Next base: position 588 of record JAKFEJ010000318.1, on the reverse strand, counting down.
TTTTCCACGAACGAGAATTGACTAAAAACAGGGAACACCACCCAACAAAGATTATCTTACTCCAAAAGCTTGTTGATCCCCTCATTGAAATCATCTAAATCAAAAGGCTTTTCAAAAAACAGGTCGGCCCCGTTTTCAAGGGCTACCTCACGGGCAAGACCAAAACCGGAGATCATAATGATCTTGAGCAAAGGATATCGTTGTTTAAGATAAACGATAAAATCAATCCCGTATCCATCCGGCAGTTTATTATCCAGTATCACCGCCAGCGGCTCTTGCTTCTTAAAGTATTGATCAGCCGATAAAAGATCTTTTACATAATCCAGCTCGAACCGGGTTTCATGAAGGACTAAATCAAGCACTAAGCCCATCTGGCCATCGTCGTCAACAACCAGGATCTTATTGTTAATTGAAAGTTTTTGTTTGTTTGTCTTTGCCATACCTTTTTGAATTAATGATTACCGCGCCTTACATTCAGTACGCCAATATCCGTATAAAATTCCTGCAAATTACCCGCCTACCTCTCTCAGCCAAGCTTTTGTGCATTAGCCATTGACCCGGGCTTAAATGAAAGAATATCATATCTTA
>JAKFEJ010000106.1:0-2657 GCA_036675745.1 Chitinophagaceae bacterium | reverse complement strand
TCAACTACAGTTCCAGCTAAGAATCACGGATGAGCTTTGGAATATAAATTCAGCTTTATATTGACTCAGCGACAAGTCCAGCTGAAGTAACACGGAATATCGCCACATCGCAAGCCCTAACGTTATGCGCAACTTTAAGACCGAGGCACATAGACATAACCCTAATTAAATGAAACCTTATTAAAAGATAAGACTATGACAAAAAGTAAATTACAACAAATGCACAATGTGGGTATCGTTGTTGAATCCCTCGATGACGCAATTTCTTTTTTCACAGAGATAGGGCTGAAGCTTGAAGGACGAATGATGGTTGAAGGTGAATGGGCTGGGCGTGTAACGGGTCTGGGTAATCAGTCCGTTGAGATTGCTATGATGGTGACTCCCGATGGAAACAGTCGACTTGAACTTTCACGATTTCTCGCCCCTCATACTATAACAGACCACAGAACTGCTCCAATGCCTTGGTGCGTGTCTCCACGCACCAACATCAACAATGAAAGTTCCGATGCGTGGAGACACGCACCGGGGCATTGGCGGTTCGGGCCCGATGTTCAATGCTCAGCTTTAGTTTATAACTTCAACTTCAGTAATTCTATTCAGCTTCTATCCCGGGTGAAGGAATACAATGCCCGGTACAGCAGCAAAATTCTGAACGTTGTGCGTAATTATTTTTATTATTGCTTCACATTTTACAAACTATATGTTTATGACTATGCTTAGACAAACCAAAGATCCTGCTTTTATTTACCTCGCTTGCATCTTATTAACGCTTTCCAGTTGCTTAACATCCAGAAAGCTTGACAAATTTGTTGCTGCACAGTATAGCAATGAACTTCCCAAGCCCGGTAAAAAAAAGAAAGCTGAAATAGAAGTAACTTCTTTGATCTCCTCAGGCAATTCACAGATTTCAACAACAGTGCATAAGACCGACAAGTTTTTGCCTTTACTTGTTTACTGGAAATACAACCATCGTCAAAGTTGTTCGCTGAATCCTTCCATTGCTGTAACCCATTTCTCAAATGCAATAAACTCCTTAGCGACAAAGGGACTAATAGAAAAACTGAATAACCGAAAGTTAGAATTAACTGTAGAGCAGGCTCCGTCAACGTTTTCACTTGTTGCAAAAGAGAATATGATTTGGTTGATATATGCTTTTAGCTGGGCAAAAATTTATATTGAACCCGACATGAAAGATTTAATTGTGGCTTACAAGTTAGTTGGTACTGACACAGGAGTTAAAACCGGAAAAATTACAGTCAAAAACACTGATAAGAATAAAGGCTTGCGATTTTTTCAATCGTGGAAATCCGCCACTTCAGAATATTTGGCGGAATATAATGCAAGTTTTACAAGTATGACTAAAACCTTTGTAAGCCAGTTGACAAACGAACTATAGCTACGCACAACAGGGGCCCCTTTGTGTCAGCGGGGCGACCAAATCATTACTTTCAACGTTTTAATTTCCAGGAAATACAAATTACTTCTGGCACAGTTTTCCTGCATCTTATACAAATGCCCGATCATGAAAAAGCACCCCATTCCTAACAATAAGAATAAACCAGCCACTAAACTACCACCAAAGGAAAGAATAGAAAAAGATGCTGATGACCTGGTGCATGAGCAGGACACAGAACCTGCAGTAACAGGAGAAGAAGATCCCGATGACATCATACACCGGCCTCAACAACCCGGAGCCGATAGCCTGATCAACGAAGAATCAATGGAAGATCCTGATGACCTTGTGCATGGCTACCAGGATGATGAAGATGACCAGGGATAATTTTAAACCCGGATAGTTTATAATTACAAACCGGCATTCTTTTTCCCATTTTTTGTCGTTGTATCTTTTTGGCGGCGAAGCTTTTTCAATGCTTTTTTTATTTTGGAGATCGTTTCGTGCAGGTCTTTTTCTTGTTTCATCAGCACCGATCTTGTTTTATCAGCGGCTGTATCAAAATACCTGTTAGCTTCTGACAGGTGAATATTAAATTCTCCCGCCTGCTCATCTAATCTTTTCAGCAATTCCCAAAAGCTCTCTTTCTTTTTCACGCATCGCCATTTAGGATAAGCTATACAAATTTTGAGCCGATGCTTGTTCATGCAGGATAAAGAATGATATAATCCCGGCCTGTGGCCCATCGGGCTTATATCATTCTTTATTATTTTTAGCGCTATTATATTTCCGCTACATCAAACCAATATTCGAGAAACAGTTGGATCTTTTTTTTGGTAGCAGCTACAGTAGATGGTTTGGTGATATAAGTGTTGGCGCCTGCACGGTAGTATTGTTTTATATAATCCGGCGTTGTTATTTCACCTAATACAATGACAGGTATATGAGCAAGCGATGTATCAGCTTTCAGGTGTTTGACCAGATCAATCGCTTTATGCCGGTGATCCTGGTTATTGATCAGTATAACCGATGGCAATCCTGAAGTGGCGACAAGGTTTTCCAGTTCGCTGATGCGGGTAATGAAATGCATCGGAACACGGTGCTCCATTTCTTCCAGTATGGATTCGGTGAGCATTCGGTCATCCTCATCGGCCTGGAGCATTGCTACATAAGGCTGCATAACTATCTTTTGCTATTAAAAGTACATCAAATATAGTTTCATATTGAAAGCCCTGTTGGTGAAGATCAATGGGGCTTTTGGTTT
>JAKFEJ010000423.1:0-2660 GCA_036675745.1 Chitinophagaceae bacterium | reverse complement strand
ATCTTATAAATGAAATCGTTATTGTCAAATTGCTTTGCAATAGTTTTCAAATCATATGAGATACTGGCATCTACCAATTTATCGCCTACCTGCAATACAAACCCGCCGATAATACCTTCATCCACTTTTTCATCCAGTTCAATATTATCAAAGCCGCTCGCTTTTTTAACCTGGTCTATGATCGCCTTTCTCAGGGCATCACCAACAGCCACAGCTGTTGTCAATTTCACTATGTGAATATTTTTATACTCTTTATACTGATCGATGAAGGCAGTGATGATCTCCGGCAAATTACTTTCCCTTCCTTTTTTTATCAGCAATGAATTAAAGGCAGTTGTCAATTCAGATATTTTACCTGTAGTAACCGCCTCAACGATCTTTCTTTTTGTATCCGCTTTTATAACAGGACTATTCAGCAGGTTTACAAAATCACGGTTTCCTTTGCATATCTGGTGCATCAGTTGCATATCTGCAAATACCGCATCCAGCTGGCCTCTTTCAACAGCAAGGTCAAGTAGTGATTTTGCGTAACGGGTTGCTAAACGTGGATTTGGCATAAATATTAGCTTCGGGCCCTGAGCTTCGAGCTTCGAGCTAAAACCGCCCCAAAGGCTCGCAGCTCGCAGCTAATAACTCATAGCTGTTTTTAATTCAATTTTACTTCATCAACCAGCTCTTTTATATGAGCTTCCTGTAATTCTTTATTTCCCAATTCCTTTCTCAATACTTTTTCACTTACTTCAATTACCAGCTTCCCAACCTGGTTCTTTACTTCAGTTATGGCAGCCATTTTCTGTATATCAATAGCCGCCCTGGCTTCCGTAATGATCTTGCTGGCTTCTACTTTAGCCAGATCTTTGGCATCGTTGATCATTTTGTCTTTTGTCTCTCTTGCCTCTTTGAGCATTTGAGCTCTTTCTTCACGGGCTTTTGCCAGTAAAGCTTCGTTTTCACTCTTCAAGAGTGCCATTTCGGCTCTTACTTTTTCGGCAGCAGCGATGGAGTTAGCAATATTGCTTTCTCTTTCATTCAACGATTTGAGGATCGGCTTCCAGGCAAATTTTTTCAACAATAATAACACTACAACGAATGCTACTATCGTCCAGACAAAGAAACCAAGATGAGGAGTTAATAAACTCATAGAAAAAATATTATATCTCTTAATACAAAATTTTAAAAGCAACTGTACCCTTCGCCCTGTGCTACAGGTACAGTACTAAATTGGGATACTATGCTTACGCTTTCAGAACCGCCAGCAAACCGGCAATTACCGCAAACAATGCAACACCCTCTACGAAGGCTGCAGTAAGAATCATAGCACCACGGATGTCGTTTGCTGCCTCCGGCTGACGGGCAATAGCTTCAGTAGCGCCTTTACCAATTTGTCCGATACCGATACCTGCACCAATTGCAGCCAGACCAGCACCGATAGCACCACCAAAGTGAGACCAGCTTCCGGAAACTTCCAGCAAAATGTTCATTAAATCCATGATTCTGATTTTATAATTAAAAAAAAATTTATTCTATTGATATTAATGATGAACGTCTTCTTCAAAATGAGGATCGCCTACCGCCTGGCTGATAAACACGGCTGTAAGATTTGTGAATATATATGCCTGGATAAACGCAACCAAAATTTCAATAATATAAATAAATACCGCAAATGCTATTGACACAGGAGCAAATGCTATTCCGGCTGTTTTAGCCATTTCTGCAAAGATGAAGATCAGGCTCACAAAACTGAGAATTATAATGTGGCCCGCCGTCATGTTGGCGAACAACCTTATGATAAGTGCAAAAGGCTTCGTAAATACTCCCATCAACTCTACAGGTAACATCAAAATTTTAACAGGCATTGGCACACCGGGAAACCAAAAGATATGACCCCAGAAATGCTTATTGGTACTAAATAAAATAACTACGAATGAAATGATCCCCAGTACAGCGGTAAAAGCAATATTACCTGTCACATTAGCGCTGCCGGGCAACAATCCAAAAAGGCTATTGATAAGAATAAAGAAAAACACGGTAAGCAAATAAGGTAAATACTTTTTGTAGTTATGACTCAGATTAGGCTTTGCCACATCATCTCTTATAAACATGATAACAGGCTCAATGGCATTCTGCAAACCTTTAGGGGCTGATGTAACGCCTTGCCCGGTTTTATATTTTTTAGCCATGTTTGTAAGGATAAGAAAAAGTATGAGCAGCGCCAGGAACATCTGCACCACGTTCTTGGTAAGTGAAAAATCATAAACTTTTACAGTTTCATCTGCCTGGCCGCCTTCGTTTACAGGCACAATATCATGCCCTTCCAGTTTATAACCTTTATAAATCTCATGGCCATGATGAAATTTCGAAGACATAAAAACATCAAACCCTCTTTGTGGTGAATATAATATTACCGGTAAAGGCAGTGTAGCATGAAAATCTTCGCCACCTTCTTTTTTGATTGTGAAAAAATGAAATTCATGGGCATCTGCAATATGGTCCAGCATTTCTTTACCGGGGTCAAATTTTGCCTCTGTACCTTCTCCGCCACCAGCTATCGCTACATGGCAAAAAAGAACAAATAACAGACTAAAAGCCGCTACCAATAAGGATTTGAAAGGCCTGGAAATCATATTGCTCCTGAAATTTGGCGCAAAGATAAGGGTGGG